>JAPPEF010000173.1:2512-5740 GCA_028875335.1 Gemmatimonadota bacterium
GACTGAGAGTGTCTCGCGCTCACAGTCGAGTCGACAGTCCGTCGGCGAGCGAGTTCCGGTAACAGCGCCAAGCCGGCACCAGGCCAACGAGCAGGCCGGCAGTCATCAGACCGCCGAGCAGCGGCCATTCGCCCGCAGTGGGCAAGCCGATCGGCAGAAGCAGGCCGAAGCGCTCGACAATCCAGGGCTGCAAGGCCCGTAGCGCCAGGTTCTGCATCGCTACTCCCATTGTGATACCGACCAGTGTCAGCATCGCTGACTCCATGATAAGTAACTCCATGACGTGGCGATAGCCGGCGCCGACCGAGCGCAGCACTGCCATTTCGCGCCGGCGTTCGTTGAGTCCGGCCAGTGAGACCGCCAGCAGACCCGCCAGCGCCGCGGCTGCGACAAGGATCGAGACGACC
The DNA here is from genome assembly GCA_028875335.1 of Gemmatimonadota bacterium. The sequence goes on from JAPPEF010000173.1 coordinate 2,920, forward strand.
CGCAGCGCCTGTTCGCCAACGCGCATCAGGTCCCAGAGTTCCTGCAGCGCCACGCCCGGAAAGATGGCGAGCAAGGGTTCGTCGCCATACTGATTGATGTCGCGCTGCAGCTTGAAGGCGGCGAGTCGGTTGTCGAGGCCGAGCAGGAAGGCGGTGATCTGGCGCGGGGTCAGGTCCTGACCCCGCGCGCGCCGAAGATCGGTCTCGACGCGGTTCCAGTTCATGTGCATGGCCTCGATCCCCGCGAGGCCGACGTGAACGGTGCGATCGACGGGCGTGCCCGTCGGCGCCAGGATGCCGGTGACCTTGAACGGGTGGTTGTCGTGGTCGCCGAAGCCTTCTGTCCCGATGCCGTGGGTAACGACCAGTTCGTCGCCGAGACGGTATCCGAGCTTGCGCGCCACTTCTGCGCCGAGGACGGCATCCAGCGTCTCGGCGAAGGGTCCACCCTCCGAAAAGCCAAGACGACGCTTGTCGGCGTAGCGGAAGTGCTCGAAGTAGTCGATAGACGTGCCCATGACGCGGTAACCGCGGTGCGAATCGCCGAGCGAGATCGGGATGGCCCAGCGGACACCTGGCCAGGTCGAGATGTCCGTATAGCTGGACCAGGCGACATTGCTGGTGGCGTTGCCGATGCGAAAGACCGAATAGAGCAACAGCTGCACCGAACCGCTGCGCGCGCCGACGATCAGGTCGGTACCGGACACGGTGTTGGCGAAGCTCAGGCGCGCGTGGGAACGGACCTTCTCGACGCCAAGCAGCAGCGCCACGCTGACCGCGATCGTCAGGACGGTCAGCGACGCGGTATCGCGCCGGTTCAGCAGACTCTTCCAGGCCAGACGCAGCACGTTCACGGGCGAGTCTCCGCTCGGAAGTCGTCGATATCGACTGTACGGTCGAAGCACGCCGCGAGGGTTGGATCATGACTGACGAAGACCAGCGTCGCTCGCGACGCCTGAACCTGCTCAAACAGCAGCTCGATGAAGCGTGCTCGTGCATCGAAGTCGAGTGCCGAGGTCGGTTCGTCCGCAATCACGATCTCGGGATCGCCAACCAAGGCTCGCGCCGCAGCCACGCGCTGCTGCTGGCCGACGGAGAGTCTGGATACGGGTGCCGTCGGGTCCAGCTCCTCCTCGACGAACAGGCGCTGCAGCAGCAACCGCGCGGCAGCGGTCACGCCACCGTGCGCCTCGGCCGCGCGCGTGGCTCGGCGCCGGGAGAAGTGGCAGGGCAGGACGACGTTCTCGGCTAGGTTGAGGTAGGGGACCAAGTTGAATTGCTGAAAGATGAACCCGATGTGGTCGGCGCGAAGTCGGTCGCGAGCGGCTGCGGCCAGCGAGCCCGTATCCTGCTGCATCAGCGACAGGCGGCCCGAATCCGGCGTCAGTACTCCTGCCAACAGGTTCAGCAGCGTCGACTTGCCGCTACCCGAGGGGCCGCGGATATACAGGTGTTCGCCGCGTCGCAGGAGGAAGCGGTCGCAACTGAGCAGAGGCGCAGCGCCGGGCCAACCAAAGCGCAGGTCCTCGATTTCGATGAGCTCTTCGTTCACCTCGGGCATCGGCTCGCGTAGCTATCTCAACCGGATCACCGGGTCATCCGCCTTGGCAACTCCACCGAACTGGCCGTCCGGTGTCAGTGCCTGCACACGGATCGCCTCGATGCGCGGCCAGTACTCGAAGAGACGAACCCCGATCGTCTCGATGGCTGATCCATTGCACTCGCAGCGATAGCGTGCATGGAACTCGGAGTGCGTGTCCCCATCCTCGCCGGCGTGTCCGTGCTCGTCGCCGTCATCGTGTTTGGCTCCCTGTTCGGCGTGCGTGCCGTCTCCATCCTCGCCAGCGTGTCCGTGCTCGTCGCCGTCATCGTGTTTGGCTTCGTGCCCGGCGTGCGTGCCGTCCCCGTCCTCGCCGGCGTGTTCGTGCTCGTCGCCGTCATCGTGTTTGGCTCCCTGTTCGGCGTGCGTGCCGTCCCCATCCTCGCCGGCGTGTTCGTGCTCGTCGCCGTCATCGTGTTTGGCTCCCTGTTCGGCGTGCGTGCCGTCCCCATCCTCGCCGGCGTGTTCGTGCTCGTCGCCGTCATCGTGTTCAGCGTCTTGTCCATGACCATCTTCGCGCTTCTCTTCTTCTCCGTGTCCGTGCTCCACTTCCGCGACATGCAAGCTGCAGCTGGCCGCAAGGGGCAGGTCGAACAGCTCGTTGCCCTTACTCAGCTGCTCGATCGCATCTCGGATCGCTCGACGCTCGGCTTCAGTGACGGCTTCGTGCTCGAAGCCGACGATATTGCCGGCCGGTGACACGAACTCGATCTCAAGTTCGTCGCCTTCCATTGCCAGATTGAGGGTTGCGATCCCGTGAACGTGTGCGGACTGTTGAGCTGCCGTCACACCGGTCAGCATCAACAGGGAGGCCACGACGGGCAGAGATCTACAGATCATACGGCTCATCCTCCGAGCGGGCACAGTCACATCGGCTTGCGCGGCACAGGCGGTAGTTGCGGACGTGGGCGGAGATCAGAACGACGGCCGCCGCGAGCGTCGCTGCGCGCTCACCGGACTCGCCGAGGACATCATGCAACACCGTGGCGGCCAACAGGATCCCAAGCATGCCGATGGCACCCAGGGCCAGCACCCAGGCATCGCGGTGCTCACGGCAACCCAGGCTGAACGCCACGATTCCGGCTGGGAGAACCAAACACAGCAGGCCGAGATGGAAGATCTCCTCGCCCATCAGCGTGAGAGGCAAGGTGGTGCCCAGCACTAGGCTCAGGGGGAGGATGGCGCAGTGCAGGGCGCACAGTGACGATCCGACGGCACCCA
>JAPPEF010000380.1 GCA_028875335.1 Gemmatimonadota bacterium
ATCAACAACAACACCGAGTCCCTAGTCGAGTTCGACCTCACCACAACCGGCCTCGCCTCGGCCACGGGCGAGCACCTCAGCGCGGACGAGGTCCTCGACTTCGACATCATACGCTTCGTGCGCTTTGAAGCAGCAGGTGCAACGCCCGATGCCGCGCTCGCCGAAATAGAGGTGGACGGCATCGGCTTCAACCTCGCCTCCATGGTGCAGGTCGAGGATCGCACCGAGCACTGGGGAGGACGGACGTGGACGTCCAAGCACCGCGACTGCCCGGGTTGTGGCAAAGGCAGCGGGGCTGAGGCCCTCATCGACCAAGACGTGGGATTTCGCGGATGGAATATCGAGGCCTCAGACAAGGGCAACTGGCGCGATTCAGGCGTCTGGTCCGTCGTCGATTTCGGCAACGTCTTTCGCGTCGATCGCCTCATCTGGCTGCCGATCGTGTCGGGCCGCGGCCCGTTCCTCTACGGCTTCCAGCGCGATAAGCAGGGCAGTTGGCCCAAGTTCGATTTCTTCGTCTCCGACGGCACTCCCAGCAACAGCGCCGATCCAGTAGTCGAAGGCCCCTTCCACTACGAATTGCTGTCGTCGGTGTCCAACTCCGGTCGCTACTTGTTCGACTTCCAGTTCGAACCGCGCGCGCTGCAGCTGCTGCTGTGGCGCGTGACGCGGCCGCAGCAATTCCACCGCGCCTCCCAACTCTTCGTCTTCCACAGCGAGGGCTATCCCGTGCAAGTCGAACTAGAGTCCGAGGATATTTCCCTCGGCGGCGCCCGCAGCATGCGCTTCGTCGAATGGGACGCCGACCTGCCGCCCGGAACGCGCATCGAAGTGGAAACCCAAACCGGCAATGGCTTCCAGACCCTCAAGCGCTACTTCCTCGCCAACGGCAAAGAAGTGACCAAACAGGCCTACGAGTCCGCCAAGTCCCGCAACCGCGGCGACATCGTCGAGGAAAAGGTGCGCGACGACACCTGGAGCGCGTATAGCCAACCCCATCGGTTCTCCGGGCAGGCATTCCTCTCGCCGTCGCCGAGGCAGTGGCTGCGGGCACGAGTGCGTCTCATCAGCGACGATCCAGCGGTCTTCCCCACCCTGCGTTCCCTCACGTTTGTAGCCAATGCGCCGATCATCACAGCCGGGCTGACGGGCCGCGTCTTCCCCCGCGAAGCCATCATGGACTCCTTGCAGGCCTTTCGCTACACCATCGCGCCGGTGGGCTTCAATAGCCGCGACGCTGGGTTCGACCGCGCACTCATCCTACTCCCGCCCGGCGGCGGCCGCGACGCCGCCTTCATCAGCGCATCCGTGGGGGGAGACGAGGTCGCGGCCACTGGCCTGTTGCAGGGGGATTCGCTCTTGGTGGAACTGCCGCCGCCGCTGGTCCGGCGGGATTCGGTCGCCATCGCCTTTTCCGCGCGCCTGTCCCACAGCCCCACGGTCTTCAACGCGTTTGTCTCCAACTCGGCCGCAGAAGATAACCTCCAAGGCGTCGTGCCCGTCGAGTTCGGTGCCGATCTAGTCTTCGTGCCCGAGGCGGTCGCCGGCGGCTCGCTGATCCGCAACGTCGAGCACACCCGCTCGATAACCCCCAACGGCGATGGCATCAACGACCTATGCGAACTGAATTTCACCGTCGTCAAGACCGAACAAGCACCGCAAGTACAGATCTTCACCCTAGATGGCCGGCCCATAGTCGAGCTCGCAAGTCAAGGCCCGCCGGGTCGGCGCGTCCACTACGTCTGGGACGGACGGAGCACCGACCGCGCCGTGCCGCCCGGCATCTACGTCCTGCGCATTGCCATAGAAGCAGATGCCCGCGCCGACCGCGTTTACCGGGTCGTGCATGTTGCTTATTAATGGATGTTAGATACAGGCCCCTAGGTATGGGATGCTTCGCTATGCTCAGCATGACAAGTGCTAGTTTGCTGCTTTCCCCTGTCATGCTGAGCGCAGCGCAGCGGAGTCGAAGCATCCCATACCCAATACCCCTGTGCAACATCACTTAAGGGAGTACACCGTGAGACGTCGAATCTTCACACTACTAATTTGTCTATTCGCCTGGACGCCGCCGCAAGAGGCAAGCGCCCAACGCGCCACTGGGTACGACAACCCCTATTACACTACGGGGACAGAAGTCTCTCCGGCGACCCTCGTGCCCTCGGTGCGCAAGTGGTATCTGCCGCAGCGGCTGTACTCGCTGTACGACTGGCGACAAGAGCAATACTCCAACTACGCCCGCGACCACTACGAGCGCTACACCGAGGTCTTCTTGGAAGGCTCGCCGTTCTACGACGTGTACGGCAATTACATCACGCAGGGTTGGCTGGTGTACGACTGGACCGAAGACTACCCAGAAGACAACGGCAGCATCATCACCAAAAATCCGCGCTTTCGTTCGTGGTTCAACAACCTGCTCGTATCATCGAGCCATTCCGGGCAGTTTTACTCAGCCTTGATGGTCGGCGACGGCATCCGCACGGCCTTAACCCCGCTGACGTTTTCCAAGCCGCGCTTCGACGGCATTCAGTGGGACCTTATAACTGACAAGTACGCCCTGACCATGCTGTCGTCACGAGTCAGCAACACCGGAGAAATCTCCTCTAGCGAAGTCGGAGGTGGCGTCCAAGCCAATACATTCACCGCTCTGATGGCGGCTAGGGGACGGGTGCAGGTCGGGGATTTTGCCGCCCTCGGCGCGACCTTTGTCAATGCAGCGCATCGCAACTCCAACCTGCCGTTTGGCGACAACTCGCTCAGCGGCCTGCTTAGCGGTCCGATGAACGCGGACTTTGTGCGCTCCATCGTCGTGCGCATTTCCGACGATTCGCCCGAAGACGGCGAGGGCGGCGCGCTGCTGTCGCGCTGGCGCATCTTCATCGATGGCGTCGAGCACACCGGAGACATCGTCCCCGTAGTCGAAGGCGGCATTCGCCGCGGCGGCGCGGTTGTGGCCAGCGGCACGGATGTCATCACCCTGACCTACAACATCGAAGACTTCTCCCCAAGCACGGAAGACGCCATCGACGATTTCCGCGAGATCGAGCGCATTGAGATCGGCCTCGTGCTGGCCAACGACTACAAGGTCGAAGTGACCTCCAACAAGCAGACCAACAATCTCGGCACGCCCGTATTCCTGCCGGTGTTGCGCGCGGCCGGCAACGTCAAGGACGGCTCGAATCAGGCATTTCACCGGTTCAGCTACGGCCTGCCAACCGGGACCCGCATGTTGGGCTTCGACCTCACCGTTGCCGACCTGCAAGGCTTTGACTTCCGGGGCGAGTTCGTCCGCAACTTTCAGTACCGCCGCTTTCCCAACGAGAACGTGGCCAAAAACCAGACGCTGGCCACCAACGAAGCCCAAGCTCTGTACGCGACCGCACAGAAGCGCAACTATCCCTATACGTTTTTCGCCGAGGTTTTCAGCATCGACGCGGACTACTCCACCCGCGCCTTTATGCCCAACGCCGAGGGGAACGTGTATTACGACAACGAGCAGCGGCACCTGTACGAATTCGTCGATGACAACGACGATCAGGACGAACTGCCGGACTGGACGCGGCGCACATTCGGCAGCCGCGTCAACACGCGGCAGGGACAGCAGTTGCTGACCGACGCCGCGGTCTTCCCGGGCATTGACGAGGACAACGACGACATCTCGGATTTCAACCGCAACTTCAACACCCAGCCCGACTACGAAGAGCCGTTTCTGCGCTTTGATGTGGACCCGCCGGAGTTTTTGTTCGGCATGGACATGAACAGCAACGGCGTCATCGACCGCTTCGAAGACGACGGGGAGGCCGATTACCCCTACAAGCTGGGCCGCCAGGGATTCAACACCTATGCTGCCGTTGAAATCCTGCCCCGCACAACCGTCATGGTCGGCTATCTCGACCAGCGACTGCTAGACACGGCCCGGGAAAATCAAGCCGCTTACCTACTGCTGACCGCGAAAAAGGAATTCCCCGCAAAGGACTTCAGCGCGTGGCTGATCGCCAATCCGCGCAGAGTTAAAGACGACATTCCCGACGACGTGCTGTTGTGGCGCGACCTGCCCGGCACGCGCGGCCGCTCAGTCTTTACCCGCGACCTCCTGCCCGCGCGCAACGCCTTCGTCAACACCACGTACCTCGAAGTGCACTACGACCGCTTTCTGCCCTTGACGGCCAAGGTCAAACACGAATTCTATCAGCAATTGGGCGATCAGGAAGGCGAACTGCGCGGCCAGCGTTTCTTGGGCATCGTCACCAAAGGCGAGTACTCCACCCACATTCGCAACTGGACTTTGGTGCCCAAGTGGAAACAGCTTTACAACAGCCGAGTGCCAGCGCAACGCAGCGCTCTCAAAATCCGCGAACTAACGGAAATTTTCTCGCTGCAAGCCGTGCGCAGCATCAACCGCAACATGCGCTTCATCGTCGGAGCCGAGTACGAGCTGTTTAACAATCTCCGCCCCGAGCCAGACCCCCTGCCCTCGGGCTACCTCCTCGACGGCACGACGTGGGTACTCGCCAGCCAAGTCGCCAACGACTCCGCGTACCTGGGCTACGCCCTGACGACAAACGTCGGCGTGCGCTGGATTCGCAACAATCTCGACGGGTCGCCGGCTTCGTCCGAGCTACTGTCCTTCATCACGGTGTACGCGGGCTTGGGCACGGATCGCTAGCCTATTCAAACGCTTTCTCCAACGCCGCTGGAAACACCTGTATCTGACCTGCATTCGCCTCGCGCAACTCGGCTAATAGCGCATCCATAGCCTCGGTCTCGGCCTGCACTCGCAGGGCCGCGCGAATGCTCTCGCGCACAAAAGCAAAATCCACCACCCGGCCATCGGTGCGAGTAAACTGATCGAGGTGCTGGTCGTAAAAGGCCCGCACCGCTGCGTCGCCGATTTCCCCGACCCGTTCGGCCTCGGCTTGGTAGAGCCGCTTGACCAACAGGGCGTCTCGTTCCCGTTCGACGTTGGCGCGAATACCCGCATCGTCGGCGATCCCCAGTTTGCGAGCTTCCGCCACCATGATCTGCTTGCCAGCGAGATTATCCACGGCCTTGTACAGACGCGCACTGTCGAGTTCGGCCGGATGCGGCGCGCGACCCTGCTCGACTAAGGCGAGGTACTCCTGCGCTATGAACTGGCCGCCGCGCCAAGTAAGCAGCGGCGCGTTCCCTCCGTCCCACTGCGTCGATTGCCGCGGAAGGGCGAGCAACTCAGCAAAAATCCCCGCGTCCAGCACCAACTGATACCGCTCGCGCAGAGTACTGACGTAGCGCTCCATATCATCGGCCCGGCTCTGCACGAGGGCCTGTTTCTCCACCCACTCGCGGGCCGCGGCAAAATCGACGGGGCGTCGTTCCCCAAGCCTGAAAACGTGGTAACCGCTCACCGTTTGCACGGGGTCGGGATACACGCTGCCGATGGGCATGGTAGCGAGAGGCACCTTCAGCCCCTCGTATACCTCGCCGATCTTGAACCAGCCGACCCAACCGCCGGGGCCAAAGCGCTGCTGAATGTTCGGCAGGGAATAGGGTCTGATCAGCGACTCAAAAGGCGTCCCTTCCTCAAGCAACTCGAGGACCAGACGAGCCTCTTCCTCGGTCGCGCAGACGATGTGCTGACTGAGCACTTCCACATCGTACTGCTGTTGGGCAAAAAACGCCCGCAGGTCCGCCTCCGAAAACGCATACG
>JAPPEF010000019.1 GCA_028875335.1 Gemmatimonadota bacterium
GGAGGTCTTGATGTCGATGACGCCTTGGCCGGCGCGGTGCTTGCTGGGGTACTCGGTCTGGCCAGTGCGCTTGCCATACCCGTTTTCGCAGATGGTTAGCAAGGTGCTGCTTTCGCGCACTATGACCATGTCCACCACCTCGTCCCCTTGACGTAATTTAATGCCCTTAACGCCCGTAGAAACCCGGCCCATCGAGCGGACTTCGCTTTCGCTGAAGCGCATGGCTTGGCCGTTGCGCGTCAGTAGGGCAATGTCCTGCTGACCATCGGTGATGGCCGCCCCAATCAGGTCGTCGTCGTCTTGGATCTTCAGGGCGATGATCCCATCGCGGCGAATGTTCTGGTAGGCCGAAAGCCTAGTTTTCTTGACAATGCCGTTGCGCGTAGCCGTGAATAAGTACCGATCGTCGGAGAATTCTCGGACGGGTACGATGGCACATATCTGGTCGTCTTGGCCAAGCGGCAAGAGATTGGCTATTGATCGTCCTTGAGCCGTGCGGTCGCCTTCGGGTATGCGAAAAACCTTGAGCCAGTAACACTTGCCCTTGGCAGTCAAGAACATGATATAGGAATGGGTCGAAGCCACAAAGAGGTGTTCGACAAAGTCCTCTTCCTTGGTCTTCATACCCGTCACCCCGCGCCCTCCGCGATTCTGTACTCGATAGGCCCTAGGGGGTAGGCGCTTGATATAGCCACTGCGCGAGATGGTGACGACCATGTCCTCTTCGGCAATCAAGTCCTCAATGTCGAATTCTCCGGCTGAATAGACGATCTCGGTGCGGCGCTCGTCGCCGAAGCGCTCGGCCAGATCATCAATCTCGTCCTTGATGATCTGCATCTGCCGCTCTCGGCTGGCGAGGATGGCTCTCTGTTCCTCAATCGTCGTTACCAACTCCCTGTACTCGACTTCAATTTTATCGCGCTCCAAGCCCGTCAAGCGCTGCAACGGCATGCTGAGGATGGCTTGGATCTGCCGCTCGCTCAGCTCGAATTGCACGTCAGTAGACTGGTCTAGTCTAGCAACGGTTGGCATGGGATGGATGACCGCCAGTCGCTCCTGAGCGTCTGCTGGACTCGACGAGCTGCGGATGGTTTCAATCACTAAATCAATGTGGTCCAGGGCGATGCGCAGGCCCTCCAAGATATGCGCCCGAGCTTCGGCCTTCTCCAAGTCGAACTGTGTGCGGCGCACGATCACGTCATGGCGGTGATCAATATAGTGCTGCAGCATTTGCTTGAGATTGAGCATCTCAGGACGGCCATTGACAATGGCCAGCATCATTACTCCATAGGTGGTCTGCAACATGCTATGACTATAGAGTTGGTTAAGCACGACTTCGGCTTGGGCTTCCCTCTTGCATTCAAATACAATGCGCAGACCCTTACGGCCCGATTCGTCGCGAATATTGGCAAGTCCGTCGATGGTTTTGTCGCGCACCAGATCGGCGATTTTCTCTAACAGGCTAGCCTTGTTTACTAAGAAGGGAATTTCGGTGATGACGATGTTTTCGCGGCCGTTCTTGAGGGTCTCAATATCCGCCCGAGCTCTGACATAAATCAGCCCCCTGCCAGTTGTGTAGGCCTGCTGTACTCCGCTCATGCCGTAGATGATTCCGCCGGTGGGAAAATCTGGAGCTTTGATGTGATCAAGCAGCTCGGCAATGGAAATTTCGGGATGGTCGATCAGCGCCTTGAGGCCACTGGCGACTTCCCGCAGGTTGTGCGGCGGAATCTTGGTGGCCATGCCGACAGCAATGCCCATCGAGCCGTTGCATATCAGGTTAGGGAACCTAGACGGCAACACCAGAGGCTCTTGCTGTGTCTCGTCGTAGTTGCTGGCGAACTCGACGGTATTTTTGTCGAGATCCGCTAGCAACTCCATCGCCGGCCAACTCAGCCTCGCCTCCGTGTAGCGCATGGCCGCCGGAGGGTAGCCGTCAATGGAACCGAAGTTGCCTTGGCCTTGGACCAGCGGATAACGCAAGCGAAAGCTCTGCGCCATATGCACTAGCGTCGGATAGACAATATCTTCGCCATGCGGGTGGTAGTTGCCAGAAGTGTCGCCGGCAATTTTGGCGCATTTGCGGTAACCGCGGTTGGGAAAAAGGCTTAAGTCGTTCATCGCGACCAGGATGCGGCGCTGGGACGGCTTGAGACCGTCGCGGACATCGGGTAGGGCACGCGACCGTATGAAGCTCATGGAATAGTCGAGGAAGGAGGTTTTGAGCTCCTCCTCAATTTTGACCCGCAGGACCCGGCTTTCTTGCTGTTCGAGCATTAATTTAATCCTAGCTTTTTAGTCTAATAGAACGCGTCCAAGTTCTTTACATCTAGCGCGTACTTCTCGATAAATTCGCGGCGTGGCTCCACCTGTTCGCCCATGAGTAGGGTAAAAAGGTGATCCGCCTCAACGGCATAGTCGATGGCCACCTGCAACAGCGTGCGCCGCTCGGGGTCCATCGTCGTCTCCCATAGCTGCTCGGGGTTCATTTCGCCCAACCCTTTGTAGCGCTGAATAACTATGCCTCGACCATCGCCGTTGCCGCCGAGTGCGGAAATGTGTTGGTCGCGCTCGGCCTGATCGAAGGCATATAGCTCCTGCTTGCCCTTCTTCACCTGAAAAAGGGGCGGCTGGGCCAAATAGAGCTTGCCTTTCTCAATCAGGTCGCGCATGTAGCGAAAAAAGAAGGTCATGATTAGCGTGCGGATATGGCTGCCATCGACATCGGCATCGGCCATGATAATAACCTTGCCGTAGCGCAGCTTCTCAACGTTGTAGTCCTCGCCAAGACTAGTGCCCAGCGCAGTTATAAGTGGCAGTAACTTGTCGTTTCCCAAGACGCGGTCGATCCGCGCTTTTTCCACATTGAGCGGTTTGCCGAACATCGGCAGCACGGCTTGGAAGCTCTGGTCTCGTGCCATCGCCGCCGAGCCGCCAGCCGAATCGCCCTCGACCAAGAAAATTTCGGTCTGCTCTGGGTCGCGGATGGAGCAGTCGGCCAGCTTGCCGGGCAACGCTCCACCGTCGAGTACCCCCTTGCGCCGGGTCAGTTCGCGCGCCTTGCGCGCTGCCTCGCGTGCACGGCCGGCCTCCACGATCTTATCGACGATCCGTCTAGCGATATCCGGGTTCTCTTCTAGGTAGGTACTCAGTGCTTCGGAGACAAAAGAATCGACGATGCCTTTAACTTCGCTGTTGCCTAGCTTGCCCTTGGTCTGTCCCTCGAACTGCGGCTCGGGCACTTTGACGCTGACAACCGCGGCGATGCCTTCGCGAGTATCTTCGCCCGAGACGTTGAACTTGATATTCTTGAGTAGATTATTGCGGGTCGCATAGTTATTGATCGTCCGAGTCAGCGCCGAACGGAAGCCCACGAGATGAGTTCCTCCCTCGTCGGTCTTGATATTATTCGCGTAGGTAAAAAGAGTTTCTTGGTAGCCGTCGTTGTATTGTAGAGCCACCTCTACGGCGACTCCGTCGCGCTCGCCCTGAAGATAGATCGGATCTGGGTGTAACGCGCTTCGGCCCTCGTTGAGGAAGCGCACAAATTCTTGTACACCGCCCTCGTACAGGTAGCAGTCGACCTCTCCGCTTCGCTCGTCCCGTATATTGATCTCCACACCCTTGGTCAGAAAGGCCAGTTCGCGTAGTCGCACGGCGATAAACTCAAAGCTGAATTCCACGGTTTCAAATATCTCGGCGTCCGGCTTGAATTCTATGACGGTGCCGGTCTGGTCCGTGTCGCCGATGACCTCCAAGCCCGTTTCCGCTACGCCACGAGCGTAGCGCTGCAAGTGGACTTTGCCCTTTTGCCAAACTTCGACCGTACACCACTCCGACAACGCGTTGACGACCGAAGCGCCCACGCCGTGTAGTCCACCGGAGACCTGATAGGCTTTCTTGTCGAACTTGCCGCCGGCGTGGAGCATCGTCATTACCACCTCGACTCCCGATTTATTTTCGGCAACGTGGAAGTCGGTCGGGATACCTCGCCCGTTGTCTTGGACGCGGGCAGTACCTTGTGTGGTGATTGTTACGTCAATGCGCGAGCAGCGGCCAGCCATGGCCTCGTCAATGCTGTTGTTGACGATCTCCTTTACCAGCTCGTGTAGTCCATTTTCGCTCGTATCGCCAATGTACATAGCCGGGCGCTTGCGCACCCCTTCAAGCCCCTTGAGAACCTGTATGGCATCGGCTGTATATTCCTCCTGCGCTGCTTCGGGTTCTTCCTCGGGGAAATTTCTGGCCGGTTCTGTCATCTATCCCTCCTTTTGTTCTCCACACTTTCAGACTGGTTTAGTAATTTTAGCCCCTTGACGACCTTCTTACCTAACAATGCGTTGATCCGTGCCGCGATGTCCCGCTGCATAAAGTTTAGTTGGGTTCGCCATACGGCAGATGGCACAGCCACTTCTAAATATCCTTTGAACAGGCGCAGTGGACTGGTATGCTGAGCCAAGGAAGAACCTACTGCTTCTTCCCACGCCATCCGCGCCCGACATTCCACCAGCTTCTGCTCGATCCCCAGATCCTCGACTGCGGCGTCGAGCAGCCCGTGCAAAACGGTGGGGGGACCAACACTGCGGACCTTATTTCTGGAGGTCGACCGATTCAAAACGAGCTTCCTGCCTTGCGTTAGGCTCTTGAGGGGTCGTCGCTATGACCTGTTCAAACTCACCTACTATGTCCAACAGCTCTCCTATCCGGCCTGAATCCAACTCAGAAAAAGCATCATCTAAGAGCAGTACGGGTTGCCGACCCGTTTGTTTCTCCATGTAACGGACCTCGGCTAGCTTCCACGATATGAGTACGGTTCTTAGCTGGCCCTCGGAGGCATAGACTTCAGCCGGTTCTTCGTTCAACGTGAATTTCAAATCATCGCGGTGCGGCCCACAGAGCGTATGGCCTATTTGGGTCTCCTGTTCCCTGCGGCGACTGAGCGCTTCGCTCAATTCGGCTCTAAGGGCCTCTAAGCCCTGTTCCTTGGTACCTTGATAGACAACGGCGACCTCTTCGCCAGCCAAGGCGAAGCGACCATAATAGCCGAGAAAAGGCGCTCTCAACGCATCCAGCGCCTCCAAGCGATGTAGCCGAAGTTGGGCACCCAAATCCACCAACTGGGCATTCCACGGGTCTATTACCTGACTATCGACAAACCCGTGACCCGACCTCTTTGCGGCGCGCAATAAGTGGTTTCGCTGGGCCAGCACGCGGTAGTAGCGCTGCATACAGCGCAAGTACGCGGCGCTAGACTGCGAGATAAGTATGTCGAGTAGCCGCCTTCGCTGGGCCGGGAAGCGCAGTACCAGAGATACATCTTCAGGAGAGAAATGAACTGTGCGGAAGGTGCCGAGCAACTCCGATACTCGGGACAAGGGACTGGCATCAATAAATGCCTTCTTGCCTTCCTTTTTATTGTAAAAGACGCGTACTTGCTGGTCGTGGCGACCATCCGTACACAAGGCTCGGATGTCAAAGAAGTCCTCGCCGTGCGGCACGACGTGTTGATCCTTGGCCCCGCGCACTGACTTACCGATAGATAGGTAGGAAATCGCTTCTAAGATATTGCTTTTGCCGCGGCCGTTCGGGCCAAAAATCAGCACGTGATCTACTGCAAAGCTCAAGCGAATTGCGGCAAAATTTCGGAAGGGTCTCAGCGTTAATTCACGAATCCGCACTATTCCTGCTTACCTCATCCTGTTGGCCGCAAGGGCATTAGTAAGCAGAAGTAGTCCTCACCTTCCTTTTGTTCCACCGGCCGCAACAGAGCTGCTGTGACGTGGTCATTGAGCTCAAAACGGACCTCGGACGCGTCCATTCTGCGCAGGATATCCATCAGATATTGGGCGTTGTAGCCAACCTCCAGCTCTCCAGAGGCGTATTGGGCTGGCACGACCTCCCTCGCCTCGCCACCGATCTCGGGGCTGGCGGCCGATAGCTCCAGCTGGCCACTGCTTAGCTTAAAACGCACTTGACGCGTATAGGAACTGGAGAGGATGGACACCCGGCGTACGGCCGGTAGAAGATCTTCGCTAGCTATTTTTAATTCTTTTGTATTGTTTTGCGGAATAACTTGGGCATAGTTGACATAGGGTCCCTCAATAAGACGCGACAGCAAATGCGTATGTCCTATATCAAACAGTACCTGTGTCTCGCCCAGCGTGACATTGACCGGCTCCTTATGGCCACCCAGCAATTTGACGATCTGGTTCAATGCTTGGGGGGGGACGATGACCGAGGTCTCTTGGTCGTCTTTTACCTGATTCTGTAGATCTATTTCTAGTCTGCAACAGGCTAAGCGCGACCCATCGGTAGCCACCATCTCCATTCCCTGAGTATCGATGCGCCAGAGCACCCCGTTGAACACTGGACGCGTATCATCGCCGGAGACGGCAAAGGCCGTCTTGTTGATCATGTCTATCAGGACATTAGTCTCGGCCCCGTCCTCCCCTAAACTCAGGCTTACACCGTCAAGTGCTGCCGGCATACTGGGGAATTCTTCAGCTTCTATTCCCGATAGGCTATACGCTCCTTCGCTGCTCTCGACGTCTCCGGGCCGCCCTGAGAGCTTGAGTCGTTCGTCTTGTACCTCAATACTCAACTCCGCCTCGGGCCATTCTCGGGTAATTTCTGCCAGCTTGCGAGCCGAAACAGTCGTCCTCCCTTCTTCTTCTACTACAGCAGCGACTTGAGTTCGGATGGACAAATCTAAATCCGTCGCAGCTAGGGATAGGGTTTCCCCATCGGCTTCAAGTAGGATATTAGCCAACACCGGTAGGGAAGGCTTTGAAGACACGGCTTCTAATACAGTATCAATGCCCTGCCACAATTCATTGCGATTTACTCTTAACTTCATACTGCTTCTCAGATGATCCTTCTGCCTGATGAACTACCCCGCCGCAAGCAGCGGGGTATCGGGTTAGTTATTCCCCAAGAGCGCCGCAAGCGGCGGGGAATCGGACCCGAAGAGATTGAAAAAACGTTGTTCTTAAAACACTTACATACAAATTTAGCTTCTGTACTTATTTATGTCAAGGTTCTATTATATAGTGCCCCATTTTTAGCGTAAGAGAGAACACAAGAGCAGGTGTGTATAAAAAAACAAAAAGATGTGTAATAAGGGTAGAGGCTTAATCCACATCAGTCTTTTAATAAAACTACACTTTTTTGTGTTCTTTTATTTTTAGAAGTTCTAGTTGTACTGTGGATATGTGGATAACAGTATTGGAGATTTATTTATATACAATAAAAATTGTTGTTAATAAAACACTTAAACAACAAAGGAATAACTGTCGGTGAGTGCTCGATCTGTGGATTGTCAAGTGGAAAGGTTGAGTTTTTCACAGGCCAGAAGTTAAAAATGCCTGTTTTCCTTTTTGCACGGATTTATCCACATTGAATCAATACCTGGGCGGGGATAGATGTTAATAGTTTTCCACTGCCAAATAGGCACTATTGTGGTGAAAAATGCAGACAGAGGGGACCTGAGACGGCTAAAGAGATGGGGATAGACTAGTGGCTTTGCCGGCGGATGGTATTGGACAAATCCTCGACTAGTCTGGCGAAGGTGGGATCGTTTTTGCACTTCCTCTCAACGGTGCTTACAGCGTGGATGACCGTACTGTGGTCGCGGTTGCCAAAGTGCAGGCCGATGGTAGTGAAGTGACTGCCGATGAGACTTCTGATTAAGAACATAGCAATGTGACGTGCCGTTACCACGTCTTGCTTGCGTCCTTTTCCAATAAGCAGCTCCTGAGTCATATTAAAGTGGTCGGCGACCTGCTGTTGGATGGCCTCAATGCTCATTTCCGATGGGCTAGGGCCCAATTCATCTAGAATATGCTTGGCCGCCTCGATGTCGAGTTCCTTCTTGTGGATCGAGCAGTAGGCCATCAAGCTAATCAACGTACCTTCGAGTTCGCGGACGTTCGATCGGATATGGTTGCCTAACAGAGCGGCCACATCATCGGGAATCCGTATGCCATTGCGCTCGGCCTTCTTGTGGAGGATGGCAATCCGGGTCTCGAGCTCGGGCGGATTTATTGCGGTGGCCAAACCCCATATGAAGCGGGATTTCAGCCGTTCTTCTAACCCATCAAGATGACCGGGGGGACTGTCGCAGGTCATGACAATCTGCTTCTCGGACTGGTGCAAGGCATTAAAGGTGTGAAAAAATTCGTTTTGGGTCCGTTCGCCGTGGAGCAGAAACTGGATGTCGTCGACCAGGAGGATATCCACGTTGCGGTAGAAACTTTTAAACTCATTCGTCTTATCGCGATCTCGGAGCGATTGGACGAAATCGCCCATAAATTTTTCCGAGGTTACGTAAACGACCCTCTCAGCGAGCTTGAGCCTATGCGCGTGATGCCCAATCGCTTGGAGCAGATGCGTTTTACCTAGCCCAGCGCCGCCATAAATCACGAGGGGATTAAATCCCGCCTTACCTGGGGCATTGGCTACGGCTAAGGCCGTTGCCAGGGCAATTTGATTGCTATCGCCAATGATAAATTCTTCAAAGGTATAGCGCTGGTTGAGCGATATTTGATCGGGACCGGCTTCTGTTTCTACCTCTTCTTCTCGTTCATCTTCTGTGGATTCTTCTTCGCGAGTGGGGATAGGGAGTACTGGGTCGAGAGCGGGCTGGGGTGCTTGGGCAACGGCAAAGGAGATTCTTGGGGCCAGCGTCGTCTCTTCCATTACTACTGCTTGAATCATCTGCAAGTAGTGCTCCTCTACCCAAGCGGCAGAAAATGCACTGGGAACTTGGATGACCAACAAGTCTTCGTCGAATTGGCTTACGGAAGTCTGTTTAAACCAATTACTAAAACTCTGGGGACGAACCTGACGCTCTATATTGAGCAGACATTGGGCCCAAAGTTCTTGGGGATCTTGTATTTCCAGTGCCATTTATTGAGCGAGTTCGCAATTTTTAAGGGGGTTTTTCAACCTATGAAGAAGGCATATGCCAGTCAAGAGTCTCCACCGAATTTGTCGTTAAAATTCACTAGCGTTCGAAGAGCTAAAGTATTGACACTAATTGGAATAGCCACTAAATTGGACCGTTTCTGCTCATGCTGTGCAGAACTAACGTGAGGTGAGATTTTTTGAAACGCACATTTCAACCCAGCAACAGGCGCCGCCGCAACAAGCATGGCTTTCGCAAGCGTATGAGCACACCGGCCGGTCGCAATATCATCAATCGTCGTCGTCGGAAGGGCCGCAAGCAGCTAGCAGTCTAGCGTTTGATGGCTTGGATTAGGGGCCGCTGCTTTTGGATCCGCTGCGATCGGGAAGATCGCGGTCAAATCTTCGTCGTCCGACGCAAACTGGGCAATGCTGTAAAGCGCAATCGGCTCAAGCGGCACCTGCGTAGCATTTGCCGAAGCCGCCCGTACTTTCCTCGCAATCTAGTCGTTTTTTGCCAACCGTCAGCCGTCGAAGCTCCCTTTGCTGATTTGGAAAGGGAACTGGATTTCTTGGTACCAAAGCTTGTCCCACGATGAAGCAAATCGTCATTTTCCTCGTCCGCGCCTATCGTCTTCTCCTGTCTCCATATCTTCCCCCATCCTGTCGTTATCAACCTACTTGTTCCCAATATGCCGAAGAAGCACTAGATAAGTACGGGGCACTCAAAGGCGGGATGATTGCGTTAAAGCGGATTAGTCGATGCCATCCCTGGGGAGGGAGCGGGTACGATCCTCTGCGATAGTTTAATAACATGTTGTTTATAAAAGGGTAAGTAAAACTTATGGAAGATAAGCGGACCCTGTTGGCCTTTCTTTTCATCGGCCTGATTTTCCTCTTGCTTCCCTTCTATAATGAATGGATGGGGCTAAATCCCAAGCCCCGACCTCCGTCTCAGGAATCGGTGCCGCAAGAATCGGTGCCTGAAGTGGCCCCAGTTGCTGAAGAGCAAGCTGAGCCCGAGCGCACACGAGATCCCGAACCCGCGGAGCAGCTCCATTCGGAAGAGCAAGAGCCAGCACCCGTTCAGTCTCAGGTAGTTGAAAGGGTTGAAGCGGCCGAAAATCCGTCTTTTATTCCGGAAGAAATTGTAGTACAAACGCCGCTTCAGAGCTTTATCCTCTCTACAAAGGGCGGTACTATTACATCGTGTAAACTATTAAAATACAGAGACATAGGTGGAGGTATTATCGAGCTGCTGCCTCCCGCCGGCAGCGGCTTGGGCATTCATCTACAAAGGGCAAACTACAGGGAGGACATCTCCTCGGCGGAGTTTGTTGCCAATCAGTCGAGTTTGCAGATAGGATCCGGGGAAGAGCGCTCCCTAACTATGGTTGCCGAACTCGGCGGAGGCAGGAGACTGGAAAAGGTCTTGACCTTTAATGGGGACCGCTATGGATTCGATCTCCAAGTGCGCTACGAAGGGTTTGACGACGATACTGAAGCCATACTCTCTTGGAAAAACGGCATAGCGTTTACCGAGCGCGAGCCGGAGATTGACCTACCTGAAATGCGGGCTTTCGCCTATATCAACGAAGAACGGGTCGAACTGAAGGTAGATGATGAGGAATCGGACGAATTGGAGGACAAAGGATTACTGAAATGGGCGGGTATTCGCAACAAGTACTTCTTGATTTCCTACATCCCCGTCGATAGAGAGCAGCGTTCTCGCGTCGTCCTGCAGGGCGATCACCAAGGGTCGCAATTGTGGCCCGAGTATTCTTTTCAGCTAGGTCGGCGGCTCGAACGGTCTGGTTCTTGGCACAACACCATTTATCTCGGCCCACTCAACTACGACGAACTCGTCGGCTATGAGGCTGAACTAGAGCAGGCCATTGATTTCGGTTGGCCGATCGTAAGTCAAATAAGCCGCTTTCTACTCATTCTATTCATAGCGACCCATCAATATGTCCCCAACTATGGTTGGATCATCGTCCTGTTTGCCGTTGTCATCAAAATTCTCGTCTATCCGCTTACGCACAAAACGTATGAGTCTGCGGCGAAAATGCAGGAACTTCAGCCGAAAATTACGGCGCTACGCGAGAAGTACAAAAACGACAATCAACGCCTGAGCCGAGAGACCATGAAGCTCTATAAGGAAGAAGGCGTCAATCCTCTTAGCGGGTGTCTGCCTCTCTTGTTGCAGATGCCCATTTTCATTGCGCTGTACAATCTTTTTGGCAAAACAATCGAGTTGCGCCAGGCACCCTTTGTTCTCTGGATACAAGATCTTTCCCTTCCTGACGAGTTGCTTATCGGCGGTTTCGGTCTTCATGTTCTGCCTTTGTTAATGGCGGTCTCCATGTTCATCCAACAGAAGATGACTATGAAGGATCCCAAGCAGGCCGTTCTGGTTTACATGATGCCCGTACTGATGATTTTTATCTTTTGGAGCATGTCGTCGGGATTAGTGCTTTACTGGACTATCTTCAATGTTTTGACTATTGGCCAGCAGCTATTGGTCAATCATTTTAAGAAAGAAGCCGCTCCTTCCAGCACTTGAAATTTCAGCCGGACCTCGAATCCTTGATACAGCCGGATACTGTTGTCGCTATCTCTACGCCACGGGGGGAGGGGGGGATCGGGATAGTGCGTTTGAGTGGGCCTGCCGCTCTATCTATTAGCCAGCAGATTTTTCGCTCCCGTCCACCGCTCGGCAAGCGAGTCCGATACGTCGAATACGGGCGTATATGGGCTGGTGGTCGAGCAATCGACACGGGCGTCGCTTGGGTCTTTGCTGCGCCGCACTCTTATACCGGTGAAGATACCGTAGAGATTAGTTGCCACGGCAGCATGGTCGTATTAGAGTCCGTCGTCGAGGAAGCGCTTCGCTTAGGGGCCGTCGCCGCTGCTCCAGGAGAGTTTACTCGTCGAGCGTTTCTCAATGGCCGATTGGACTTATTAGAAGCTGAGGCTGTAATTGACCTCATCCAGGCTAGCTCTAAAGCGCATCTTGATAGTGCCTATGGTTTGGCCAGTGGCCGTCTATCTAAGATGGTAAAAGAGCTTAAGAGTCAGTTGGTTAAGATGCTATCATTGCTTGAGATAGGGCTCGATTTTTCCGACGAAGACATCGATAGTATCGGGCGTCAAGAAATACATACCGCACTGCGCAAGGTGGTTGAGTCCTCTTTGCGGCTTGCCGAAACGTTCGAGGGAACAAGGCGTCGTCAAGAGGGGTATTTAGTCGTGCTCATCGGGCGTCCCAACGTAGGTAAATCCACGTTGCTCAACGTGTTGCTCGGTGAAGATCGGGCGATAGTTACTCCCGTACCAGGAACGACGCGAGATTTAGTAGAAGGTCGGACTACATGGGCAGGAGAGACGATTCGGCTAGTCGATACGGCTGGGATTAGGCAAAGCCATAACCCGATCGAAAAAGAGGGAATTGAACGAGCGTCTCAGGCGGTTGGGGAAGCCGACGTGGTTTTAGCGGTATTCGACAGTTCGACCGAGTCGTGTGATGACGATATAGCTGTGTTAGACCTGCTCCCGTCTGACAAGAAGTCAATTGCTGTCTTCAACAAGATTGATTTGCCGGGTACTAGGACTCGATTTAAGATAGAAGCACGGACCTCGGTAGCCATTGAAATATCAGCACTTAGGGAGTTTGGTATTGAAAAATTAAAGAGGGAAGTGGCGGCCCAATTGCCCCATAGGGCGGAAATAGACGGAATCGGGATCACCCGTCAACGCCATCAAGATTGCCTCTTGCAGGTAGCTAAATCCAGTGCTGTAGCAGAGGAGCTTATGAGATCCAGCCAGCCCGATGAGTGCGTCGTGGCCGAGCTTCAAGACGCCTTGAATGCCCTAGGTGAGATGTTGGGAGAGACGGTAGAAGAGGAAGTGCTCGATTCCATCTTCTCCCAATTTTGTATCGGCAAGTAATGTTCCACGTGGAACACTTGAGTAGGCTTGATACGACTCGGAAAGTTTCGTGGGGCATGTTGATAAGTTTAATGTTCCACGTGGAACATATTTTGATATGGTAATTAAACTGCCATCTGATATTCGTGAAGACTTTGAGCGATTAAAAAGAAAAAGAGTGCAATCTCGTTCTTTTCAGGATGTCTGGCCTAAGTTGGAAATATATCTATACCTCTTAAGTCGGTGGTCGAGAAGAGTCAACCTTGTCTCTCGGCGAGATTTGTCCGTCGTAGCAACTAAACACTTGAGACAGGCGTTGACTATGCTCCCAGTTGTAATAAGTATCCCTCGTCGGCTGGTTATGGATATAGGATCAGGAGCTGGATTTCCAGCCATTCCATTGAAGATCGCTCTTCCCGACTCATACTTTATTCTCGTCGAAAGCAGGAGGAAGCGGGCGCACTTCCTCAAGGAGGTTGTGCGATCTGTGGGGCTTGACCGCATAGAGGTTGTAAACGACCGGATAGAAAATCTGAGTCCCGTGGGAGCGGATTTGGTCACTGCGAGGGCGGTGGCGTCTCCAGATAAACTGCTTGATCTAGCACAAAGACATTTATCACCGCATGGTTGGATTCTTTCAACACTTGGAAAAGATGCTGCCCATTCGGAGTTGTTGGCATGGAAGACAGATCGAGTGGGGAGTACATCGGGGCTATTGCACTAATTGCTAGCGTTGATAGGCCAGCAGGACCTTATAAGCCCAAATAATCGGGCGTTCCGAGTGTAGTTTTACCCATACTTATCCACACTGAAAAGCAAAAGAACTACGGAGTTTAGGCACTTTGGAGGACTTATATGTCTAATTTTATCCAATAGATAGGCTATGATTTAGCGAAGTATTGGGTAGAGTCGATAAGGCATAATGTGGAAAACTTGTTCTTAGGAAAGTGGAAAACTATACGGTAAATCCTTTGGAAGAAAGGAAGAAAACAAGTATATTTTTAACTTAGTTTCCGGGGACACAGGGTTTCAATGGCCACCTAAGCGCCTACAAAATAGGTTATTTTTTGCTAGATAAATATCTAAAAAAGTGGTGTCTGGTCATTCTTAGACCGTTGGCACATTTGTTTATTCGTTTGGGTTTCAGGCCCGATTGGCTAACGCTGATGGGACTAGTTTTGAACGTGGGGGCAACCGCGGCTTTTGCCAAGGGTTATTTACAATGGGGAGCTCTCATTATGATGGTTGCGGGTCTCTGCGACATCCTAGATGGACAAGTTGCAAGAGAAGGCCACAAGGAAACCAAATTTGGAGCCCTATTGGATTCGACTACAGATAGGTACTCTGAGATATTTATTTATTTTGGAATCGGTGCGTATTTGATTGGCCGCGATGAGTGGATTCCCTCAGGGATCCTCTTTTTTGCAATTACTGGTTCGCTGATGGTTAGTTATGTAAGGGCTCGTGCAGAGGGGCTGGGCGAGGACTGCAAGGTGGGCTTCATGCAGCGTCCTGAACGTCTAACTGCCTTGGCTGTGGGGTGTCTGATAGGCCATCAAGGTTTGGTTTTTGTGCTGGTTTTATTGGCCGTTACGACCAACTATACTGTTGTTGAGCGCCTCGCTCATATCCGCAACAGGCTGAAATCTGGTCCCAATTCACCCGCCTCAGTCCAGCAGTCCTGACAAGGGGCTGATGGGGCTTTCTTGCGCTCTCCTGCCGTCGTGTCCCGGGGTCATTTCATCGTTTTTGAAGGAGTTGATGGCAGTGGAACTACAACCCAATCCCGCCTGCTGGCGTCGCATTTAAGGGAAGCAGGCCTTCCGGTTATACTTACCAGAGAGCCAGGCGGGACGCCGATAGGAGAAAGGATTCGCCGTCTCGTTCTCGACAAAAAACAGGAGGCGATCTCCCATGTGGCGGAGCTTTTACTCTATGGAGCTGATCGTGCACAGCACGTAGAAGAGGTAATTCAACCATCGCTAGATCAAGGGAAGGTAGTTATTTGTGATCGCTATACCGCATCATCGCTAGCCTATCAGGGTTATGGGCGGGGCTTGAATCTAAAAATGGTTGAGCAAGTCAATAGTTTGGCAGTAGGGGAATGCTTGCCGGAACTGACAGTATACTTGGACTTACCCGTAGAAGTAACTTGGGCGCGGATAGATCGACAGGGGGATTTATTCAGACAGGGAGATTCATTCTCTCCCCGCGCTGAGGATCGCTTGGAGGAAGCAGGAGGAGAGCAACTCCAAAGGAAAGTCGCCGAGGGCTACAAAAAGATCGCCAAAAAATACCACCAGACATCCTTGGTTTTTGACGCACAACTCGGAATAGACCAACTGGCCAAAGAGATTCGGAACGCACTCCGCGAGCGGTTACAGTGGTTTCCTGAGGAGAAAAAGTAATTATGCGGCACATCCTAATAGGATTGATTTTTTTGATTGCAAGTGGGGGCGTAGTCCATGCTGCGACTACAGAGGACCCATATGCTGAGGTAAATGCCAGTTGGGAGCGTTTCGGGGCTGTGTATTCGCGCATTCTGGAAAATTACTACTCCAGTCTGGACCAAGGGGAAATCATGAGCGCGGCCATCGAGGGCATGCTCGGTCAACTGGATCCATATAGCGAGTACTACGACGAGGAAGGTTTGCGCCAGTTGCGCCAGGACACGACAGGCAAGTTCACAGGATTGGGGATTACGGTTGCCATAAAAGATCGTTTCCCCGTGGTAATTTCCCCCATTGAAGATACCCCTGCCTTTCGGGCGGGGCTGAGACCGGGGGACTTGATCGTCTCCATCGAAGGCAAAAGTACCTTGGATATGCAGCTTGAGTCTGTGGTCAATGAGCTGCGCGGGGCCCCTGGCACCAAGGTCGCAATCTCGGTCGCCACCCACTTGGGAGCAACGCCGCGCGAAGTTGAAATTCAACGGGAAGATATCAGGATTAAAAGCGTTGTGCTAGTAGAGGAGTTCGAAGACAAAATCGGTTATATAAGCATGCGCCGGACGCGTTTTTCCGAGCATACCTCTAGTGAAGTGGAAGAGGCGATAAAGAGCCTTCCTCAGGTTGAAGGGCTAATTTTAGATCTGCGCGGAAATCCAGGGGGCTTGTTTAGTCAAGCCACCCAAGTTGCGGATTTGTTCTTACCCCAAGGGGCACCGATCGTTGAGATTAAGGAACGCGAAGGGCGAAGAGAAGAAGTCAAGTATGCCCACCGTCACTCTATTGCGCGAGATATACCCTTGGTCGTTATGATTGACGAAGGGAGCGCCAGTGCGTCCGAAATCGTTGCTGGTGCCATCCAAGACAACGACCGAGGCGTAATTGTCGGAGCGGCATCCTTTGGCAAGGGTTCAGTACAGACCATATTCGACCTACAGACCGCATTCGATTTGCGCGAAGAGACATCTAGTGCTTTGAAGCTGACGACGGCACTATACTACGCGCCAAGTGGGCGTAGCATCCATCGCGAACAGGAGATAGCTAAGCCAGTGCATCGCGTCCTGTTCGGCGACAGGGAACTGCCGCATCAGTTGGTGATGGACCTTATTTTGCGTTCAGAGAGTAGGGCTAAGGCCCTTTCTGCGCTCCAATCCCATTTTGATATGAATTCTGAGGCCGCAGAGAGCATTCTCTTAATCCGTTTGGGCGATTTAGCGGGTAAATCGGAGATGGGAGCGGCTGGGTTGCCGGATAGTATTTCAAACCGAACGTATTATACCCAGCGCGGTCGCAAGGTCTTCGGCGGCGGTGGTATTAGGCCAGACATTAGTGTCAAGTCGGAACCGTTTCCTCCCTATATACAAGAATTAGAGCGGCGTCGGCTCTTTTTCGACTTTGTCATAGATTATGTATCGGCCGACTCGTCTTGGGCCGAGGAACATCCAGACCTGACCGTCAGCGATGAGATGGTCGAGGGCTTTATGGAGTTCGTCCGCACTAAAGACAGAAGTCTGCATCAAGGCCAAGAAGGGATGAGTCAAATAGCAGACCTTGAGGATTTGGCGAAGGAAATGGATTGGGATGAGACGGCGCAGGAGTCGATTCACCAGCTACGAGCAGCGGTGACGCAGGAGTGGGAGCGGCGGTATAGCAGCAAGTTAGAGCCTTATATAAAGAGTGCCTTACGTCGAGAACTGATCTTGCGCTTCTGGGGGAGGAAAGCCCAACTGCTCGAAGAATTGCAGCGGGATGTACAGCTAGCGAAGGCTATAGAGGTCCTCGCGGACCAAGACCAGTATTTGGGGGTGTTGGCCGTGGAGGAAGCTAAGTGAACGCCGCTAAACAAGGCGTTCAAATCGTTTATACTTTAATATTATGACTACCAAGTGTGAGGACAGATCGTGCAAACAGAGATTTTTATTAACCAAGGCATTCACGAATCCCGTATTGCCATCTTGGAAGAGGGACGTCTAGCTGAAGTATGGGTCGAAAGGCCCGAAAATGAGCGGACAGTAGGAGACATATACAAAGGAGTTGTATCGGCCGTTTTGCCCGGGCTACAGGCCGCATTTGTCGAGATTGGCCAAGACCGCACTGCGTTCCTCCAGGTGCGAGATATGATGGAAGCAGACAGAGACGAGACCGATGGAGCGCGTAACGGGCGCCGCTCTCGCCATCGCGGTTATCCTTCTATTCAAGACCTGATCAAGAAGGGCGAAGAGGTGTTGGTGCAGGTCACCAAAGAGCCCATCGGCACTAAAGGTGCCCGTGTGACAACCCAGTTATCGCTTCCGGGCCGCTTTATGGTGCTGGTTCCGGGCGGTAACTGGGTTGGCGTCTCCCGCAAGATCACCAGTCGGAACGAACGCAAGAGACTGAGAGACCTGGTGTTCAAGATCAAACCCGACGGCTACTCAGTAATCGTGCGCACCGAAGGACAGAATCAGAGCGACCGCGAGTTCAAGCGCGATATGAAGCAGTTGGTGAAAAACTACGAACGCCTGATCAAGACGAGCAGGAAGGTCGAAGCTCCGGCCTTAGTGTACAAGGAAATGGGCATGACCTCCAGCGTAATACGCGACCTGTTCACCGACAATGTGGAACGGCTGGTCGTCGATAGCAAAGAGTTGTACAAGGAGATCTCCGCTTATTTGCGCCAAGTTTCACCTGAATTGCGCCAGAGGGTTGAGTTTTACCGGGACCGTCGTCCCATTTTCGATGCCTTCAACATTGAGGAGGATATCGATAAGGCGACCAACCGCACAGTGTGGTTGCGGCGAGGCGGAGCCTTGGTCATAGACTACGCCGAGGCGGGGACCTTTATCGACGTGAATTCGGCCCGTTACCTAGGCTCGGACGATCAGGAGGAAAACAACCTTAATACCAATCTGAAGGCCGCCCGTGAGATTGCTCGCCAGCTCAAGCTCCGCGACATTGGTGGAATTATCGTCATTGACTTCATCGATATGAACGAGGAGCGCAACCGCAAAAAGGTCGTTGACTGCTTGGTCGAGGAGTTCAAACGGGATCGGGCGAAGGTTTCCATTAGCCCGAACATCAGCGAGTTCGGCCTAGTCGAAATGACTCGCCAGCGCGTCCGTCCAAACCTTTTGCACACTCACAGCGAACCTTGTCCCATTTGCAGTGGCACGGGCCGGATTATGGGGCCAGACACAACCCTGACTTGGATTGAGCGTTGGCTTCAGCGTTCCTATGCTGCCACCCGCGAGAGGCGCTACGTGTTAAAGGTCCATCCCGATGTGGCCACCTATATGCTGGAAAACCGCGAGGAACGGCTCAAGTCGTTGCGCAAGGCGACCAAAGCTCGCCTCCAAATTGAGACCGATTCCACTTTGGGGCCCCAAGACTACCGCTTCTTCTCAACCAAACGCAGCCTAGATGTAACGGCCGAGTTTCGGATTTGACAGAAAAAACTCCGGCCTATATTTTTATAGGTTCCTCGGTTAATTGCGAGGAGCCTTAGCTTAGGAGCGCAATTTATGTATGCAGTTGTCAATATCGCCGGCCATCAGGTCAAAGTCGACAAGGGTCAGAGCCTGCGCGTACCCCGGCTTCAGGCTGAAGAGGGTAGCACTCAGGAATTTACCGACGTACTGCTAGTTTCCGGCGACGACGAGACTAAGGTTGGCAGCCCTACGATCGAGGGAGCCAGTGTTTCGGCGACAATCGTCGGCCACGGCCGCGGCGACAAGATCGTCGTTTTCAAGAAGAAGCGGCGCAAAAAATACCGGCGGCGCACTGGCCACCGCCAGGATTACACCGAGATTCGGGTTGAAGAGATCGTTCTCCCGAACTGAGTGCGAAAGGCTAGGTATTATGGCTCATAAAAAGGGCGTCGGCAGTTCTAAGAATGGACGCGATAGCAATGCCCAGCGTCTAGGTGTCAAACGCTTTGGCGGAGAGAAGGTCAGCGCGGGCTCAATCATCATACGGCAACGCGGTACGCGCATCCATCCGGGCGTCAACGTCAAGAAAGGCGGAGACGATACGCTCTTCGCTACGATTGACGGGCAGGTGAAGTTTGAGGCTTTTGGCAAGAAGGGCAAACGGGTGAGCGTCTACGCCGCTTAGGAAGATGCGTTAATAAGTCACAACGCGAATAGCCCATAGTTGTTGAAGCAGGCTCTACCAGAATGGTTGGGCCTGTTTTTTTGACTTCTCACTCCTCCAGCATCAGGTGCGATTTAGGCTCCCAGCCCAAGAGGGCTCGTGCTTTGGACATGTTCATCTCGCGGTGGTCGGCGTCGCCCGATATGAAGAAGGCGTCGCAGCGGCCATGGCCCGTGCACACGTAGTCTAGAGAGGCCAGATAGGCTTTAGCCAAATCTTCCTCGTCGGTAAAGTAAAGACTGCCGGGAGGATAGTGTGGTGGATTTTTGGCTTGTTCTAGGAATTGCTCCCGGGTGCGCGGACCGGTAATGCGCAGGACTGCCAAGTTCATGTCAAATTGGCGGGCGAAGTAGCGACAAATGCCCTCGGCTTGCCCCTTAGTGAAGCCGTACACACTAGGGCTATCAAGTGGTACTTCCTCCTCGGACGGATAATAGGAGCGGGCGCGGTAGTGGGCGCTCATGGTGGAGGTGTGGACGCCTCTTTTAATACCTAGCCTCCAAGCTGTGTACAGGAGCAGGTGCAGTCCCAGACAGTTGACCGTGTAATTATCGACGATCTGAGCCTCGGTTTGGTCTTTGTCGAAGCCACCTTGACCGCTCCTCATGGTCATGTTGATGAAGGCGTCCACTCCGTCTAAGGCATAGGCGAGAGCCTCTGGGTCGGCAATAGAGCCTTCGATGTATTTTACCTCGTGTCGAGGCTTGGCGATGTCCAACACGCGCAGTTCGTGATGGCGTCTAAGGTAGGGAGTAGTGCAGGTGCCGACGTGGCCGGCCCCGCCGACTAACAAAATTTTCACGAGCTACCTCCTCGGGGTCTTTGGATATGGTTGAATAGTACGGACTTTTTCGATGATCGACAGCCCTTTTAGCCCGTGCGCTCGCTGCGCCTACGGTGCCTTGCTGGTAAAAAGGGGTTTTTGTACCCTTTTACCTTCCACCTATAGAAGATAACGCCCATGAAAATTCACGAATATCAAGCCAAAAAGATTTTGCACCAGTACCAAGTCGCCGTACCGAGTGGCCACGTGGCCACGACAGCGGATCAAGCCGAACGCATGGCCGCCGAACTGGGTGGAAAGGTCGTAATTAAGGCCCAAATCCACGCCGGAGGTCGAGGCAAGGGCGGAGGCGTCAAACTAGCCGCTAACCCCGAAGAGGCACGCCAAGCGGCCAGCGAGATTCTCGGCATGCAACTCGTTACCCACCAGACTGGCCCTGAAGGCCAAAAGGTCAAGCAAGTTCTAGTGGAGAAGGCCTCGGATATAGAACGCGAGCTTTATCTGGGCATCACCCTTGATCGAGCCCAGAGCAAGCCAGTGGTCATGGCCAGCCAAGAGGGTGGAATGGAGATCGAGGAGGTCGCCGCAGAGACTCCAGAGAAAATTCTCAAGGAAAGGGTTGATCCCGGAGTGGGGCTACAGGCATTCCAAGCGACGCGCCTAGCATTTGGGCTTGGCTTCGAGGGCAAGCAGGTGCGCCAAGCAGCCAGTTTTATCCTCAGCCTCTACAGAGCCTATGCCGATGCCGACTGCTCACTAGTCGAGGTCAACCCCTTGGTGGCGACTGCCGATGGGCAGCTTTTGGCGCTGGATGCCAAAATAGACCTAGACGACAACGCACTCTTCCGCCACCCCGACTTAGCGGAAATGCGCGATCTGGATGAAGAGGAAGAGCTAGAGGTCGAAGCCGCCAAATACGATCTGAACTACATCAAGCTCGACGGCAATATCGGTTGTATGGTCAACGGTGCCGGACTGGCGATGGCCACGATGGACATCATCAAGCTCTCCGGTGCTGAGCCGGCCAATTTTCTGGATGTAGGCGGGGGTGCCAGCGCTGCGACCGTAGAAAATGGCTTCCGGATTTTGCTCTCCGACCCGAACGTAAAGGCCATACTCATCAATATCTTCGGCGGCATTGTGCGCTGCGACCGCGTGGCCGCCGGCGTGATTGAGGCGCGCAGAAATATCGAAGTCAATGTGCCGATCGTCGTGCGGCTGGCTGGGACTAACGCGGATGTGGCTGCCGAGATGCTGGAAAACTCCAACATGGACTTTGCCGTTGGACACGGGCTGCAAGATGCGGCGGCGCTAGTCAAGGCGACGATTCGATAAGAGGAATACGGGAATGAGCGTTTTAATCGACGAAAACACCAAGGTCTTCGTACAGGCAATTACGGGGTCGGAGGGATCCTTTCACACTTGCCAAATGCTGGAGTACGGCACGAAAGTGGTCGGGGGGGCTACTCCGGGCAAAGGTGGCCAAGAATTTGAAGGCATCCCAGTGTTTAATACGGTCGCCGAAGGCGTTGAGGCCACAGGAGCCAATGCATCAATCATCTTTGTGCCAGCCCCCTTTGCCGCTGACGCCATCATGGAAGCGGCCGATGTCGGTATAGAACTGGTCATCTGCATCACCGAGAATATCCCCGTGAGCGACATGATTAAAGCCTACCATTACGTACAGGCGCGCTCTACTCGGCTGATCGGACCTAATTGCCCGGGCATCATCTCGCCGGGGAAGTGCAAAATCGGCATTATGCCCGGTTTTATCCACCAGCCCGGTCGCGTGGGCATTATCTCGCGCAGTGGAACGCTGACCTATGAAGCCGTAGGGCAGCTTACGGAGCGGGGCCTAGGCCAGTCCACAGCCATCGGCATCGGCGGCGATCCAATCATCGGTACGCGCTTTGTGGACGCGCTGGCTCTCTTTAAGGACGACCCCGAGACCGATGCGGTCGTAATGATCGGCGAAATCGGGGGCACGGCTGAAGAAGAAGCGGCCGCCTATATCAAAGAATGCTACGACAAGCCCGTCATTGGCTTTATCGCGGGACGCACGGCACCTCCAGGGCGGCGGATGGGACATGCAGGAGCTATTATTTCAGGTGGTAAGGGAACCGCCGAGGACAAGATGGCGGCGATGCGGGAAGCGGGGATTCACATCTGTGAGAGTCCTGCGGAAATTGGGGAGACGGTGGAGAAGGCGCTGAGCTGATTGGGAACGTTTTTCCAACAATTCAATAATCGGGCTAAGAGAAATCCCTCTTAACCAGCAGCGGCATAATGGCGGGTTGGCGGCTGAGAAGCAGGAGGCCGGCAAGCAGGATTAGGCCGGCGAGGAGGGCCAAGGGCATGGGGAGATGTTGGGAGGGGCCTATGCCATCTATGCCTAGATGAGTGTGCAAGTTGACTCCAGTTATCGAAGCCAAGTTGTTGACCGCGTGGGCGAGCATGGCAGGATAGATGCTGTGAGTCCAGTAAACCAAAGCGCCGAGGAAGAGTCCAAAGAGGAAGAGGGGGATCAGTTGCCAAGGGTTGAAGTGCGAGATGGCGAAGAGCAGGGCCGAGCCGCCTAGCGCCCAACGCGGCCCATAATGGGCGTAAAGACTCGTGAACACAAGTCCGCGGAAGAGCGGCTCTTCGCAGAATGTAGGAACTAGCACTAGTGTTACCAGTCCCCTCGGGACCTCCGCTAGGTCGCGGATGATCTGAATCTCCAGCAGGTTTTTCTTAAAGGACAGTGGCATAGATAGGTCTATCCGGTCGAGCAACTGGGCCAGATACAAGTCGAATTCGGCGACTACGAGGCTACAGCAAACAGTCACCGGGATTGTCAGCAACAGAGTCGCAGCTGGCGTGGCATTGAATAGAAGCAGGTCTTCGGCGATTAGGCGATGACGGCGGATATAAAGGGCCACAAACCACAGAAGGGTACATTCGGCAGCAATGATACCAGCATGTAGGGATAAAAGCCCGACGAGGGGCCAAACCACGAAGTGAGCCAGCAGGAGAGTAGGTAGAGTTACGCGGAGAATCTGGGAAAATTGGGGGTAGTGAGCATGCATAGGGCTATTTAGAGAGTCTGCTAGGTGGTTATTAAGACGCCTTTGAATGGGCAATCGCCTGTAGATAACCCCGAGTGCGGCTGGACCAGAACAAATAACTAAAAAACAGATCCGGGACATAGGTTTTCACAACCCAGCGGGTCAACCAGCGAATTGGGTAGTGGATCAGCGGCAACAGGGCTAGCTGGAGCGCGAGCCGCCGAGGGGAAAATCCAGAGGCCCTGATAAAGTCCAATCGGAGTACGGCGTCAAGTTCGGGATGCTTGTTTAAAAGGATGGGAATTGACTTGTTGCCGTAGGTTTGCATCAGACGGCAAAGTGGCTCCAATGAACGCAAGTGATAGTGATAGGACAGGGCTTCAGGTGCATAATAAAGCGGAATACCCGCCAAATGGAGGCGATACCCCAATTCTAGGTCTTCGCCGCCATAAGCAGTGAGATTCTCGTCGAAGAAACCCACGCGGAGTAGAGACGACCGGAGAACCGAGGAGTTGCCGGTGACGAAGCAGTTGAAAGGTATGGGCTTATCTAGGTCAGCTCTGTGGACTCCTCTCCCTTCGAGGTAGCGGGTCAAGGAGGTGGAGGGAATTTCCCTTGCAAAGCGGATGTTGCCAACAAAAACGGCTTCCGCATGGTTTTGATGCTGTTCGGCATGGGCGCGTAGAAAATTCGCGCCCACGGTCATGTCGCTGTCGAGAAAGACGACGAGATCGCCGCTGGCGACCCGAAGGGCTGCGTTGCGCGCCCGAGCACGTCCCTGATTCTGTTCGTTGCGCAGTAGCTGCAACTGTAAAGGTGCGACCGCCGCGTGCAACCGCTTGGCGTCCAAGTGGGGAGAGGCGTCGTCCACCACGATGATTTGCGTTGCCTCGTGGGGGTAATCTTGCTGCGACAGGCTTTTAAGCGCCGCTTCGAGGCGCTCGGGCTCGTCATAGGTAGGTATTACGACGCTGAGCGTCAGTGGGGCACTCATGCTAGGGATTCGTAAAGCTCGGTGAGTTGGACGGATTCCCGTTCCCAATTATAGTGTTGTGCCGCCTGCAAACTTGCCTTGACACACGTCTCTCGCTGCTCTGCATTGTCCAAAAAAGCGGCGATCTGCTCTCGAATGGCAGCTATATCGGTTGGATCGACTGTAGCTCCGGTACGCGTTTCGTGGACAATGCGCTGCATTTCAGGAAAATTGCTGGCTAGGATCGGTAGCCCGGCCATCATATATTCAAAGAGCTTGTTGGGCAGAGAGTAGTAGAAGCTCTTGCCCGTGCCTTTGATCAGACACAGCCCCAAGTCGGCCGAGCAAGTATAATTGTGAAGTTGGTGAAAGGGCACCCGAGGAATAAAATAGACCCGATCGTCTAGGCCCGCAGCGCGGACTTGATTCCTCAGGGCCTGTTCGCTAGGTCCGTCCCCAATTAGAACTAGGGCGGCGGTAAGCCCAGCGGCAGCCTCAATTTGCTCGCGCAAACCATTTTCGGTGAGGAAACCTCCTTGGTAGAGAACAATAGGGCGGTCATCGGGTAGTTCCAGCGTTTCGCGTATCAGGTTGCTTTGGACCTTATGGCGGAATAGCGGCAAATTGCGCAGAACAACAACCTCGTCAAGGCGGTAACGCTCCTTGAGTGATTGGGCGATAGACCCGCTGACGGTTATGACGCGATCTACCCGTCTTATCAGCCGTTTCTCTAGCAAACGCCAGCAGGACCGCATCAGCGGTCGGTTGACCAGTGAGGATTGTTCGGTCCAAAATTCGTGCGCGTCATAGACGATAGGCCGATCTAGTCGCTGTGCAGCCCGCACTGCTGGCCAGAGCGAATCTAGATCGTGGGCGTGATAGGCGTCTGGATGGGTATCGACTAGCAGTGGATAGGCTCGCTGCCAAAACAAAGGATAGAGGCGGCGCAGTGAGCGGCTTCGGTCTAGCGGGATCGGATGTATTTCAAAATCGTCCCATCCCTTGAGCGGGGCTGGATTGAACGAGGAAGCGACGATGACGACTTGGTGGCCTGCACGGAGCAGCGAAGTGGCCTCTCGGTAGATGCGGTAGTCGAAATTCAGGTCGGTGAAGGCGACCATACAGATACGCATGGCGTATATACAAGGAAAAAGAATAAAATAAAAAGCAGCCCATCTAAAAATGGGCTGCTTATAAAATTAAAGAGTATGGCGGCCAGATGGTGTGATCTTGAAACGCAAGTGAGATCCTCAAACGAGGCGGTGTGGGGAGGTAGTTTTGAAGATCTCAACGACCCGAAAAGGGAAATCCGAGCTTCGCGGATCAGGATTTTGGCCACGCTAGCGGACCGCCACACTCTATTTAAAACAAAAATACACACGCTAGATTGTGTTGTCAAGTAGAAAAGCACAGGCATGGAAAACGATAACGAAGTCTTGCACACTTACAAGTGTGTGCGTATATTTGACAGAGGAGATGGTTGAAAGCAATTCAGAGGGATCGCGATGCAGTTTGCTAAAATGATCAAGGAGGCCCGGCTACAAGCCCAGCTAAGCCAGCAGAGATTGGCCGAACGACTCGTGACGGCACGAAGGCCCAAGGGCGTTTGGGCAACCTATATAGGACAAATTGAGAAGGGAGAGAAAGTTCCTTCCGACGAAGTATGTATCAAGTTAGCCGAGGTTTTGGAGCTCGACTCCAACACCGTATTGATTGCGGCTTATGAGGCCAAGGCGAGCTCGGAGGAGGGACGCGCGCTCTATGGCAAGATGATGCGCTCGCTGTCGGACCCAGTGGTCAATAAGCTCCTATCTAGCGAAGAGCCTTTGAACCCAGCCCTCTTGGGGGTGCTTTCCAATCCAGAAATCGTGACGCTACTCGGGGATCAACCGTGGTTAGAGGCCGTTACCCGGGCGCGCAAGAAGCAGAAGGAACGCGATGTGTTGGGTCTGCTCGCGCTAGTAGAGGCCATGGACGACCAACAGTGGACTATGATAAGGGGCATCATAGATACTTGGGACTTAAAGCCGCCTAGTTGAAGTGGATCAGGAAACCACCGCGCAAAGAGTTAATGTGGTGGGAAGGACTTAGAAGTCGGGTAGTTTATACTCCCCGCGCTCAATGGCTTGCTCTAACTCTTGGTGGAAGGTGCTGTCTAGATGGGAGGTAATTTTCCAACCGCTGGAATCGCGAATAAAATAAAAGAATGGCGACGCACGCTCATCGCCTAGCGTGGAGGAATCGAAGAGTAAATAACCTATGCGCTCATTTATGATGCGCTCTTCGGCGATCTCCCGCCGCAGTTGCGCCTTTATCTCGGCAGGCGTCTTTTGCTGCCATCGTTCGACAAAGCCCTGACGATCTTCTCCCTCCATTTGCGAAGAACTGAAACATTCCCAAAGCAGGTCAAAGTCGCTGTTTTCTAGCGCATACTTATAGGTCTGGAAAGTTTGGACCGGATGGGAGAAGCGTTGGTCTACGTCTTCGCTATTACAGCCGTAAAGAAGAGCGAGGCAAAGAAATAGTTGTAAGGCCATAGTGTGCAGCACACGAATCGGTATTTTGAGCAATTTTAGCTAATTTGGTAGGATCTACGTCTGCGCCGCCCAAATTAGGTTTCAGCGCTTGGCTTTATTAACGAGTAATTCGATGGCGTCGCGTAGCCGGGCAGCTTCTTCGTATTCTTCGCAGATAACGGCCTGCTGTAGCTGATGCTGGAGCAGGCTGAGTTCGTCTTTTTCTTCTTTGGGGGACTGTTGAGATTCGGCCTCTTCGGCGTTCCGCTTCGGTGGACGGATATTCGCCGTATCTGTATCTATATTGAGCGCTCTAGAAATCTGCGCCTCAAACTCGTAGAAGCGGTTCAATGTGTGTTCAACATCCAAGTCGGTTTCCAAAGGCTCCAAGCCCACCTCATCGAGCAACGTATGAGAAGCGTAGATAGGCGAATCAGTACGCAAGGCCAAAGCGATGGCGTCGCTGGGACGTGCGTCGATATCTTTTATTGTGTGATTCTTCTCAATGACGACTCTCGCGTAGTAGATTGAGTGGTGCACGTTATGAATGACAACGTGACGCACATTTATCGCAAGGTCGTTGACCATAGAAGAGAGTAAGTCGTAGGAAATCGGGCGTATGGGCCCATCGTTTTCTAGCCGCATCCGAATGGCGGCGGCCTCAAATTCGCCAATGGGAATGGGCAAGAGCCGTGGCAGTTCACCTTCCTTCTCGCTCAACCATACCAAGGGTCTATCCTCGCGCAAATAAGGACTCACCTTGACCACGGTCATCTCGACTAAAGAGGTGTTACTCATTAATCATCCTTGTTGAGACGACTAATCTCGTCGCGAAGCCTCGCCGCCTCCTCGTATATTTCTTCGGCGACAGCTTGGCGCATGCGTCTTTTGAGTTGTTCTAGCTGATTGACAGCTGGTGGGGCAATGATGGGATGGTCTTCCTGCGATGCGGCCACAGGTTTGGCGAGGGCCTCAACGTCGGCCTTAACCCATTCGTCATCGTCAGAGCGAACGCAGCCCTCCTCTTTGAGGATTTTGATGGCGGCGTAGATCGGCGCGCGAAAGCGCAAGGCTAGGGCAATTGCATCGCTGGGGCGTGCGTCGAGAGTATGGGTCTTACCCTCATCGTCAACGAGGAGAATCTCGGCGTAGTACGTTCTCTCGCGCAAGTTAAAGTCAGTGATTTCGACCCGGACTACCCGGGCATCGACATTGGCGAGAATCTGATGAGCTAGGTCATAACTGATGGGACGCGCGGGTCGCCGCTTGCTGTGGGCCATAGAAATGGCTGCCGCCTCAAAACGGCCAATGACAATGTGCAGATAATAGTTGCCCTCGACTTCTTTGAGTACTACTTCAGGGTATAAAGATTGGGATTTGCTGCTTAAGACCTCCTTAACTTCCATCAGAATCATAGCGACACACTGCGGTTAGTAGGCTACTGCCGGTTGACTTGTGAAATATAATACGACTCCAAAGCAGGTGTCAACCAACCTGTGACTCTTGGCCATCTGGCAAATCGCCCTCTTTGATTCTCAGCTTCAGTTCAAGCTCTGCGAGTTGGCGGCCTAGTTCCCCGGTGCGCCGATTTAGGCGCGCCAAATAGGCAAAAAGCACGATCCACACGGCCGCGAAAGCGGCAAATAAGTAGTGAAGATTTTCCATAGCCTCTTACGTTTCGTCAGTTAGTTTTTGCCGCAGGAGCACCACGGCTTTTTCGATGCGAGCTAGCTCCATGCGTTGCGCTAGAAGGCGAAAGAACAGCAGGAAGAACGCCGCGCAGCAGATCCACTTGGCGTATTGCATCGTCGGCTCGAGTTCTACATTGCGCGGCGGGTGTAGCTGTTGGTCGGCGGCCCATAGATCGACGGCGTAGTACACCAAAGGAACGTTGACAAAGGCGAGAATGCCCAGTACAGCACTGATGCGTTGTACTGGGCCGTATCCTCGCACCATTAGGTAGGCCACATAGATGGTGAAAGTAATCAGCATTGAGGTCAAGCGCGGCTCCCATCGCCAGTAAACCCCCCAGATGGGTTTGGCCCACAAGGGCCCCGTGATCAGCACGATCAACGCAAAGATCACGCCCAATTCAGCGGAGCATAGCGCTAGGCGATCCCACTTGTCCTCGCGAGTGCGCAGGTACTGTATGCTGCCGACGAATACCAAAAAAAAGGCCAGAAACGAAGAAAACGCCGCCGGCACGTGAAAATAGAAGATTCGCTGGACGGTTCCCATTTCTTTTTCAGTAGGGACCCACAGAAAAATCGCGCCCAAGGCGACGAGCATGACCGCGAAAACCAAACAGGAGAATGGGACCGAACGCATCATTCCTCGATTGCGTATTCAAAGAGCATTAGCGAGAGCACGGTGAAAACTACCGCGTACACTCCCAACATTTGCAGGTGCGGAAAGAGCTTTTCGCAACAGTCATTGGCCAGCACTAATCCCGTCGCCTCCACGCAGGAAATCAACGCCGGCAAGATCATGGGCAAGAGCAAAAGGGGCATCATTAGTTCGCGCAAACGCATGTTGTTCGACAATGCCGCAAAGAGCGTGCCCACCGACGCCAAACAAGCCGACCCTAGCATGAAGATGGCCAGCAAAGGAACCAAGGATAATCTCAGGGACAGGTTAAAGAAGAGGGCGAAAAAGGGCAAACTCAGAAGTTCAACCGCTAGGAGAAAAACAAGATTGCCCAGCATTTTACCTAGGTAGATGGAACTGCGGTCCCCCGGTGCTAGCAGTAGCGCGTCGAGCGCGTCGTTGTCGCGTTCATCGGCAAAAGAGCGGCTCAGACTCAACAAGCTGGCTAAAACGTAGGACGACCAGAGTGTGCCAGGTCCAATCTCGCGCAGAGCGGCCCCGCCTAGATCGAAGGAAAAGTTGAATACCAGCAACATCAACAGTATAAAGAAGACCATCGGGCTGAGACGCGCCTTAGTGCGCCATTCGGCCTTCAGATCCTTGCGCAGTATCGCCAGCGCACGCCCTAAAAAGCTCATGAGCCAGCGTCGAGATAAGGTGTGCAAAGCCTGCGCAATTGGTTAGAACCTTCCGTCAGGGCTTGATCCAAGCGCGATTGGCCGCGTTCGACCACCAGCAGGCGATCTACTAGGCCATCGGCCTCGTCGAGGCGATGCGTCACCAAGATGTAGGTGCACCCCTCTTGCCGAAGGCGGAGTACGAGGCGGTGCAATGCAGCGCTGGCACTGGAGTCGAGGCCGGTAAACGGCTCGTCAAGCAAGAGAATAGAGGGGCAATGCAGGATGGCACGGGCAATTGCTAGACGCTGCTTCATACCGCGAGAGAACGAACCCACGCGCTGGTCAAGTCGCTCGTGCGTCGCCAATACTGGCGACGGAAAGCACAGACCAACAGCCGCTAAGGCCTCATCGAGCCGTTCGTCTGGATTGGCCAATTCATAGAGTTGGGCGAAGAAGCGCAAGTTCTCTCTCGCCGTCAGTTCGTCGTAGAGCAAGGTCTGGTGCGAAAGCAGGCCGATTTCTGCCCGTGCCTCGGGGATGCGTTGGGGATCGCGACCGTTGACCTTCACTTTCCCCTCCGAAGGTCG
Organism: Gemmatimonadota bacterium; assembly: GCA_028875335.1. The sequence goes on from JAPPEF010000019.1 coordinate 30,304, forward strand.
GCAGAGGCCGGCCACCAGCCGCAGCAGGGTGCTCTTACCCGCGCCATTGGCACCAACGAGCAGTACCGCTTGGCCGCGTGGGATGACCAGATCAGTGGGATGCAAGGCTGTGTGGGTGCCGAAGCGCTTGGCCGCACCTTCCAAGACGATTGCGTCGTCTCCACCCATCACACTTCAAGCGCTTGAGTCAGGGCAACAGCTTCGCGCATCAGATGCGCCCGCTGGTCCATGTAACGCGGATCTTCGGGCCGACCGACAAAAGAATCGTCGAGCCGAGCGATTTCCTCAATGAGATGCTGCCGCCGCTCCTGTGCGCGGGCGCGATCAGTGCCTAGGTGTTGACGGCTCAATGCTAGCGCGACACCTCCGGCGACGAAGGCACCCGCCAGCGCAGCCCATTTGAGCGACCAACGCAGCGAGAGGGCAAGGGGTAAGGGAATCGTCACCCGCTGGTTTGGCTGTAAGTTTTCTAGGACAATTTTTTGGTACCGACGGCCGTGCTGTTCGATAATACCTAGGTCGATAAAGGGTGGTTCGATGTCCATAGAAGGGGGATCGAGAAAAACCTCCAAGCGGTCGGTAGGATAGACCACCTGATGCACATAGGGACTGGCGAATTCGCGTGCGTCGAGGTTAAAAGAAAAACTCCGCTGCGAGCGGCCCGGAGGCAGAGGTTGGTTGTCGAAGAAACGGTCTTCTCCAGCTTGGTGGAGAAGACCCGAGTGGCTTTGGAGGTTGAACAGGCCCATTGGCAAGGCCAATTCGGTCACCCGACGCTCACGCCCATCGCCGCTGCCTGAGTACGTGCGCTCTAGAGCGTTGTGAACTTGCAGGAGTTGGATACACTCGATTGCGTTCTCACGAAAAGAAAAAAAGAGATGATGAGTACCGATTCGGATTCCGGAGGGGTCATTGGTTTTTTCGTACACCTCGAGGATGACCTGTTGTTGCGCCCCAGCCTCAAGGGTCGAAGAGAAGTAGGGGATGCCGTCGTAGTAGGCGGCCAGCCCGAAGTGGAGTCCGCTCTGTAGGAAGGGGCCGGCAAAAGAGAAGCGCCCGTCGGCGTCGGTTTCCTTGCGCAGCATCTCGAGTATCTGTCCGTCTTGGTGGACGTAGAAAGCCACGGGAATGCCCGGGATCCGCGCTTGAGTGAAAGGGTTTAGTACATAACCGTTGATCGCCGTGCCCCACAGATCGGAAGCGCAAAGGACGATTGCGGCGCAAAGCAAGCGCAGGATCATGGTTCAGCTAGATTCCACTAGGGAGGCCCCGCATTGCGGACAGAACAAATCGCCCTCGCGGCGCAGAGCCCCACAGCTATGGCAACGAGAAGCGGCGGTCTTTTGGCGCAGAGCCGCGACCTCTTTCTCTATGCGTCGTTCGAATTGATCGCTGCTCGCGCCGTTGAGCCGATCCAATTCGCCGATAGTCGCCAGCGTCTCGGCCTCCAGTTCGGCGAAAAGGCGCTGAAAATCCTCTGCGGACACTTTGCCGAGCTCGCGGTCAAGTTCCAGCTCGACGATCTCGCCCAAAAGCTGCTCCTTGCGCTCAAAAAGCTGCCGCGTCGGCCCACTCGCCGCGCTCGTTCGCCCGCTCGTTAGGAGGGGGCGTCCCAGATAGAGCAATAGCCCCAACAGTAGAGCGACTGAACACAATATGGGTAAGAGTCCTATCCCGTTCATTATAATATTAGGCTCTCACAGGCCCGCGTCGGTTCGGCCGAACTAGCCATCGTCGTAGTGATCCAATTCGCGTCTCAGGCGATCCGCGTCTTGGCTGCGGTCGGCTGGAGAGGGCTTGGATTGTAGAGGTGCTTGGCCTTGGTCCTTCCAGCGAACTAGCAGGGTGCGTACTAAGGCGACGCCGAACAAAAGAGCCAAAAAGGGAGCAACCCAAGCTAGCAAGTTAAAGCCCTCCTGCGGCGGAGTAGCTAAGGCCATCAGGCCAAAACGCGCTACATAGCCATCGATGATCTGCTGCCGAGTTTGGCCTTGGTCTAGGGCTAAGCCAATCGCCTCGCGCTCGGGGACCGCGAAGTCGGTACAAAGGCAGGTGGCTAAGGATTCCCGAGGGCAATTACCGCAGAGACAGACCAATTCTTCAGCCACGGCCTTGATTTCCGCCGTTGTTGCCGCCCCTACCGGCGAGAAGCCCAGCACCAACGCAGCGAGTACAGACACGTACGTGCGAGACTTTTGTGCGATGGCTGCTCCAAGTGCGGTCTCGCGATCCATCCGCGCCAGCCGCCGGTCTCGCGGCGTAGGCCACATCGCCCACAGGGCACCGATCACTAGAACGACAGCACCAAGCCACACGAAGTTGATTAACGGGTTGATATAGACTTGGAATTTGGCGCTCTGGTCTTCGGCAGCCCCCACCAGAATTACATAGAAGTCCTCGCGCCATGTCGAGTAAATGGAAACTTCAGTAGTACCTTGGTCAAAAGTTGGGTAGTAGCGCCGCTCCGGCAGCAGCGTGCCGAGGAATTGATCGCCGCGGTGCAGGGCCAAGGCCGCGGCAGTAGTGCTGTGGTTGGCGTTTTCGGCGAAGGCCAGCGACGCGAAGGTAAGCTGGTATTCGCCGACTTGACGCGAAGCCCCCCGGTCGAGGACGATTTCGGCTTCTTGGGTAAAAGCTTTGCCGGTAAAGCCAGCAAAGAGCAATACCAGCCCAAGGTGGGTCAAATACCCGCCGTAACGCCGTCGGTTCTTGGCGCAGAGGCGATACAACGCCACTGGATAGGGCTCGTTCGTACTGTGCATTCGCGCCCGCGCTCCGGCGTGGAACTCGGAAGTGAGCGCGACGAGAACGAAGACGCACAGTCCGAATGACAGCACGACATAGGGGTCGCGCACACCGAGCGCCAAAAAAACTCCGCAAGAAAGTGCTCCCGCCGTCACCGGACGGATGAAATTCTTGCGTAGACTCTCGCGAGAGGTGCGGCGCCAAGCGAAGAGCGGACCAGCACCCGTCAACAACAGGAGTACTAGGCCGATGGGAATCGTGACTTGGTTGAAAAAAGGGGCCCCAACCGTGATTTGCTCGTTGGTCAAGGCTTCGGAGACCAGTGGGAAGACCGTGCCCCAGAACACGGCGAAGAGCATCCCCAAGAGAACCCAGTTGTTGAGCAAGAAAGCCGTCTCGCGCGAGGCAAAAGATTCCAAGCGATTCTCGGCCTTGAGCAGGGGCAGCCGCAGCCACAAGAGCCCAAAAGAAAGAATCAATGTCAAGACTAGAAACGTGCCAAAGAAAGGGCCGATATTAGACTGGGCAAAGGCGTGCACCGAGGAGATGATGCCACTGCGGGTCATAAAGGTGCCGAAGAGGCACAGCGCGTACGTGAGGATCGCCAGTGCCACATTCCATACTTTGAGCATGCCCTTGCGCTCTTGAATCATAATTGAGTGCAGAAAAGCGGTGGCGATCAGCCAAGGCATCAGCGAAGAATTCTCCACCGGATCCCAACCCCAATATCCACCCCACCCCAGTTCGACATAGGCCCATTTGCCGCCTAGCAGAAGACCGAAGCCGAGAAAGGTCCAAGGGATGAGCATCCAGCGGCGCGACGCGCGGAGCCAAGTTGCGTCCAACTTGCCGGTCAAGAGCGCGGCGATGGCAAAGGCAAAGGGTACGACCATGCCCACCATCCCCAAGTAAAGCATCGGAGGATGAATGGCCATAACGGGGTGTTGTAGAATCGGATTGAGCCCGCGGCCGTCCTCTGGCGTGAAGGGCAGGCGCTGGAACGGGTCAGCGGCAAATAGATGCACAATGCAAAAGAAGAAGCTGGTAAGGGACAGGGTCGCTATTGCATAGGGCATCAATTCGCGATAGCGCTGGCGGTAGAGTGCCGCCAATCCCGCCGAGTAGATGGATAGGATCCAGCCCCAAAACAACAGCGAGCCGTTCTGCCCACCCCACAGAGATGTTATTAAATAGAACAAAGGCATGGCGCGGTTGCTGTTTTCGGCCACGTACTCGACTTGGAAGTCGTGGGAGAGGAGCGCGTGCCACAGCGCGAGAACTGCCAGCGTCAGCAGGGCACAGGTCGCCAAGACTCCATTTTCGCCCGAGCGGACCAGACCCAAGTGGCCACGCCTCGCCCCGAGAGCCGACGCCAGAGCTCCATAGCCGGACGCTAGGAGCGCGAGGCACAAGGCAAAATAGCCGATATCAACCATACAATGTCGGGAAAAGCCAAAAGTGCTGCGGGCTAGCCGCTTGGGCTATTCATCGCCTGCACATGGCCCTCGTAGCTTTGTCCCTCGTATTTGGAGGGGCATTTGGCAAAGACGATCTCAGCGTCAAAAATCCGGTCGGCTGGCTGGTATTCGCCTTCGAGAACTACCAGTGCTTCGTCTTTGAAGGTATCGGGCAGCACGGTGTGTCCGATGTAGCGCACCCTCAGGGTGTGTTGTCCGTCGGTGATCACAAATTCGGGCCGCGAGCGATACCGATCCCACTCAATCGAACCGGGCACTACCGTGCCACCGCCTAGCTGGATGCGCTGGCCGTCGTCTGTAGCTCCCTCCATAAGAGTTTGCAGGGTCATGTGAGTCGCCGTCGACTGTTGGACGCCAGCGACAAAAAGGTAGATAAGACCCGCGGCAATGACTAGGGAGCCAAGGGTGAATTTGTGCCGTCTCATAAGAGTAAATCTGCTCAATTTCCCTTTCTTGTCAACGAGTACCCCGTTGGCGGAAAGGGCCGCGTTCACACTTCGAGCACCTTGGGCAGGCTGGATAGGTTTTCGTAGCCGCCTTCGCAAACGACGACCGTATCTTCAATCCGCACACCCCCCAAGCCTCGGTAGTAGAGCCCCGGCTCCATCGTCACGACGTGCCCTGATTCGAGCACGTCGCCGTGCGGGCCGATCCTCGGCCCCTCGTGGATCTCCAGACCTAGCCCATGCCCCGTGCTGTGGATGTAGCCCTGCATATAGCCGTCTTGCTCTCCTGTCTCGTAGCCAGCGTCGTTGAAGAATCGTTGGATTGATTCGTGAATAAGGTGGCCTTCGGCACCCGGACGGATGTGGTCCAAGCCCAATTGTTGAGCCTCCAGCACGGTTTCGTATAGATGCTGCATCGGCTTGGAGGCCTGTCCCTTGCAGACGGTCCGCGTCAGATCTCCGTAGTACCCGCTCGCCTCGTCGCGCGGAAAAATGTCGATAATGATGGTCTCACTGGCGCGCAAAGGCCCAAAGCCCACTTGGTGTGGATCGCAGCCTTGGTCGCCGCCGGCGATGATGGTGTGTTCGCCAATACTGTCGCAGTCCATTAGCGTCTGATGCACCATGCGCCGCAATCGCTCTGAAGTGAGTACATCGCCGTTGAGGAAGAGCACGTCATCTCGAACTTCGGCTGCGCGTAGCCCCTCAATCGCGGTTTCCATGCCCGCTTCGGCGGCCCGCATCGCCCGGCGCATGCCCTCGATTTCTTCGGCGTCTTTGATTTTGCGCTGGGGAAAGAGTGGCTCGGCCGCAATGACGAGCTTGATGCCCTCCCCCCGCAGAAAATCAGCCGTACCAAGGGGAAAATCAGCAGGCACTTGCAGCTTCTCCAAGCCGAGGGCGCGCAAAAGTTCCGACAAGACGGCGTTGCTATTGGGCCGCTTCTGGCTTCTTTCCTTAGCTCGCTTCTCGTACTGGGCATAAGGCAATACTCGGTTGACGCAAGCTTGGTCGCGCGCGCGGTCGATCTCGAGGTTGTGGGCGAGCATGAGTTTTTCGCTGGGGGTCCACAAAAAGACGAAGGGGTCGGGGGCGCGAAAACGGGTGGCGTAGAACAGATTGGCGCAGCGTTCGCTGCTGCCAACCATCAGCAGGGCATCGGCACCTTGTAAGTCGGGCGTCATGGTTTACTCCGGGATCTTCAGCGTCCGGACATTGATTCCGGTCTCGGGCCGCCAAAACCAAAACAACGCAGACTGTCCCTCTTCCAGCCCGGAAACAAAGCGCACAAATTGCTCTAGTGAGGTAATGCGTTCTTGATCCACCTCGGTAATTACATCGCGCACTTGAATCCCTTTGTCCGCGGCCAGCCCCTCCGGATCTACTTCAACTACCACCACCGGCTCCTCGCCTTGTTCAAATCCCAGTTCAGCCGCCAACTCGCCGACAAATCCCAACTCAGTGGCCAACTCGGCGGGCAGGGATTCAACCGAGAACCCTAGCTGTGCCATCCGCTGATGACCTTCGGAAAGGAGTCGGTCGTCTTCGCGCTCGCCGAGCACCACAGCAACGTGGCGGACTTGATTCTGGCGCATGATTTGCAGGTTGATCGTCTCGCCTGGGTCGCGGCCGTAGATCAGCGTCTGCAGGTCGTTGAAGTGATTCACCTCGATGCCATCGAGCGACAGTACGACGTCCCCGACGAGTAGGCCACCGCGCTCGGCGGGGCTGTTGGGCTGCACTTGTTTGAGGTAAACGCCCCGTGGCCATTCCATGTTGAGGCCGTGCTTGCGGATTAGCTCTTGAGTCATCTCAGATTCCATGGTCACGCCCAAATGGCCGCGTACGATCCGTCCGTGGACTAGCAGATCATCTACCACTTCGCGCGCTAGATTGATCGGCACGGCCAGCCCGTAGCCGATGTAGTAACCAGTGCGCGTTGAAATGGCCGTGTTGATCCCTACGACTCTGCCCTGTAGGTCGAGTAGGGGGCCGCCGGAGTTGCCGGGATTAATCACGGCATTAGTCTGAATGAAACTCTCGATGGCGTAGCGACTTTCTTCGTTGTGGTTGAAAATACCTGCTTGGCGCCCTAGGGCGCTGACGATGCCGTGCGTCAGCGTTGAACCCATGCCCAAGGGATGGCCAATGGCCAGGACCCAGTCGCCGATTTGCAAAAGGTCTGAATCGGTCAACTGAACCGTAGGCAATCCCTGCGCTTCAACCTTGAGCAGGGCGATGTCAATCAGCGAATCGAAGCCGATGACCCTAGCCCGATAGGTGCGTCGGTCAGAGAGGGTGACTTGGATGGAGTCGGCTTCGGCAACGACGTGGTAATTGCTCAGAATGTAGCCGTCGTCGCTGATGATGGTACCCGAGCCCATGCCGCGAAAATCTTCAGGGATGCCGCGAAAATCTTCGGGAATTTCCGGGTGGAAGGGAGGCAATGCACGCTTTCGCCACGTTCGGGTCGTCGCCGCGATTAAAACCACAGCCGGACGCACTTGTTCGTAGGCTTGGCGGAAAGCCCGGCTGAGGTCCGCTAGTGGCTGAGTGCTCTCCACTGGCACTTGCGCCCCGGCCGGGCGCGTGCCCACGAGCAACGCGGCAATAAAGGCGATGCCCACCCACGGGCGACAAATGCTGGACAAGGGAGAGGGGTTGTCGCGCCTGACGGCGCGGAGAAGGCGCTTCATTCGAGGTCGTATTCCTTCAACTTCCGATAGAGGGTACGAGTGCTAATGCCGAGGATTGCCGCCGCCTTCCGGCGATTGCCACCAACGCGGTCGAGTGCCTGTTCGATGGCTTCCCGCTCCCTGTCTTTGAGTGTGGGCAAAGGCTCAATAGCTGCATTTTCGGGGACGTGTATTGCCGTGGGCCTTTGGGGGTCTGCGGGATTATTGTATGGGGCGTCGTCAATCGGATAGATCGGTTGACTGGATTCCTCTGGCGCGACCGGCTGAACGACTGCTGGCGCAACAGGAGGGGGGGTATTGCGTTCGACTGTAGCTTTCAACTCGGCGACTTCGCGCTTGAGATCCAAGAGAGCAAAGTAGATCAACTCGCGCTCGGATTGGTCCGGCGTCTTGTTGGTTGGCACTGGCAGGTGGCGCGTAGGTTGGCTTCTGAGGTGGGGTAAGAGGTCTTCGGGTTCGACGAGGGCACGCGGGGCGAGAAAGACCAAGTGCTCGATTAGGTTGCGCAACTCGCGCACATTGCCAGGCCAAGCATAGCTTTGCAAAAGGTCAATCGCCGCGGCCGAGAACCCTTCTATGCGGCTCTTGTTATCTTGGGTTAACTGGTTAGTGAAGTGCTCGATCAAGAGGGGAATGTCCTCGGCTCGGCGGCGCAGCGGGGGGATGTCGAGCTCGACGACCTTGAGCCGATGGTAGAGGTCGAGGCGGAACTCGCGCTGGTCAACTGCTTTTTGTAGGTCGCGGTTGGTCGCGGCGATGACGCGAATATCCACCGAGATAGGCGCACTGCCACCGATGCGGACAACCTCGCGCTGCTCGAGGACCCGCAAGAGGCGCACTTGCGCCGCCGGTGACATTTCGCCGATTTCGTCCAGAAAGACCGTTCCGCTGTCAGCTTGTTCAAAGATGCCTCGGTATTGAGCGCGGGCATCAGTGAAGGCCCCCTTCTCATGCCCGAAAAGTTCGTTCTCCAGCAGATTCTCCGGAATGGCACCGCAGTTGAGTGGACGGAAAGGATGTTCGCGTCGGCTGCTGTAGCGATGTATAGCTTCGGCGACTAGGTCTTTGCCCGCGCCGCTTTCGCCCGTCAGTAGGATAGAGGAGACTGGTGTCGGTGCCACGATTAAAATGCGTTCGCGCAATTGGCGCATTAAGGACGACTGACCCACCATCTCGGCTCCGTGCAAAAAGTCCCCACGCTCTAGTAGGTGGTCCAGATGTTGGCGCAGGATTTCGGCCTCAAAGGGCACGGCGATTTGGTCCTTGAGAGGCGAGTCCCACAGAAGTCGGTCCCAGTTCTCATCGGCGTTGCCCAAGCCTAGTACGGGCACATCGCTGTGCTGGTCGAGTGCGGCGACCCCCTCTGCCAGGACGGCGGGCGGAAGTTCCATATCAAAGGCGACCAGGTCCATCCCACGCCGCAGCAGCGATCCAAGCGCATTGCCATTAGCCGCGTTGATGACGCGCAGCCGCGCGTCATGGACCGCAGACTTGAATTCCGCTTCCAGTTCTGCCTGCTGAGTCAGAAGCAAAATATGACGTTGCGTCAGGGTCATGGTTCTTCCCGCTGTCGTCGCCTCAGTTGAGGGTTTCCAGCTCGTGGCGCAGGGTTTCGATCCGCTCGCGGGCTTCCTGCCCCTGTGGACTCTGCCCTCCTTCGCGCCGCGCGATCCGCTCGTAGATGGTTATGGCCGTGGCGTCTTCGCCCAGCGATTCGTGGCAGTGGGCGCGCTGGAAATCCGCCGAGGTGATCCACATGCTGAGCCCTTCAGAGCCGTGGTAACTGACTTTGTAATAGGCTTGGATAGCCTTGCGGTACTCGCCCATGTTCTGATAGGATTCGCCGATGTAAAACCGAGCTTGAGAAGCGCCGTTGCCATCGAGTAGCTGCTGGGAAAGCAGGTCCTCTAGTTGTTCAATGGCTTGGGCGTATTGGCCCTTATTCTTGAGGATGATGCCTAGTTCGAGTTGGATCTCGACGGCTTTGGGGTTGTCGGGGTATTGGCTCAGTAGCTGGTTGGCTATTTGGTGAGCGGCCTCGTACTCGTGGGCTTTTTGGTAGCTCTTGAGGAGTTTCCACAGCGCATTTTGGATCTGTTCGCTACTGATTTCCGGTGCGTCCAAGACGCGTTTGTAGGCCCCGGCCGCTTGCAGGAAGTTGCGCAGCGAAAAGTGGTAGTCTCCTAGGCGCAAGTAAGCATCGACTGTCTGAGGACTCATTGGATATTGCCGGACAAAACGCGAGATAGCCTCCAGCGCATACGCCGCTCCTTCCTCGCTGGGTGCCGCCCGGTTTCGCTTCCACAGCGTTATGGCCATCCAATAGGCCCCATCGTCGGCCCAAGCGCCGCCTTGCTCTTCTACCTTTTGAAACGTCTCGTATGCCTTCTTGTGGTTGCCCGCCTGCAAGTAGTATTTCCCTTCCTCGATCGAGAAATGTTGACGCCACTCCGTCTCCTCCTTGAATCGCTTGGCAAACTGCTTGGCTGCCTTGCGCCCCTCTTCTATGCGCTTGAGTCGGAACAGGGCTAGGACGGTTTGTCCGTGGATCAGGAGATCCTCGCTTTGCTGCAGCAGGGGCTGATAGAGCTGATAGGCTTGCTTGTATTTCTGTTGGGCAAAGGCGATGTGGCCGGCCCGCGCCGAGGCGTCGGTCGCCAGTTCGCTGGAGGCAAACTCTTGGCCGACCTTGCGGAAGAGCCGAAGAGCCTCGTCTTCCTGCCCCAACCTCAGTTGCAGTATCGCTTGGGCGAAGTAAATGCTATCTAGTCCCGCTGGGTTTGGTTCTTCGGCGAGTATTTGCCGATAGGTCTCCATGGCCTCGCCGTAGCGGTTGAGGTGGTGATAAGCGCGGCCGGTTCGTCGGAGAATCGGCCCCCTGTCGTCGGAGATGGTCGAGTTGGAAACTAGCGGTAGGTATAGCTCGATGGCCGCGGCGTATTGGCCGAGCTGGAAGTAGGTGTCGCCCAGCAGTTTTTGGGCGGCGCGGCGCTGGGGAAAGGCCGGGTAGCCCCAGCGCAACTCTTGCAGCCGAGCGATGGCTTCTTGGGTCCGCTCCTGCGCTAGGCGAATATGGCCCAGTTCAAAGAGCACCGGTGCCGTCAGCGGACTGTCGGGATAGTCTCGCAGAATGCGCTCGAACAGGTCGGCTGCGGCTCGGTATTGGCCTTTTTGCACTAGGCAAAGACTCTTGCCGTGCAGAGCGTGGGGCACGAGTGGGCTACTAGAAAAGAGGCGACCGAGCTGGTCGTAGGCCGCAATGGCCTCGTCGAACCAAGTGGTAGTGGTATCGGTCGCCCCGAGTTGGCGGCGGGCATCGCCTAGCTGCAAAAGGGCTTGGTCTAGATGGGCATCTCGGCGCTCGGAAAACTCGGCGACGAAGGCGGCAAGCCCCTCTTCGAGCGTTGACAATCGCAGCGAGTCGGGGCGGTCCTCGGCTTCGAGTGTAATGAGGCGCAGTCGTGCGCGCCGGGCCCAAGTGCTGTCGATGGGGGCTTGCTCGACGAGAACGCGGTATCCCCGGAGAGCAAGAATCCGCAGCGAGTCTGCGCTGGCAGGCTCTGCTTCTAGCTCTCGTTGGCGGGAGAGCCGGAGCAGGCTTTCGGCCAAAAAATACTGTGCTTCGCTGCGGTTGTGATCGTCTGGATAGGTCGCGGCGTAGTGTTTGAAAGACTGGGCAGCAGTCACAAAATCGTGGTGCGCGAACAGCACCCGAGCTACCTCTAGCAGCACGAGTTGGCGCGGCTTGCCACTCAACTCGTCGATCCACGCTTGCTGTAAGGCTCGGTTGAGGTCGGCCCGGTCCAAGACGGTGAACTCGCGCAGATATTCGATTCGCTGGCGCACCTCCTCGCTCTGACGGTCCGCGGGGAAGAGTTCGAGAAAGGCCGTATACTCGCGCAGTGCCGTGCGCGGCTGTCCACTTCGCTCAAAAGTCTGGGCGAGGGCAAGTTGCGCTTTGGTTGCTACCTCGTCCTGAGCCGAAGCTAGCTGGCGATAGAGAGCGATGGCTTCTTCGTAGTAACCGGTTGAATCATAGAGTGCGGCGAGTTCGAAGCGCACGGCGTCGGCATCGGGGACGGTATCGGCTTCCCGAAGGTAGCGGCGATACCAAGTTATCGAGCGGCTGTGTTCGCGGCGTCTCTTGTAGAGGACGCCCAATTCCCGCAGCGCACTGATGGCTTCGGGGCTGTCGCCGGTCTGGATCAATCCTTGAAACAGGCCCACTGCGAGGGCGAATTGTCCGGCTTGGCCTAGGGCGATGGCTCGGCCAAGCTGCGCCCGGAGGAAAGCGGGATGGCCGGGTTGGAGCATGGAGCGCAGCTCTTCGTAATGGGCGATGGCCTTGCTCGTCTGATGACTCTGGCGGCGGGCATCGGCTAGCCCAAGGAGTGCGCGTTCCTTGAGAGAGCGGTCGTCAATTTTGCTGTAGGCGCGCTGATAGGCGTCTCCGGCTTGGCTGAAGAGGCGCGACCGATAGAGATCGTCGGCGCGATCTAGATAGGCGCTATCGGTCTGCGCCGCTTTGGGAAAGCGCCGCGCTAGCGATTTGAATTGCTTCTCAGCGGTTTCTCTGTTGGCCATAAAGAGCGCGATGCGCCCTCCGAGCAGCAGGGCGCTGGGGGCTTCAGGCGGCGGTGGTGCCGCGGCGGCGATTTGCCCGAGTAGCTGTTGGGCCTCTTCGACCCGACCAGCGGCAAAGCGCAACTGGGCCAGCCGATAGCGGCCCAAATGCGCTTGCTTAGAAGTCGCGTAGTCGGTCAACAGACGCCCATAGACAGCTTCGGCTTGCCGCAAATTTTCAGCGCGGGTATAATTAGCCGCTGCCTCAATCAAGTCTTTGGCGGCGAATTCGCTGGTGCTGAAACGACGCTGCACCTCTTCGTATGACCGAGCGGCCAACAGGTATTGACCTTGCTCGGCCAGACAGGCCGCTCGCTCGCGTCGTGCGTCGGCAGCATTCAAGTGCTCGAGATGTTCGAGATAAAACGTCTCGTAGGCCGGCACCGCTAGGTCGCAACGGCCGCTTTGGCGGTACGCACGCGCCAGCATCAGTCGAGCCTCGGCTATCTGCTGACTGTCGGGATAATTGCGAACAAACTCGGCAAATAGCCCGGCGGCGGTGGCATAGTCGCCGGCATCCCGGAAGAGATTGCGGGCCAGTTTGAAGTCGTCCTCTGCGCTCGCTTGCGCCCAGCTTTGGGTGCTTAGGCAGAGGAGAAACACTAACATCAACTGCGGAACCATATCAATTCTCAACTATTCTCAAGAAGTATGCCAATCTGACACGTAGTATAGAGTGTAAAACATAGTAAAATGCGGTCAAGGTGTGCAGCGATGGAGAGTCTGCCGGTCGAAAAAGCGTACGCAAAAATAAACTTGGGGCTTAAGGTTCTCGGCCGCCGCTCCGATGGCTACCACGAAATCCTCAGCGTGGCTCAATGTGTGGATTTAGCGGACGTCTTGTACTTTGAATCAGCTTCCTCCGATCAATTGACCTGTAGTCTCGATAGTCTATCGACCGGACCGGACAACCTAGTGTGCCGCGCAGTTGATGCCTTTCGCGCTCGGCTCGACCGCCCGCCCCAGTCTTTCCGCATCCACCTAGAAAAGAATATACCTATAGGTGCAGGCCTAGGCGGGGGCAGTGCCGACGCGGCAGCAGCCCTGCGAGCACTCAATCGCTTCTATGACCAGCCATTCTCGACCGCAGACCTCCGCCAGATCGCCGCAACCCTTGGCTCGGACATTCCCTTTGTAGTGGAAGGCGGCACCGCTCTAATGAGAGGCCGGGGCGAGATGCTCGAAGCGCTGAGCTGGGAGGGCGCAGTCTTTTATGTGGTGGTGTACCCCGAGGTCGAGATCAGCACGGCGTGGGCTTACGGCCAACTTGGCTCCATCTTGACAGAAAATTCTCCCTATTTTAACTTTATTATTTCCCTGAGCGGCGGGTGCGTTGACCACGACAGGTTATTTGAAGTGCTAGAGAACGACTTCACGCCCGCGGTAGATCGCGCCTATCCCATCGTCGCAGAACTTCGTTCTCAACTGGACCGAGTTGGTGCCCGCGCCACGTCCATGTCGGGCAGCGGCTCCACTGTTTACGGTGTCTTCGACGACCGGAAAACCGCCTCTCAGGCGCAGAGCGCACTGCAAAGGCAAGGTTGCCGGTCTTTTTTGTGTCAGCCGGTCTAGCTCGGGGGAGCGCGAGGCATAAAGATAGGTAGCCCGGTCGTTCAATTGGTAGGACAACGGATTTTGGTTCCGTTTATCGAGGTTCGAGTCCTCGCCGGGCTGCCATTATGCCATTGATATTTGATTGAGTCTTTTGAGGAGACGTTCCGATGCCACAAGTTCCACTACAGATCCAAGCGCGCGAGCAGGTCGCGCTCAAAGTCCAGTCCCGCCAAGAGCAGGGCAAGGGGCCGGTGGGCCAGATACGCCGCCTGCGGGGCCAGTTGCCCGGGGTGATCTACGGCCACAATCAGCCCGCTGAGTCCTTCAAGACGGATGCCCATGGCCTGGAGCTCATCCTGAGCAAGGGCGGGCAAAACGCGATCATCTTGATTGAGCACGAAGAGCCTGATAGAGCTCCTGAGCAGGCCCTGATTCGCGACATCCAATACCACAAGGTCCGCGGCGATGTGCTGCACTTAGACCTTTTGCGCATCGATCCGAGCGAGACGCTGCGCGCCAATGTTCCGATCCTGACTGAGGGGGAACCCGAAGGGGTCCGCAACGAGGGCGGGGCCTTGCAACAGGCGCTGACCTCCATCGAAATGGAGTGCGTCGTCTCGGAAATGCCCTCTGCGATGGTGATCGACATCTCTTCGCTGGTTATCGGCGATAGCCTGCACGTGAGCGATCTCGTCGAACAAGAGCCGCGCATTACCACCGACCCAGATCGCACGATTGTCAACATCTTGGCTCCGCGCTTGATCACTGAGGAGGAAGAAGCCGAGGAGGTCGAAGGAGAGGAAGGCGAAGGAGAGGAAGGCGAAGGAGGTGGCGAAGGCGAAGAAGGCGGCGAGGGCGGCGAAGGCGACGAGGGTGGCGAAGAGTAGATTTGCAAGTAGCCTTGGGTTTGGGTAATCCAGGTGCGCGCTACGCGTCAACGCGGCACAACATAGGCTTTATGGTGGTAGACCACCTAGCGGCCCGCTGTGGTGTGGACTGGCAGCATCGAGCAGACATACAGGGCCAAGTCGTCCGAGTAGTGCTGGGCGGTCGGGAAGTGCTCTTGGCCAAGCCCCAAACCTATATGAACCGCAGCGGTCGAACCGCTGCGGCCCTTTGCGCCCAATGGGAGGTGCTTCCCGAGGACGTATTGGTCATCTTCGACGACTTCCTGCTCGACTTCGGGCGTTTGCGCTTTCGCCGTGGCGGCAGTGATGGTGGGCACAACGGTTTGGCTTCGGTACTCGAAGTGCTCAACACGGAAGCCGTACCGCGCCTGCGTCTAGGGGTCGGCATCCCACCCGCAGACGCGGACGTCGTTGACTACGTCCTGGATCCGTTTTCCCCCGCAGACGAGGTACAAGACTTGATTGAGCGCGGGAATGCGGCGCTTGAAGTGTACTACGCCGAAGGCATCGAGGCGGCCATGAACAAGTTCAACGGTTAAAAAGCAACGTAGCCGAGGGAGGGTTACAAACGCATATGGAAATTTGGACAAGCGCAGCGCCATTCATCGGTCTGGGCGGTTTGCTTTGCTCGCTCCTGCTGTACTTTTACATCAAAAAGTCTCCGGCGGGCACTCCAGAGATGGTGGAAATCTCAGAGGCTATCCACGAGGGAGCTATGGCCTTTCTCAAACGCGAGTACACCATCCTCGCCGGGTTTATCGTCATCGTTTTCGTCCTCCTTTTTGCCTTCGTCGGAGCCCATACCGCGTACGCTTTCTTGGCGGGAGCCGTTTGTTCCATTTTGGCCGGTTATACCGGCATGAAGGCGGCCTGTCACGCCAATGTTCGCACCGCCCAAGCGGCCAACCAACACGGCCAAGGGCCGGCGCTAAACATCGCTTTTTCAGGGGGCGCAGTGATGGGACTTGCCGTGGCTGGCTTGGGACTCTTCGGTGTTGGAGCACTGGCCAGCGCTATTGGTATCTGGGACGATATAAGCCAAGCATCTACGATCAATGGCTTCGCTATGGGGGCCTCTTCGATCGCTCTTTTCGCGCGCGTTGGCGGCGGCATCTTCACCAAGACCGCGGATGTGGGTGCCGACTTGGTGGGCAAAGTAGAGGCTGGGATTCCCGAGGACGATCCGCGCAATCCGGCCGTTATCGCCGACAATGTCGGCGACAATGTCGGCGATGTCGCTGGCATGGGCGCCGATATCTTTGAATCGTACGTTGGATCGGTCATTGCTACCATTGCCATCGCCGCCACCGCGTCCGCGTCACTGCTGGCCACGCTCGCTCCCGGCATCTCCGATCCGACCCAGGCGAAACTTGCGGCAATGAGCTTCCCGCTGATCGTCATCACGATCGGTATAGTCGCGTCGCTACTGGGCGTGTTGATGGTGCGGATACTGCAGAATTTCGACCCCGGTGCCGCATTGCGCTACTCGACTTGGGTTGCAGCCGTACTAATGATTTTGGGTGCTTGGTGGGTTGCCGGGACAATCGGCCTATCCAATCAGCCGGTGTGGGCACTATGCGCGGGCTGTTTGGCGGGGATCGCGATTGGCCTTTTTACCGAGTACTACACTGGCGGCAAACCCATCCGCACCATCGCTGAAACCTCTAAGACTGGCGTGGCGACCAATATTATTTCCGGTCTGGCCATAGGCATGGAGAGCGTCGTCCTGCCGACCTTGGGGATCGTCGTCGCCATTGGCTTGGCCTTCCATTTTGCCGGGCTTTTTGGGATTGGGATCGCCGCCGTGGGCATGCTGGCCACCGTGGGTATCACCATGTCGGTTGACGCCTATGGTCCCATCGCCGACAACGCCGGCGGCATTACCGAAATGGCGGGCTTGGGCGAAGACACGCGCAAGATCACCGATGGTCTCGACTCACTCGGCAACACGACCGCGGCCATGGGCAAGGGATTTGCCATTGGTTCGGCGGCGTTGACGGCGTTGGCGCTTTTTTCAGCCTATTCCTCCGCTATTGAGACTGCAACCGGTGAGCCGATCGTCATTGACGTGACTACGCCGATTGTCGTCGGCGGGCTTTTTATCGGCGCGATGATTCCCTACCTCGCGGCCTCCATTACCATGACCTCAGTCGGCAAGGCCGCCTTCAAGATGGTTGAGGAAGTCCGGCGTCAGTTCCGCGAGATCGAGGGCTTGATGGAAGGCAAAGCCAAGCCCGATACCCGGCGCTGCGTGGAGATCAGCACGGCAGCAGCACTGCGCGAGATGATTCTACCAGGCCTGTTGGCGGTGTTGGCTCCGGTCGCGGTTGGTTTCGGCCTCGGCCCCATCGCCTTGGGCGGCATGCTCGCCGGGGCGACGGTCAGCGGCGTACTGTTGGCATTGATGATGGCCAATAGCGGCGGGGCTTGGGACAACGCCAAAAAATGGATCGAAGAAGGCCACTTGGGAGGCAAGGGCTCTGACCCCCACAAAGCCGCTGTCGTCGGCGATACGGTCGGCGACCCATTCAAGGACACTTCGGGGCCGTCGCTAAACATACTCATCAAGCTGATGTCGGTGATATCTCTTGTCCTGGCACCGCTTTTCGTCTGAGGGATGTGCCTCAGACCAGAACCAAGAAAGCGCAATACAATGAGAAACTACGAACTCGTATGTATCTTGGACCCCCAAGCCGGTGAGGGCCAATACGAGCAACTCGTCGAAAAATACGAGACTCTACTCGAGGAAAATGGCGGGCAAGTCGTCCGGATCGACAATTGGGGTCTGCGGCGTCTGGCCTATACCTCGTCTAGCCTGAAGAATCGGCTCCAAGGCTACTACGTGCTCTACCAGTTTTCCGCCGAGCCGACGGCGATTGAAGGGCTAGAGCAGACGCTCAAGCTCGACGAAGTGGTGCTGCGCTACCTCGTCACTGCGGTCGAAGGCGAATTCATCCACGTGCCCGAGCTAGCCGCCGACAATTTCCTTGAAGAAGCCTTTGCCCGGCCTGCTCGTGGTCCGAGGGACCGAGGTGGTGGTCCGCACCGCGACTCCCGCTCCCGCGGCCCGAGGGACCGCGGCGAGGTCCACAGTGCTGCACCTGAACACGAGGCACTTAATGAAGAGGTAGAAAAAGCAGAGGGGGTAGAAGAGGTAGGGGATTCACCAGAAGAGGCTGTCGTCCAAGAGTCCGACGACCCTTAGAGTCGGCGTGCGCCGATGTTGATTCTGCTGGGCATAGCGCTGGCGGTCGCTTCGCTTTTGGCTAGTTTGCGCTACGGCTCTCGTGGTGCCCTGCCCTTGATCGGCCTGCTTTGCTTGGGCACCGCCATGCTGCTAGGGGCTGCGTTGGGGCTGGTGCCCATTATGGGGTTGCTCGCCGCTTTACAAATAGAGCGCCAACAGACCTATGGTCGCGTCATGGCCATGGCCTGTACGCCGCCGGCGGGCTTGTGTCTCTGGCAGCTAATTCAGGCGCGCGATGGCACCCATCGCCAAGAGCAAGCCGCCGCCGTCTTGGAGCAGTTCCAAGCCTTGGGGATGGCCGTTGAGGAAGGCGGTCAGACGCTACTCGCGATGATCGACTTCGTTCTGCGGGTGCAGCCGGCCATCGAGATGGCGACCTTACTTTTGACGTTTGTCGTAGCGTATCGCTTGAGCCAGGGCTTGGCGTTGCGGCTGGGGCTGTCGCTGCCCGCCCCCCTGCCGTTGTCTTTGTGGCGGCCTTGGGAAGAGTTGATTTGGGTATTGATCGCGGCCTTGGGGCTAAGTCTTTTGGGCGATGGGTTGTTGGCCGATTTGGGCTTCAACCTGATCGTGCTGATGGGGATTATCTACGGGGTTCAAGGGGTGGCGGTGCTGCGCTTTTTTGCCCAGCGTCAAAGGGTGCCGCCTTTGGTCGAACTGTTGTTTTACATAGGGCTTTTTTTTGTAGTAGGGTTGGCGTTTCTACTCTTGGCTGGATTGGGGCTTCTGGATACTTGGTTCGATTGGCGTCGGCTGCGCCCAGCCCCCACGGAGGAAGAAGCGTAAGGCCCAAACAATATCGCCGTTTTCTATGAAGTGGAGGACAAATCGTGAAAGTAATTCTGTTAAAGGACATTGAAACCTTGGGTTCGGCCGGTGAGGTCGTGGAAGTAAAGAACGGGTATGGTCGCAACTTCCTGATTCCTCGCAACGAAGCCTTGATCGCCTCCGCCGCCAACATGGCCCAGTTCGAGTCTAGGCGCAAACAGCAAGAGACCTTGGCCGAGCGCGACCACCGCGCCGCCGAGGGCCTCGCCAAAAAGCTGGAAGCGGAGTCGATCACCGCGCAGGTCAAGGTCGGCGAGGAGGATCGCCTCTTCGGTTCGGTAACCGCTCAGAATATCGCCGAATTGCTCGACGAAAAGGGCTACGAGGTAGATCGCCGCGCCATCCACCTCGAAGACCCCATCCGCGAATTGGGCGTTTACAACATCGAAGTGCGCCTCCATCCAGAGGTAGCAGCAGCGGTCAAGCTCTGGGTCGTCAAGGAATAGCGCGACGCTAGATGCTCTCCCTCCTCGACGGAGGTAGTTCATGCCAAGCAGGGTCTTATTTCTCTGCTGGATGTGTGCGGCAGTCATCGGCTGCGGTCCGGAATATTCGGAAGGGCCTTTCGCGCGCGTTGGGCAGGAAGTATGGCGCACGGTAAATAGAAGCCATCGGGGTGCCGACGGCGTCTTGGTGCAGGCGGCCTTGCACACCTTTGCCTATGAGATCTCCCGCGCCTATGCGCGCGCTGAGCGCGAGGACTTGGGGCAGGAGCAGCTCGAATTTCGCATCAAGCAGCTACTCTATTCCTACGTCGATGGCACCTACCCGGCCGAAGACGGCACGGACATCAACAGCCTTTACTTGCAGTATCTCATCTACGTAAATCCGTCCTTTGATGCACGCAATCCCCTGCAAAAACGCGCCTTCAACATCTGGCGGGCCGAATACATCCGCCGGGTCGTCGATGCCATCTACGACTCCAAGTTTCCCATCTTGCGCGACGAGTACGACGACCGTTGGGGCTTGACGCTCTACAGTCGCCTAGTCTTTACCATTTATCTGTCGAGCGGAGAGTCTCAGCTCAAGCCCTATATTGCCGATATTGGTGCGCGCACCTTCTTGGTCAATCAGCGAGGTGCGCGCTTCCAGCCCAGCGGGACGTTTGGTTCCTATCCTTACGAGAGCGACCGTCCCGAAGGAGAGGTGCTCGACGGCAAGACCTACTACCGAGTCTTCTTCCCCAATCGCAAGAGAGACGACAAGACGCCTATTGTCCGGCGCGACGACGACTATCTCGAGCTGCAGATCGAGAACTTGGGCGATGTCCCCTTGCGAACCCTGCGCTGGGACCTGCCTCTTGAGTATCCAGAAATGCCTGCGCGGCGCTTGCCGACGGAGGCCGAGGTGGCCGAACGCAAGGCGGCTGAGCGGGCCGAGCGCAAGGCGCGGGCCGAAGCAGCGCAAAAAAAGTAGCACCATAGGTCTCGTTGGTGCTACTGGGAAGTCGTTCTATATTTCTACGTAATATAGACGGGCAGATTGCGGGAGCGGATGCGTGCCTGGTGGCTGTCGCGGACTTCAAATCCGTTGCGGCGTAGCGAGAGTTGCGCTGGGTGGGTTCGATTCCCACACGTTCCCGCCAGATTTTAAATAGCTGTAAAAAAAGAGGTTGTGCCGATTGGTTTATTGTTTTGGAGCAGCCTCTTTTGTTTTGAGGAAAGAAGTACTCATCGGATAGCGAGGGACACGATGAAATGGACTTTGGCAGCGGTGGCGTTGTTGATGGCGGCACTGGCGTGGGCTCAGGACACGGCGGTGGCGTCAAGTGCACCTGGGACAATTCCGACGGACCGTCCGAGCGAGAACGTCGCGCTGGGGGCGACCTACACGATAGAGCCGGGGCCGAATTACGGGCTTTGCTCGGACCCTGGTGATCGCGAGCAACTGACGGATGGGGTGTACACGGAGGGCTATTTCTGGGCGCAGCTGTCGACCGTGGGTTGGCAGGAAAAGACGCCCTCGATCCTAACGCTGGACCTAGGTGCGGTGAAACCGATACGAGGGGTATCGTTCCACACGGCGGCGGGTTTTGCGGACGTGAGGTGGCCGCTGACGATCCGCATCCTCACGGCGGGTGAAGACGGGAAATTCCATGAGATCGGGGACCTGGTAGAGTTGAGTGCGCAGCAGCACGGCCCGCTCGTACCGACGAAGGCGAGCGATGCCATGTGGGACAGGGAAGGCATGCGTTTCACTGATGCGGAGATATATGACCATTTCGACCGCCACCGGGATCGGTACCCGGAAAAGGAGGTCACCCCCGAACTGCGCGAGAGAATCCTCCGCGATCTCAACGAGCAGCGCGCTGCCCAGTACGGGACGCATCGGTACTGGACGGACCGGTTGCGGACGCACGGCCGCTATGTCAGCTTGGTCGTGTGGAACGAGCCGTACACGTTCGTGGACGAGATCGAGGTCTACGCGGGAGAGCCGGAGTGGGTGAATGAGCCGCTGCCGGGGCCAGCCATCCCCGATCTCAAGGCGTACGCTGGCCGGCTCGCCATCCAGAAGGGGATTCGGACGCGCCTCGTGCGGGACATCGAGGCTCTGAGAGAGGCGGCGGCGGATGGAATCCCGGGCCGGACCCGGAACGATGTTCTCGGCGAGTTGACGGCGGTGGAAGGGAAATTGGGGCCGGCCACGGCCTTCGGGGATGATTTCCAGGCGGTGCTGCCTCTGAACTCGTGGCACGAACGGGTGTTGCGCACGCAGGCGTGGCTCTGGCGCGCTAGGGGCTTGGAGCCGCTCACGTTCTGGCGCTCGAATCTGTGGGATCCGCTTCCCCTCATCGGTACGCCGGACACGGCGGCGGAATTGGCCGTCGAGGTTCACTTGATGCGCAAGGAGTTCCGCGCGGCGGCGTTCAATGTGAGCAACAGCAGTGATGAGCCGATGGAGGTAACGTTCCGCTTGAGTGGGCTTCCCGGGGGCGACAATCCGGCGTATGTGACCGTTCACGAAGTAGCTTGGACGGACACGCGGAGGGGGATCCCGGTGGCCGCGGCTCTCCCCGAAGTCGCGGCCGAGAACGATCTGTATGTAGTGACCGTGCCCTCGGGCATGACGCGGCAGGTGTGGCTGACCTTCCATCCAGTGGACGTGGCACCGGGCACCTACGAGGGCGAGGTCGTCGCGGAGTCCGTGTCTGGGGGCAAGCGGTTTCCGCTGCGCATGCATCTGTATCCTCTGGATTTCCCCGAGAAGCAGTCACTTCACCTTGGCGGGTGGGACTACACGGACCGCGTCGGTCACTTCCCCCTTCTGACGGAGCAGAACAGGCCGGCGATCATCGAGCACCTGCGGGAACATCTCGTCGACTCGCCGTGGGCCCTCAAGCTGGCGCTGCCGCGGGGCACGCACGATGCGCAGGGGGCGATGACGGTGCCGCCCAACACCGACTACTTCGATGCCTGGATCGAGTTGTGGCCGGATGCGGCTCAGTACCTCGTGTTCGCGAAAGTGGGCGATCACTTCGAGTCGTGGCCCATGGGCACGCCGGAGTTCAACACGGCGGTCAAGGCGTGGATCACGTTCTGGGCGGAGCATATGGTGGCGAGGGGATTGCAGCCTGAGCAGTTTGCGCTGCTGTTGGTGGACGAGCCTGACGAGCCGTGGATGGACGAGCGCATCCTGGCGTGGGCGAAGCCCATCCGCGAAGCGGACACGGGCGTCCGCATCTGGGAGGATACGAACCACCGGGACA
>JAPPEF010000218.1 GCA_028875335.1 Gemmatimonadota bacterium
GGGCGTAGTTGGTGTACTCCCACTGATTGCGGCCAAATTCGCCAAACAGGGGGGCTGGTATGTACCAACGCTGCACGGTCGGGTCCAGCGCCTCCATATAAGTAGAAACACCGGGCACGTGGTAAATGACGCGGTCTCCCACCCGATCCCCTAGACGGCCCCCATAGTCAACTTGAGCAGCGGCTTCTCTCCCCAGACCCAACCCGGCTAGGACAGCCAATATGATATAACGCGCCCCCATCCTTACAGTCCGGCGTAGATGGTAATGAAGCTAGTGGTCTCGGTCCGGCCTTTGGTGAGCTTGCCAAAGACTTGGGGCTCTACCTCCTGTACCAACTCGGTGAAGGTGCGGCCGATGCGGAGGCCGAGTTGCATCGTCAGCTTGTAGCCCAAATAGTTTGAGTTATTGGTTAGCTGCACCGCAAAAACCGCAGAGCGCAAATCACCGGTCTCTTCGGCGATGCCTTGCTCGACCATATCCTCCTCTTGCTGTACCAGTTCGTTGAACTGGGCCAACTCCACCCCGAAGTCAACTACGCTGCTGTTGAGTAGGGGCACTTGAGCCAAAAGCGAGGCAATCCCAGTCCATTGTTTTAAGTCTTCTTCGGCTAACACAAAGGCGTCTTGAAGGAAGTACTCACTTTTGAGCCTAGGTTGTAGAAGAAAGCGGCCTAGATGCAGCTTGTACTCGAATTTGTTGATCAAGCCCAAGAGAGAGGAAGAACCGGCCAGTATCCGGCCGTCGATGTCGCGGGCCTCGTCTTGGGCTTGGTCGTAGCGCTCGTACTTGAGCTTGTTGACGATCTCGAAATTGGCAATGGCGGTGTAGTCCACCCCCAGCCACGCGGTATTGATCCAGGTATCGGGAAAGACCAGCATATCCGCCACCAGCGGCGGCGTGGGCGCATCGAGAAAGGGTAGCGGTGCCCGCCGGTCATCGGGAACGGTGTCCGCGACCCGCTTGAGCATATCGAAGACCCGCACCCGCCCGAAACCGGGGTAGTCCTTGTCGAGGGTGAACATGGCATACGAGGTTTGGTTGTCCCGATCGTCCGAGAGCATGCGCTCGTCGAGTCGCCCTACCAGCAAGCGCGCCTCGGGTAAGAGGTGGATGCCAAAAAAGACGTTGTATCCGCGCCGGTCGGGCTTGTAGGGATAGTCGGCCAACTCGTCGTCCTCAAAGCGGTCGATCCAGCCGTTGTTGTTGAGGTCAATACCAAAGAGGAATTCGGGCCGATCAACGTGATAGCGCAAAAACGGCTCTTCGTAGTCGGGAATGGAGTTGGGCACCGAGCGGTTGTCGTTCTGGTTGAAGTCCGAAATGAAGTCGAGGTTCTCGTCCCAGCCGGGAAACACCTCCCGGTCATTGGCCTGAGACCCTACCCGGGCCCAGTCGGGCCGGCGGTCTTGGTCGTCGTTGTCGGCGACAAATTCGTAAACCGAACGGATGGGATCGTCATAGTACACGTCCCCTCCGGGCAGGGAGACAAAAGCCGAGGTTAAATAGTCGGCATCCACCGAATAGGCTTCTCCATAAGTAAAAAACGGGTAGGCCTCTTTGGCCAGATTGAAGATGGTGGCCTGACCGCTCTCCGCAGAGATCTCGTGCCCTTCGTTGGCGTTGAACAGGGCGGCATTCGGGTACTGGAAATAGCGCAGGTTGTTGTTCCATTCGCCGTAGAAATCAAATCCCCACACGTTCTTGCCTTCGATAGTGAATCCGGCGATCATGTTGGCCGAGGGCAAGCCGTAGTTGAAAAGAACCCGCTGGGCGTTGGATATGTCTTTTATATTGCCGGAGGCCCGCCTTATGTTGATGAGAACCGGCTCGGCTTCTTCAATGACTTGGTTGGTCAGCGGCGGCGGCGGCACCGGGCGCGTGCCCGTCTGCAGATTGGACCACATTTCGACCTTGAAGTCATTGGCTAGCACATAGTCGAACTCCACTTCGACTATAGAAGTTAGATCCGGCCCCACATACGCCGGGTCCGTAAAGTCGTAATTGAGGATGATTCGCTCGGTGCCGTCGGCGGCCACAAAGCCAGTGCGCGGAAAGCCGCCGAACACGGTCGGCCACTCCGCTCCTTCGCGCACCACCTCGTCCAACGTCAAGACCGTCTCTAGACCCGTTTCAAAATCGCGGCTCTTGATGCGTATATCGTGGCTGAAAAGGGCCGCGCCGCCCTCTTCGTCCTCGGGGCTGTCGTCGCTGAGGACGATAGCTATGGCCGTAACTGGCGTACTGGTTTGGCCCGAGGTGAGGTTGCCCGCGAGGAGATTGCCTTCAAACATGTCCAAGGTGGTATTGGCGTTGTGGGCGTTGACTAGGGTCCCGCCCACCGTAATAAAGTCGCCCACCTGAGCGAGAGCTCGGCCACCGAGCAAGGAGGTCGAATTGGACTGCCGTCTAGGATTGATGGTCACGCCCACGGCCGGATCATTGATCCGCGAGGCCAGCACGGTGGCGGCGTATTTGTCCGAGGCGAAGTCGATCTGGACTCCGTTGAAATTCGGCTTGGAAAAGGTCATCGGCGTAAGGGTGGTGCGGATCGCGTTGCCCACAGTGATGGCGTAGGAGTACTGGCCCCTAGAGTCGCCGCTTACAGTCACCGAACTGAAGAACTGCTCGAATTGGCGGCCCTTGAAAATACCACTGCCCAACTCTTGCGGCTGATCTTGACGCCAGTCGTACACCAGCCAGCCGCGGTTGATATAGTTGCCGAAAAAATCGTAGAAGTAGTCGCCCTCTAGGTTGGTGTTGATATAGCGTTGGTACTGGTCGCGGGCGTAGTTGGAGTACTCCCACTGGCGCCACCTGAATTCGTAGTAGAGTTCTTGGGGCACGTACCATCTCTGTACGGCGGGATCGAGGGCTCCAAAGAGTACGCCTGGGCCCCGGGGCTCAAAACTGACTTCGCCGCCGCGCTGGATCCCTAGGCGAGTGCCGTAGTTTTGGGCGTGGAGCACGGTTTGGAACGCGACCAACAGTGCCAGCCCAATCGTTAAAATCGCTCCGCGGACATTCAATGCCCATCCTCCCAATTCTGCATGGTAGAATTCATCGCGAGGAAATCTCCTCGCTTAGCATCAATACGCTACTCCGACAACCCCCACCCGCTTCTCCTCTCCGGTCCCCGCATCCAAAGCAACGGAAAATATGTAGTGGCCTGGAGGGACCGCATTGTCCTCATCGTCGCGCCCATCCCAAAAACGGGGGAATCGACCGCTCATATCCAAGCCTTCGTAGAGGTTGCGGATTAGCTGGCCACTTAAATCGTATATCCCAAGCCGCACCCGAGTCGGGTGGGCGATGTTGGTGATGTCATAGGTAATGGCCGCCCGCTCGTTGACTCCGTCGCCATTGGGGGTAAAAACGCTGGGGACGGCCGCTACATTCACTAGTAACTCGTCGGTAATCGGTACGTTGACAAAGAGGTTTTCTGGATCGAGAGTGCCCACGACTCTGCGGTCGGGATCATCCATGCCCTCCCGACTCAAATCCGCGGCATTACCGGCCAACACCACTTGACCCAACACCTCGTTGTCGGCGTTGAGCGCCCGGCCGGCAAAGCGAGTCCCTAGGCGCAGGACCGTATTCTCAAACTCTAAAGTCAAAAGTGCTCCATCCTCCGCAATCCGCGGGAAGGCCATCACCAAGGCATCGTCGCGCACAGCTACCACGCTAAAGCCATCCTGTTCGACCGGGAGCGTCGCAAGGGACGCGCCGGAAAAATCCGCCGTTGCTGCCGTGCCATCGGGCCGGCGTATTTCCACTTGGCCAATCGACTCGGTGCGCAGCGGTGTGCTGATTTCAAAGCGATCAAATCCTGCATTCTGGGGCTTGGATTTGACCAGTACGCCATACGTAAAGCGAGTAGCTTGGCCTAAAATAGCGGTGCGGGGCAGGATCTCGCCGATGAGGGAGTCGGCGAAGACGGGCTGGAAAACATCCCAAGCCACCCCGCCGATGCCAGTAGCCGCATCGACATCGGCGTTGAAGAATTCGATCATAACTTGAAAATAGCGCCGCGGACTAGGCGATACTATCAGCGTCCCCGCTCCTTGCATCTGAAGTTGGTCTGGGGCGACAATGCCCTCGGGCGAATAGGGGGGGGACCAAGGGCTCCAATTGGCGAGGTCTTCGCGAATCACCGATTTTTGGTTGCTCGCTAACTTGTTGTAGTCCGCTTGGCCAAGAGTGATCTGGGCTCGCTGTTCAAAAGGCAACTGGCCAAAGGTCAAAAGCGCCTCGCGCCCGTCCATCTCTTCGTTGTCGAGGACGTTGGCGATCAGGTTCTCGAGTTCGCTGTCTTCTACATCTTCGGCTCTCTTCCAAGGCGCGTCGATGGGGATGTCGAAAACAGTATCGCCTCGCTGCTCAACTCGGCCCGAGGACTGCTTGCCGATTCGGGTAAACTCGACCGGCTGGGGATCGTCCCCACTGCGGGTGCGGACCTGCACCCTGGAGCGAGTTGGATCGCCCACTTGCTCTTCAACCCAGCGCAAACGGCCCAAAAGCGCTTGGTCGCCAAAGTCGAATACATTGGAGATGTACACGGCCTGCGGCACAAAGCCCTCGCTGAATACTTGAAACTCAGCGATCTCAAAATCCGCAGCCGTCAGGGATTTGAGCCGCAAAAAGCGCACGAAGCGGGTGGGAATTCGCACATCTACCACCGCTTCTTGGTTCTGCCCCTCAAAGGCGACCGTTTCCCAGATCAGACTGCCCTCGCGACGCGATTCGGGCTGACCGTCATTGACAAAAATTTCGTAGCCCTTTAAAAAGTCGTCTTGGGACTGGAAATCGGGGGCCGGAAAGGCTGGATCGGCGTTGCGCGGAAAAAACTTGAACCGATTGACGCCAAAGATAGCCCCCAAATCGAATTCGATGAGTAGGCCAAAGGCCCCGGTGCCCCCCGTGCCCGAGGATTTCAATACTAAAGCGGTGTTTCCGTCATCGTCGAACATCTGGGGAAAATCGGCTTCGAGAAAGCGGAAGGAGGGAATGGGCGTGAAGACGCTGCCACCGCGTTCCTTAGAGTTGACGCCGATCAATATGTTGTCCGTCGTATCGGCCTGCTGCGGAAAAATCCAACGTTCGCGCTCAAAGGGAGCAAAGTCGATGACGCCGCCGGGCGCATTGGACTGATCGACCGTTGCCGGGTCGAGAATTACTAGGGCCGGAACCTCCCCACCACCGCTTTCCCAAGACAACCCACCCTCACCCCCTAGTTGGACGACCTCCATTTGGGCACCAACTGGTGACTGAGCACTCAACGATCCGAGGGCTAAGGACAGGATAAGCGTTCTAAGCGCGATCCGCCGTCTGTAGTCCTTTCGATCTGCCATGAATTGTAGCATGGTTGGCATATCTGTCTGACTCGACTGCTCTGGGCTAAGGCAAATAACTGTATGAAATACGCAAGGATACAGCAACCAAAATCCGGCAACGCATAGCAGTTAAGGTTGGTTCGCTTCAACCCGGATCTCGCCCGTAAACCCATCGGCGATCAAACGCTCCGCTAGGGCCTGAGCCGCACTACTCGGCAGGTTTCTATTGGCCCGAATCGCCAGCCGACCGCCTACTCTTTCGAGCGTTGCCAAGCCCGCTATACTCTGCAATTTCTCGTTAA
>JAPPEF010000244.1 GCA_028875335.1 Gemmatimonadota bacterium
ACGGCTGCACCTTCCACTACGCCGGTCCCAACCAGACCGCTGCGCCGCGCCGCGCATTCGCCATTATCTACATGCCCGACTACACCACGTTTACCGGGACCCACGATGCGGCTGGCGCGGCTGACGAGATGGAGGCCGGCGGGCCTTGGGACCATCCGCTGCACCCCATTCTGGCGGGCGATTGAGGCGGCGCAAAACGCGGTGAATCCACAGATCAAATGGGTTTCTTGTATGCTCTGGCTCTTGCTCCAAGTGGCCATGCCCTTGGGTGCCGAGGAGCAGGACAGCCTCGCCGATTCGCTGATGTCCATTTCCCTCACCGACGGCACCCAACTCGAAGGCACCATCATTCAGGAGACCGAAACCTACATCCTCGTCGAGACGCTGTCGGGCCTAGAAATAAAGGTGCCGAGAACATCCATTGTTGCGATAAAAAAGCGCCGTGCTGGTGCTTTCTCTCGTCCTGACCCCAACTACACCCGCCTGATGTTCGCACCTACTGGCAGGCCATTGCGCCGAGGAGATCGCTATTTCTTCGATTACTACGTATTCTTCCCCGGCATGGCCTACGGTTTCACTGACCGCCTCGGCGTGGCAGGGGGCCTGTCCGTTATTCCGGGGTTGGGATTGAGCGACCAAGTCCTGTCAGTGGCCCCCAAGTTCAGCCTCTACGACAGCGACGATGTCGCCCTTTCTGCGGGCGTGCTTTATATGAAGGTCGCCAACGAAGGAGCTGGAGGTATGGCCTTTGTGGTAGGGACGAAAGGTAGCCCCGACAGGAGCTTCACCTGTGGCATCGGCCTAGGCTACATCGCCGAGGAGGACGAGGATGTGGATTTCGCCGAGCACCCAGTTCTCCTCCTCGGCGGCAATATCCGCCTCTCCGAGAGCATGGCCTTGGTTTCGGAAAACTGGCTCATTACCGGCGAAGATCTCGGGCTCGACCAACAGCCGTTGGGCCTCGCCCTCCGCTTTTTTGGCCCCAGGATAGCTGTTGATGCCGGTGTCATTATCATCGGCGAGGTCCTCAAAGAGGGATTTCCCATCCCCTGGCTCTCCTTCGTCTATAACTTCGACGACTAAACCACGGTCCAAAGTCTCGTACATCCTCAGACCAGCGACTATGTCCCCAAGCGAAGCCAACTACGACGAAGCCAAAGTTCCTCCGTACTCGTTACCCGACCCGCTGACGATGGCCAGCGGCGAACCCGTGGCCGACGCGGCTGCTTGGACCGAGGTGCGCCGCCCGGAGATTCTCCAGCTCTTCAAAACGCACGTCTTCGGCGAGATGCCTAGGCCTCTGCCCGGCATCCGTTTCGTTACCATCGAAGAGGGCAAGGCTCTTTCAGGTCGTGCTCTGAGACGCCAAGTTCGCGTGTGTTTCACCGATGACCATAACGGCCCGAGCATGGATATCCTGCTCTATTGCCCCGCCGACGCTGCTGGCCCGGTGCCGGTCTTCTTGGGCCTCAACTTCTTCGGCAATCACTCCATCCAACGCGATCCCGCGATCCACCTCAACACCCACTGGATGCGCGCCGAGGCGCAAAACGGCATCGTCAATCACCGCGCTACCTTCAAATCGCGCGGCTGCTTGGAAAGACGCTGGCCCGTCGCCAAGATCATCGCGCGCGGCTACGGCTTGGCCACCATGTACTGCGGCGACCTCGACCCCGACTACGACGACGGCTATCAAAACGGCGTCCACCCGCTCTTCTACCAAGAAGGGCAAAACCGGCCCGCCCCCGACGAGTGGGGTGCCATTGGCGCTTGGGCGTGGGGCTTGAGCCGGGCTGTGGATTATCTGCAAACCGACCCGGACTGCGACCACGAGCAGGTTGCTGTGCTCGGCCATTCGCGGCTGGGCAAGACCGCGCTGTGGGCCGGGGCTTGCGACCTGCGCTTTGCTTTGGTCATCTCCAATGATTCCGGCTGTGGTGGGGCTGCGCTCTCGCGGCGGCGCTACGGCGAGACCATCGCGCATATCAATCATGCGTTCCCGCACTGGTTCTGCGACAATTTCAGACGCTATAACGATGCCGAAGACGAGTTGCCCGTAGATCAGCATCAGCTCTTGGCCCTTTGCGCGCCGCGTCCGCTCTACGTAGCCAGCGCCGTTGAGGACCGCTGGGCCGATCCGCGCGGCGAATTCCTCGCTGCCCTCGCCGCCGATCCCGTCTATCGCCTGCTCGGGATCGACGGCTTGCCGGCCACGCAGATGCCCGCCATCGATCAGCCGGTCATGGGCCAGATTGGCTACCACATCCGCAGCGGCGGTCACGACCTCGCCGAGTACGATTGGGAGCAATACTTGGGCTTTGCCGACCGCCACTTGGGGAGGTAGAAGGCATAAAAAAAGCTGGCCGATTGAATGTACAACCGGCCAGCTTTATCCTCGCTTTCGCTAGCTCGCCGAGTAGGCGAGTTGGCAACTATGAAATTTCACCCGCTGCCTCCTTCACGGCCGGCGTGGCTTTCACCACCTTCGCCACCACCTGCACCGCTCCCGTGCTCGCCGCCGCCTTCGCCGCCACCGCTTCCGTGCTCACCGCCACCTTCACTGCTTCCGCCCTCTCCGCCTTCGCCAGAGCCGATCTCCGCATGGGGCGACCAGCCAGCAAAAGCCTGGCCAGCGGCTGGCAGGTTGATGAGCAGCATCCCACCCGGCGCGAGGTCCGTCGGCGTGGTGGGCCCCAACTCCGCGATGATCGCGCCGGACTGGTCCGTCAGATGTATTTCCACCCGCACCCGGATCAACGTTTGGTTGGTCGTATTCTCCACTATGCCGTAGAACGCATCCTGGCTGGGGCTATACGACATGATTAACCGTGCGCCGTTGCGCGTCTGGTCATAGGACTGGTCGGGGGCCAGTTGCTGAGCTATGTCGCCTCCTTCGCTGCCTTCCCCACTTGTGGGAATGGGGCAGTTGCAGTCAAAGACCTCCGGATGGATCTCATAGGCGTCGAAAGCTACTCCCGCCGCCAGCGGCTCGTCGTCGACCAACAGTTCAGTGGTCGCACTGGCACCCGGTGCTAAATCGCCGACTGGGGACGGCCCCAATTCGACGACCGTGCGCGTGCCCTGCTTGAGGTTGAGTTCGATCTGGACGGAGCAGGCGGTCAGCGCCATCGCGTTCTCGACGATGCCCGAGAACGAGCGCCTAACCGGGTCATAGGACATGGCCACGCGCACGCCGTTGACGACGCCGTCAAACGACTCGTCGAGCGCGAGGATCGGGCTCGATGGATCGCCTCCGCCGCCTTCGGGGCCTTCGGCATGGCCGCTGGTCTCATTACCCTCGCCTCCGCCGCCTTCGCCACCACCTGCACCGCTCCCGTGCTCACCGCCGCCTTCACCGCCGCCTGCACTGGCGACTAAACGGCCTGCTCCGCCTTCACCGCCTTCACGACCTTCGTGGCCTGCGCCTTCTGCATTACCGCTGTGTTCTCCGGCCGACTCAGACCTGCCGGATTCAGCGTTTTCGCTGGCGGACTTTATTGGATTATCAGCACAGCTGATTATTCCAATAAATGCGGGAATAAGCACCGCAACGATTGGTTTGCTCGTGTTGAGTTTCATGGTATTTCCTCCGAGTTAAGCGGGTAGTTCAGACTATGAACACCGCGTTGCTGCATTGTGCATTTTTTTGCCATGGCATTGGACACCTATGCACTCTGCAATTTCCGTGCCAACGAAAAAGGCACTGAATCAGAGGGGTTTTGGGGCAGATTTTGGAATGGGACGCGGCAAATTTTCGTCGAGGACGGCAGAAATTTGCCGGGGAAGGCATTTTTCCGATAAATTCAGCGGAGGCTCAACACACGGGCCACGCCATGAACCAATTTTTCATCAGGTCGCTATTCATTAATTACTACGTGCGAAAAAGCGCATGAAGATTCGGCTCCAAACCAAGACGACCCTCACCATTGCGCTGCTCGTGGTCTTGGTTTTGACGGCTAGTAGTTATCTATTCTACGACACGGCAAAGCGTGCGCTCGACGCGGAGATGGGCGAACGGCTCGTGGCGGTCGCCAAGACCTCTGCAGCTCAACTCAATGGAAGTTACTTCAGCGCACTCCAGCCGGGCGACGAAGACACGCGGTTGTACCCGAGGCTGCAAAAGCAGCTACAGTCTATGCGCGATGCTTCCGAAGCGCGGGCGATGTACGTGTTCGACCTTGAATACAAAAGCCTCGTCGATTCCCGCCTCGATGTGCCCATTGGCAGTCAATACCACTCACTGGGCGAAGACAGAATCCATATTGACCAGGCCAAACGAGGGATAGGGGCTGCCTCCGTCGCTTTCCACGGCAAAGACGATGCTTTTTACCGATCGGCGTATGCGCCCATTCGCGACGAACACGGTGATATTGTCGCCATTCTCGCCGTGGATGCGAGTGTGCTGTTCCTCGAAACCCTTGCGGGGATGAGCCGCAACATGGTACTCATCGGCGTCGTTGGTACGGTTTTTGCAGTTGTTCTCAGCATCTTCTTAGCCCGGTCGATCGTCGTGCCGATTGAGAGGCTCTCGCAAGCGACCCAACAGATCAAGGCCGGGGCGTTCGGGACGCAGGTTGAAACGCGCAGCAAAGACGAAGTCGGCGAACTAGCCACGACATTCAACGAGATGAGTATCGCGATTCAAGAGCGGGACCAGCAGGTGTCGCGGCTGGCCGAAGAGCTTCGACAGCTATCGGCCGGGCTCGCCCATGAGGTTAGAAACCCGCTTAATGGGATGCGGATTTTCCTCGGCTTGCTCAAACGCCAAATCTCCGCCGACCCGAAAGCGAAGCAACTGATCGAACAAGTGGATGGAGAAGTGCAGTCATTGAACCAGCTAGTCAGCGAATTTCTCGACTTTGCGCGTCCGACGCCGTTGCAGACTGAGCCGGTGGACTTGGCGGACGTAGTCGCTTCAGTATTGGCGCTGCTCGATGCGGAGTTGCGGGCGGGCGCTGTCGAGGTTCAAACAGTAAACTTGGACACCTTGCCCACCATCGAAGCAGACGCCGACCAACTCAAGTGGGTGTTCACCAATCTGGTCAAGAATGCCGCGCAAGCAATCGACCAGGGCGGAACCATCGCCATCGAAGGTTTTGTCGATGCGGATTCCGATACTATTCGCGTCGAGGTTCGGGATACCGGAGTGGGTATGTCCCCCGAGACGGCGGAACGCGCTTTTATTCCGTTTTTTACCACGAAAGACAAGGGCACAGGGCTTGGGTTGGCCATCGTCAAACGGCTGGTCGAGCATCACCAAGGCACGATTGAATGCACGAGTAAGCAAGGAGATGGTACGACGTTTGCCCTCAAATTGCCGACGACTATGGAGCGAGAAAGACAGGCATGAGCCGGATACTGATCGCCGATGATCATAAAAGCACCAGAGAGGGGCTCGCCCTCGCGCTTGGGGGGCTAGGGCATTCGACCCATGTTGCGTTTGACGGAGAGGATGCGATCGCAGCGGTCGAGAAGTACTCTTTCGATTTGGCCATGGTCGATATTCAGATGCCAAAGAAGACTGGGATTGAAGTCCTCGAAGCCTTTGCTGAGATCTCGCCCGAAACGAGTGTTGTAA
>JAPPEF010000037.1 GCA_028875335.1 Gemmatimonadota bacterium
GGCTCAACCAGATCCTAGAGCTAGACGCGGCCAACCTAGTCATGGTCGTCCAACCGGGGGTTCTCACTCAACAGATCGCCGACGCAGCCCAAGCCGCCGGCCTGTTTTATCCCCCAGATCCCGGCTCGATCAAGATCTCAACTATCGGCGGCAATGTAGCCAACAATTCCGGGGGGCTGCGCGGGTTAAAATACGGCGTGACGCGCGACTACGTGATGGGGCTAGAGGTGGTCCTAGCCGACGGACAGGTCTTGGAGACCGGCAACAAATGCGTCAAAGACGTGGCGGGGTTCACGCTCAAAGACCTCTTCATCGGCTCCGAGGGGATGCTCGGCGTCATTACCAAGATCACGCTGAAACTAGTCCCAGCACCCGCGAGCAAGAAGACCCTACTCGGCCTCTACGACGAGATGACGCAGGCGGCAGCTACGGTCTCGGCGATTATCGCGCACAAAATCATCCCCTGCACCCTCGAATTCCTCGACCGCACTACCATCGAATGCGTAGAGGCCCACGCCAACATTGGCCTGCCGACGGATTGCGAGGCTGTGCTGCTAATGGAAGTAGATGGGCACCCAGCGCAGGTTGCCGAGCAAGCCACCCAAATCGAGGCCATTGCCCGCGAGGGCGGTGCCCACTCGGTGCGGCTAGCCGGCTCAGACGCAGAAGCCCAGCAGCTCGCCGCGGCCCGGCGCACGGCCTTTAGTGCGCTGGCGCGACTAGCGCCGACGGTCGTGCTAGAAGACGTAACCGTGCCGCGCAGCGAGCTAGCCGCCATGGTCGCCTACGTGCAGGAAGTCGGTCAGCGGCACCAAGTGCGGGTGGGGACCTTTGGCCACTTCGGCGACGGCAACCTGCACCCCACCTTCCTGTGCGACGAGCGCGACGCCGGGGAAATGGCCCGCGTCGAAAAAGCCATGGCCGAGGTTTTTGACCACGCCGTCGAATTGGGCGGGACCATCACGGGCGAGCACGGAGTCGGCTTGGCCAAAAAACCCTACTTGCCCGGCCAACTCGGGCCGGTGGGGCTGGAAATTCTCAAGCGGGTCAAGACCGCCTTCGACCCCAAGGGCATCTTAAACCCAGGGAACATGTTCGATTGAGCGACGACGGCCTGAACTTGCTCCGAGACTTGGATTACTCGGTCCTCCAGCAGTGCATGCACTGCGGCATGTGCCTGCCGACCTGCCCGACGTACGACGCGACCCTGAGTGAGCGCTCTTCGCCAAGGGGACGGATCGCCATGATGCGAGCCATCGCCGATGGCGAGCTAGAGGCGGGTGTGACCTTTGCCGAAGAAATGTACTTCTGCCTCGGCTGCCTCGCCTGTCAGACCGCGTGTCCGGCCGGCGTGGATTACGCCGCGCTGTTTGAAAATGCCCGCGCCGAAGTGGAGCGGCAGGGCTTACTCGACAGCGCAGTGCGGAATTTTGTGCGCCGTTGGATCCTCGGCTGGCTCTTTGCCAAACAGACGCGCTTGCGGGCAGTGGCGCGCTTGATGCGCGCATTCCAGCGCAGCGGTCTGCAAACACTGGCGCGCCGCAGCGGCCTCCTCAGGCTGTTGCCTTTTGGCTTGGGAGACCTAGAGCCGCTGGCACCGCAGATTTCTCCGCGCTTTACCGACCAGTTGTACCGCCGAGATTTGCAGCAGTCCAATCCGTCCACACCTCGCTACCGAGTCGCGCTGTTGGCCGGCTGCGTCCAAGACATATCCTTTGCCGAGGTAAACGCCGATACCATATGCGTCTTGCAGCACAACGACTGCCAAGTTCTGCTGCCGGACGGCCAAGCCTGTTGCGGCTCGCTGCACGCGCACAACGGCGCGGTCGAACAGGCGCGTCAGCAGGCGCGGCTCAACATCGACGCCTTTGACGCTGAAAACTTAGACGCCATCGTCGTCAACGCCGGCGGCTGCGGCTTGCACTGCAAGCACTACGACCGCTTGCTAACCGACGACTCCACCTACGCGGAACGGGCCACCGCATGGAGCGCAAAAGTAAAGGACGTACACGAGTGGCTCGCTGACATCGGTTTGCGCCAGCCCCGTGCCGCAATGCCCCCACAACAGATCGCCTACCACGAGTCGTGCCACCTCAAGCACGGACAGCGGGTTTCAACAGCCCCGCAAGAGGTGCTTCAAGCCGTGCCCAATTTGGAGCTCGTGTCGCTGGCAGAGGCCGACTGGTGCTGCGGCAGTGCCGGCATCTACAACATCACCCAACCCGAACTGTCCATGCAGCTACTCGACCGCAAAATGGCGCACGTATGCGCGACCGGCGCGACCACAGTAGCCACGGGCAACACGGGCTGCGCCATCCAACTCCAGTACGGCGTCCGCCGCGCAAACGCCGCTGTGGACGTCGTCCATCCCGTGTCGCTTTTGGCCGCAGCCTATCGCGCTGAAAACCAAGGAGGAACATAATGCAGCACTTTGGCCTAACTCTTGAATTGAAAGACGATCCCGAGCTGATCGCTCAGTACAAGGCATACCACGCCGACCCCTGGCCCGAGCCGCTTCAGGGCCTAGGCAAGGTCGGCATCACTGACATGAAAATTTTTCTTTTAGGTCAGCGGATGTTCATGTACATGACCACCACCGACGAGTTTGATCCAGCTCGCGACTTCCCGCGCTACGTCGAGCAGAATCCCAAAGCGAAGGAATGGGACGAGCTGATGCGGACCTTTCAGCAACAGGTGCCCGAGGCCAAAGAGGGCGAGTGGTGGGCCAATATGGAGCTAGTGTTTGACTTGCAATTGCACGTGTGAGAAGTCATGAGCGCGAGAATCGACATCCCCAAAGAAGAAATTGCCGCCTTCTGTCAGCGCAACCACATCCGGCGCATGGCCCTGTTCGGTTCGGTTCTGCGCGACGACTTCACGCCTGAGAGCGATGTAGATGTACTCGTGGAGTTTGAGCCGGGCCAAACGCCGGGACTGGAGTTTATCACCATGCAGGACGAACTGTCGGAAATACTCGGTCGGCAAGTGGATATGTACACCTTCAAAGGAGTTGAAAGCAGCCGCAACTGGCTGCTCCGAGAGGAGATACTTAGTTCGGCAGAGGTGCAGTATGAGCAGACGTGATGACCGCGTAAGCCTCGCGGATATGCTCATCTACGCCAAGGAAGCTGTCGCTTTGTCCAGCGGGACAAGCCTAGATGACTTGGTAGAAGACCGAGTGATGCAGCTCGCATTGCAGAAACTAGTGGAGATTGTGGGCGAAGCAGCCAATCGCGTTTCTGAGGAGACGCAGCAGAAACATACGGCGATCCCTTGGCCCCAGATTATCGGTCTGCGCAACCGGCTGGTTCACGGTTATGATGACGTTAATCTCGACATTCTGTGGAAAATTATTCAAAACGACTTGCCACCGCTCATTGAACAACTAGAAGCCATCGTCGTCGAAGAACCTTCTGACACAGGAGACTAACTTATGAACAAGGGTCGGGTCGCCGGTAAGGCGGCCATTGTAACGGGTGCAGCTTCCGGAATCGGGGAAGTCACCGCGCAAGTTCTAGCGCGCGAAGGCGCGCCCGTCTGCGTAGCAGATGTCAACGCCTCCGACGGCCAGCGGGTCGTCGATAGAATCAAGGCCGATGGCGGCGAAGCCATTTTCGTCCGCACCGACGTGGGCGAGTCCGCCCAAGTCATCGAGATGTTTGAGCGCACCGAAGAAGCCTTTGGCCGCGTAGATATCGTCCACAACAACGCAATATGGTTCCGCCACGGTCCGGCGACTGAACTCGACGAAAAGGATTGGGACGGCACCTTAAACATCGGCCTGAAGGCGATTTTCCTCGCCGCCAAATACGGCATCCCAGTCATGCGCAAGACCGGGGGCGGGGTGATTATCAACACCGGCTCGGTGCATTCGCTGGTCAGCTTTGCCACGGCCACGGCCTACGACGCAGCCAAGGCCGGAGTTTTGGGCCTGACGCGGACCCTCGCCATCGACTACGGGCCAGATATCCGCGTCTGTGCGGTACTCCCCGGCGCGATCTTGACACCCCTGTGGGACGATCTACAAGTGCCGGAGGAAGAGCGCGTGCGCTACGCCCAGATGGTGCCGGCCCAGCGCTTGGGCACGGGCGAGGACATCGCCAACGCCGTGCTGTTTCTCGCTTCGGACGAAGCGTCCTTCATCACCGGAACTGCGTTGACCGTAGATGGCGGGATGCTGGCGCGGACCGAATAGATGCCTCGACCGACGGTCAAACCGCAAAATTCCTGCTTTTCCTCCGGCCCCTGTGCCAAGCGACCGGGGTGGAATCTTGCGGCTCTAAAAGACGCGGCCGTAGGACGCTCGCACCGCGCCACAGTCGGACGCGCTAAGCTGCAAAAAGTAATCGAGCGGTCGCGTGCGCTGCTGGGCGTACCGGCTAATTATCGCATGGCTGTGGTGCCGGGTTCGGATACAGGTGCCGTGGAAATGTGCCTATGGTCCATGCTCGGCGCACGCGGCGTCGATGTCCTATCTTGGGAAAGCTTCAGCAAGGGGTGGACGACGGACATCACCCAACACTTGCGGCTAGAAGATGTGCGCGTCTTCGACGCGGACTTCGGAGAGCTACCCGACCTGTCCTTGATCGACTGCGACCGCGACGTGGTCTTTGCGTGGAACGGCACGACCTCCGGGGTAAAGGTGCCCGATGGCGAGTGGATTGCCGCCGACCGCGCGGGCCTGACCATCTGCGACGCCACGTCCGCGGTCTTCGCCGTGGACCTGCCCTGGGAAAAGCTCGACGTAGTAACCTACTCTTGGCAAAAAGTCATGGGCGGCGAGGCCGCGCACGGAATGCTCATCCTCAGCCCGCGCGCGGTCGAACGGCTCGTCAGCTTCACGCCGCCTTGGCCCGTGCCCAAACTCTTCCGCATGACTCAAGGCGGCCAGCTCAACGAAGCCCTGTTCAAGGGCGACACCATCAACACGCCCTCCCTACTGTGCGTAGAAGACGCCCTCGACGGGCTGCGCTGGGCCGAAAGCATCGGCGGCTTGCCCGAACTCGTGCGGCGCACGCAGGCCAACCTCGCGGTGCTGGAGCAGTGGGAAGCCGCAAGCGAGTGGATCGCGTTTTTACCTGTGCGCCGAGCGATTCGGTCTAGTACGTCGATTTGCCTGCGGATCGCCGATGCGTGGTTTACCGGTTTAACTGAGGACGCGCAGCGGGCAAAGGTCAAAGCACTCGTCGCCACGCTGGAGGACGAGGGCGTCGCCTACGACATCAACGGCTACCGCGCCGCGCCCCCCGGTCTGCGGATCTGGGGCGGAGGCACCGTGGAAACCGGCGACATCGAAGCGCTAGTTCCGTGGCTGGATTGGGCGTGGGCAGAGATAAAAGGCGGGAAATGAGAATTGGCAACGCTGTTAATTCTGTAAATTAGATCTCAATGATTCTTCGCAGCAGAATTTTAACTTCTCTCCAGAACCACAAGGACATGGATCATATTGAGAAATACCGGCTTCACGACATATTGCAGTGGGAGGCCCCCCAAAACTGGATTACTTTAGCTGTGAGTTCGCCGGGTATCGGCG
>JAPPEF010000256.1 GCA_028875335.1 Gemmatimonadota bacterium
AGCACGCCGAAGGGTTCGCCGGCGGCGATGATGAAGCTGCCGAGCAGTCCTAGGAGTACCGCTCGTCTTGATACGCCGTGACTGGACTTTACAGGGGCTTGTGCCATCTACTTCTCGCTGTGTAGCCTCGCTCAGGGACCACTGTCCATCGTCGCGCTTCGCTGGGGATGGACATCAGCGCGTAGACTTTCCGACCACAATCCCCGGCCCGTAATCTGCCATCGCGGTCACGATGTACTCGTTGAGCAAGTGTTCCTCGTGTGCAAGGCCGAACGTCCAGATACGGCGATACATCTCCTCGACTATTGACTGGTATTGCGGATCAGGTGCGAGGTTTTGCATCTGTCCGGGATCGCTCTCCAAATTGTATAGCTCGTCGTAGTCAAATCCATTGTAAACGAATCGCCACTTGTCGGTGACGACGGAACGTTGGATGCCATAGGTCTCGTTCCCATTCGTCTGGAAGAAGAGCGCATCGCGCCAGTCGGCCGGTGTTTCGCCTTTGAGCAACGGCATCAGGCTGGCACCGGCAAACTCCACAGTGCTCTCCACTGCGCCCATCTCAAGCAACGTCGGCGCGAAGTCACAGAGCGACACGAACTCGCCGCGCACCACGCCCTGCTGTCCGCCTGGCATCTTCGCGATCAACGGCACGTGGTAGCAGCTCAAAAACGACGGCAGGCCCTTACACCACAGGCCGTGGTCGCCCAAGTAGTCGCCGTGATCGGAGAGATAGAGAATGATCGCGTCTTCGTACTCGCCGCGCTCTTTGAGCTTGTCGATTAGCCGCCCGAAGAGCCAGTCCTCATAGGTACAGAACGCCAAGTAGTGCTTGATCGCGTCCTGATGTTCCTTGCGCGTCAACTGAGCAAAGCGGTCGCGGGTGCGGCGGTAGAGGGCTGGTTTGTCGTCCATCGGATCGTCGAAGGTGTCCGGTAGTGGGAACTCCACGCCTTCATACAGATCGAGAAACTGCTTGGGTGCGACATACGGATCGTGCGGGCCGAGGGTGCCAACATACAGGCACCACGGCTCGTTCCCGTCTAGTGCATCCATTTTTGCTAACGCGGCCTCGACCACTGTGCGGTCGCCGAATGGGTTGTCCTTTTCCCCGTCGCGGAAGTACTGCGCTAAGAAGGGATGGCTGTTATCGCCATAGTGGATGTATGGACGCATCCCCGCACGCCTGATCTCGCCGGGAGTACGCTCACTGTCGCCGTGGTCTCTAGCATGCCGTTGCAAATTTCGTAGTTCGCGTTCACGGGCTGCAGCGTCTTGCTCGTCGCGATTCAATTGTCTGCTGGGGTACGCGCTTCCCGGCGAGACGTACTCCCAGCCATAGTCGTGCGGCTGTTGATAGTTGCTGACATGCCACTTGCCCGAAAAGAGCATGCGATAACCCGCTTCCCGCATGTCCACGCTCCAGGGACGGATGTGGTCCTTCAAGCCACGGGTGA
This sequence comes from Gemmatimonadota bacterium, assembly GCA_028875335.1. The sequence continues at coordinate 1,458 of JAPPEF010000256.1, forward strand.
TGGCATTGGCGACGTTCACGTTGTGCCAGACGCCGTGCTGGGTCGGCATCAGGCCGGTCATAAATGACGCGCGCGCCGGGCAGCAGTGCGGTGATGGACAGAAGGAGCGACTGAAGGTGACGCTCTCCTCGCGGAACTCGTCAAGCACGGGTGTCTTGGCTTTGTACTCGTTGTTAGGTAGTACGGAACACGCCCGTTGCTGGTCGGTCATGAAGATCAGTATGTTCGGCTTGGTCATTTTTTCTGGTGAGTTAGGAGGGCACAGGGTTCGACTCGAAAGGGACAGATTTTATAAAAAAGCTATTCGAGACGCCGATTCTCTCCTGTAATTGGAAACCACAGGAGTTGGAGGGCACCTTGTCGCACCTCGACGGAGATATCGTCCAACGATTCTGCGTCCTTAATTGGGTAGGATCGGTGCAGGACCTTGGCCGGAATCAATGAGGTAGTGTCTCGAACGGTCACTTTGCCATTCACCGACACTTCGATGACGACATTGGGCAGCTCGAGAGCGGGCGAAAGGGCGATGTTCAGCGACCCATCGCCTAGGTTGCCGCGAATTGCGCCGACCTGCGATGCCGCACTCATCCCCTTCGTTCCCCAGTAGCTATACATCCACTCCGTCCACGCGAGCGAGTCTCCGGGTGGGAGTGGCCGCGTCTCATCAGGGAAAAGCACTGACGTGCCACCCCACATCTCGACGTAGCCCTTGTTGGGCTGGCCGGATCCCATGGGAATCCCCGTGGGATGGAAGCCGTAGGTCCATACATCGACACCTGGGTTGAGGACGGGATCGAAAACGCGGACCACGCCCTCCTCAGCGTCGTGGGAGTAGGCGCTGTAATAGCCGGCCGTCAATCCGTCGGCCATGATATCGCCGGCCTTCCACCCTCGGATGTAGCGCAACGGGCTCTCGCTCCAGACCTGTGGACTCGGTCCTAGATTTTTCTGCCAACGGTCGGCGATTAGGATGCTCTTTGTGGGGATGATGAATTCGGTGTTGTCGGTCAGCTCGTTCTCACCTCCAGGAGTCCACATGGGATTGACCCAGTGGGCGAACTGAACGGTGTCGGCTCCTGGATTGTGGATGCGGATCTGGGTCTCTAGGGCCGCTGAGCCTCGATGGACGGTCAATTTGACTCTGTGGATTAGGCCCGTCAGCGGCTCCGTCGTTGCCATCGACATAGATACCTGTTCTGGGCGATTTTCTAGGATTTTCCACGTCCAAGGTATCGCGAAGGTCGTGCCGTGCTCGTAGCCTGGAAGCGTGTACTCGATACCGCCGATCCAGAGCCACCAGCCAGTGGGGTTGTTCGCACCACCGGGGCGCACGATGTCGTTCTTCCATAGCGGGTCGTGACCGGTTCTCTTGTCGATGAGGGAGTACACCCGTCCCATCTCCGGCAGTACCTCCACGCGCACATAGTCGGATTCGAGTATCACGCGTCTGTGCCGCTTGGCGACGATGCGCTTCCAGTCGATGCGCTCGAAGTCTAGGAGGGGAAGTGGGTCGCCTTCGTCGTAGTAGATCGCCGGTTCGTAATCGACCTGGGGAATGTCGATGTGATCGACGACAAGCGATGTGGCTGAGTCTGAGGAACTCGCCGACAGCGCCAGAATCAGGGGAGTTATGAGCAGAAGGATTCGACGTCGAGTCATCATTTGATCCTAGGGGCCATTCATCGCTGGCGCAGAGGGTGGAAATGCCTTGTTCCTGAATTTTGCGATGGCTTGGGCTGCCGCTGCCGAGTCGCCTGCTTGCCGATACGCGAGTACGAGACCCCGCTGTGCCGATGGCAGATTGGGATTTTGGGCTAGCGCCTGTTCGTATCGCTCGGCCGCGGTACGGGCATCGCCTTGTTGTAACTCTAGGTTTCCTAGCGCTATAAAAACATCCACCGGATTCTCGGACAAATCCAGAGCCCGTTCGTACGCCTCGCGACTTAGGTCGATGTAGCCGCCGGTGGCGTAGGCAGTACCCAAGTTGTACCACGCCAAGCCATAGTCCGGCTTGAGGTTCAAGGCTTGGCGGTACGCTGAAATCGCCTCGCCGGGACGACCCAAGCGGATGTGGGCATTGCCGAGGTTCTGCCAAGCGCGGGCGTTGTCCGGCTGGAGGGACAAACCAGCGCGCAGGTGTCTTACGGCTCCCGCGTCGTGACCGAGGCGGGAGTAGAGGCGAGCGAGATTGAAGTGTGCACTGGGATTGCGGCTTGGTTGGGCTAGTGTACGCAGATGTTCGATCTCAGCTACATGCGGTTCGATTTGCCGATGAGCGACGTGCTGCTCCTCGGCGTCCCGACTACGACCTAGATGGCGGTACACAGAAGTCAACTGAAGACGGACATCGGGGTGCACCGGGTCGAATTCGAGAGCCTTCTCAAGAGCCGTGGCCGCTTCTACATACTTTTCCAGCTTGGCTTGAGACACTCCCAGACCGATGTGTGCCTCCACTGAAGAGGGGTCGAGATTGACTGCTGTCGAGAACGCCTGCAGGGCCTCGCGGATCCGTCCTACCTGCAGGAGGGCGCGGCCTACTGCTACTTCGTATCTGACACTGTCTGGTGCCAAGGCGGCGGCTCGCTGGAGGAGATCCAAACTTTCCGCACAGCGACCTAGACGCTCGCACTGGAGAGAACCTAATGCGAAGCTCGCCTCGTGAGACGTGGGAGCCAATTCCACCGCTCGCTCCAGCGAGGTCTGCGCTGCCGCTACATCACCGCGAGCCGCCTGTACCGCACCCATCAGCTTGTGCAGCGTCGGGCGGGCCGGATCGAGCGCGATCGCTTCGGCGAGCGTGGACCGGGCGTTGTCGAGTTGTCCGACTCCGAGCCACGCCACCGACAGGCTCTCCAACGTCTCTGCATCGCGCTTGACCGCGACGGCTCGCTGCGCTAGGGAGAGCGCTGTGGTGTGATCGCGGATCTGAGCCAAAACTTTGCTGAGACCCATCAGCGCCCCCACGTGCAAACTATCCGACCGCAGAACCGTTTGGAATTGATCCATCGACTGATCCATGTGACCCAAGGCGAACAGCACGCGGGCAAGCGACATCCGGGTCTCGAGATCTGCGGGGCGTTCGTGCAGTTGTTTTTCATACGTCAGTCGCAACCGTCCCAACTCGTCTGCTGTGGGCGGCGCGTCCGCAGCAGGGTGTTGGCTTTCGCACCCGACGAGAGTCACGATCAGGACAAGGAACCACGCACGTGCTCTCATAGTGGCGTCCATGGCTCGCCTTCTACGATTCGCACAAAGCGCCTTGCCGGTACGGGGCCCACGGTTTGCGATTCACCTGAAGGCCAACGAATCAGGATGCAGTCCACCTCTGTCCTGCGACCGAGGCCGAAGTGCAGCCGTAGATCGTTGTGAGATAGGTAGCTGCTCCCACCCCTTACCTCGGCCATCTGTCGCAGATCAGCGGAGAATACAGTGACGCGCGTCCCGATCCCACTGCGATTGCTCCGCGTACCTTCCACCTCGACAGAAATCCAGTTGGCGCGGTTGCCGCCGTCGTTTCTGAGCAGGTGCGGGCGCTGGTTGTTGTTCGACACGAACAGATCGACATCGCCGTCGTTGTCGTAGTCGGCCGCGGCTGAACCTCGTCCTACGCCCGCTGAGAACGCCGTCAGACCGCTCGCCGCGGTCACGTCGGTGAATGTGCCGTCGCGATTATTTAGGAAGAGTTGGTCGTGCTGCGCATAGCGGGGGCCGGCGCTGTCGAGAATCTCGATGTTGGGCTCGACATGGCCGTTGGCGAGGAACAGATCGGGGTATCCGTCGTTGTTGACGTCGATGAAATCTGTTCCAAAGGTGAGGGTTTGATAGGTCGGCCCTCCCAGTCCGCTCTGCGCAGTGTGGTCTGCGAATTGACCCGCTCCGGCATTGTGCAGCAGTCGGCAAGGCTCCCACTGGAAGTTGCACACGCCTAGGTCGAGGCGACCGTCGCGATCATAGTCGGACCAATCGGTACCCATGCCCGCCTCCGGGACACCATCGGGGCTCGTCGCGACGCCGGAGGAGACACCGACCTCGGCGAATCGGGACCCGTCGTTGCGGAACAAGAAATTTGGCTCGTGGTCATTGGCGACATAGAGATCGGAGTCGCCGTCATCATCGTAGTCGGCGAATCCCACGCCTAGCTGCCGACCTTCTTCGGTCCAGACACCTATCGACTCGGTGATGTCCGTGAAACGGAAGTCGCCGTCGTTGCGGAACAGAGACCCGGAATCGCCGGGGTAGGCACTGGGACCACAGTAAATCTGAATCAGTCCGCGATAGCACTCCGGGAGATCGTCCCCGGCAATCCTCACGTCGTTGGCGACATACAGATCCAAATCACTGTCGAGATCGATGTCGGCGAAGGCCGTGCTCGTCGATACCCGTGGATCACCGGTCCCCGACTGTTCGGTCACGTCTGCAAAGTGACCGTTGCCCAGGTTTCGGTAGAGTCGGTTGGCACCCCAGTTCGTGACGTAGATATCCGCGTGGCCATCGTTGTCGATGTCTCCAACGCCGACCCCCATGCCAAAGCTGGTGTCGGCGACTCCTGCTTCCGCTGCTCTATCGATGAAGGTCCCGTCGGTTTGGTTCACGAACAGAGCATTGGTGGGCGGATGAGTGGTGAAGACGCCGTGGCTAGCAGCGCTGTTCACGACGTAGAGGTCGGGAAAACCGTCGCCGTTGAAATCGGCAAATGCGGCACCCGAGCCATGGGTTTCAGGGTAGTGGTAGGCCCCGGCAGCGCCATTGAAGTGGCGGAATTCGATCCCGGACTCGGCCGCGATCTCGCTGAATCTAGGGAGGGGAAGAGCCGATTCCTCATCATCGCTGCAACCCGACAAAACGGGTACTGCCGCCAAAGCAACTCGCAGCACTAGGCGGTTCCATTTTGTTTGCGCAGTTGGATCGCTGCTGTGCATCATAAATACATCATCGTTAATCTGCGGCGTGTCGATACTCCGAATACACGGAAAACCTCGTCGACTTCAAGTTACTCACCCTGCAAAGACGCAGTCAAGCGAGTGCGGGGAGTCATAGAAGCCAGATTGGTCTTGCTCTGCCTCCTGCTGACTCACTAGTCAGAAAGGTCTTGAAATTTTTGCTCCTGCGTCATAGATTACTCGCTTCGCTAACCTGTACAATATAGGTTGATCCACAAGGCGTGGATGCCTACTTTTCCGCGCCAATCCTACCGTCTTCCTTCGGCCAAAGACTGAAGCGAAGACACGAACGAGAGGAGATCTCATGCGCAAGAAAGCAGTTCTCAGCACAATAGTCCTCAGCGCTGTGCTGCTGGCAGGTTTCGCAGCCCCGGTAGCGGCATACGAAAACTGCAACGGCATCGGCTATTTTGCCCTGCAGGTGCCCAATCCAGGCTCCATGAACCCCGACGGCGACGGCAGCGACTGGGGTTGGTTCGATTCGGACTTCATCATCGGTAATGACCAGTTGTGCGACGTGATCGGTGAGGGTGAGTTTCCATCGCGTAGCGACCTCGACATCGCTCACCACGTCGGCTGGACACCGGAGCCGGACAACCGACTCTACGTATTTACGCGCGTCGTCGATGACACGCTGAACGCCGACGTCACCGAACTGAACGATGGTTGGCACGACGATGACCTCGAGCTGATTTTGGATCCCGACCACGGTGTGTGGAATGAGGCACCTGATGCCCTCCGCACCGGACACCAGCAGTGGACCTTCCACTACGCTCGTCCCGGTGGTTACCCCCTCGTGTCCTTTTTGCGTTGGAACCAGCCTGCGGAGATGCAGTGGGGCCCCGAGACGGGTGCTGTTGAGGGAGCCGTTGTGGTCTCTCCAGCGGGTGCCGGGCACTTGGCCACGGACGTGACGGTGAACTACGAAGTTCGCATGGAGGCCTACGACCCGTACCTGCCGGATGGCCGCGACGCAAGCGTTCGCTGGGTCTTCGAAGCCGGCCAGACGATCGGTATGTCCCTGAGCCTCAACGAGGCAGACAGTGGAGGTCGAACGCACCAGATCACGACGCACATCCAAAACGGCGGTGCGCATAGCTCGGAATTCTCCTCTGAATTCACCTTGCTAAGCACCGATGAGTACGCTACTGCCGTTGGGGAGAGTAGCTGGGGCGCAGTGAAGGCGCTGATGCGGTAAGTAGAAAAGACGCCCCTATCTTTCGTTATTAAGGAGGGAGGACCGTCCTCCCTCCTTAATTTTTAACATAACGCCTGTGTGGAGAGGTTATTTTGAGAGCGCTTTGTAGCTGCCTATTAATTTTGATTGCGTTCGGCTGTGGGCGCTACTTCCCGGGGCCTCTCCAGCCCCGACCTAGTTCCGAGCAGGGCGAACACATGGTGGTCCACGACGACGGATCAGTGGCCTATGTCTTCGAGAGACTCGATATCGCGATTCGACCGATGACGGACGCGGAGCTCAACCGCAGTTTCGCCACAAGGTCGGCCGATGGACCTCTGTCTACTAATCCCTTCACATTCGGTGATTGGACCCCCCCAGGCGAGTCATTTACACCCCAGCGATTTACCGTCTTCCTTCTTCGGGTCAAGAACTATGCGTATCCGAAGGTCAAGATCGATCCGTCTAGGATCGAGTTGCGATCCGCCAGCGAGCGTTCCTACAAGCCCCTGACATTTCTCGAAATCAGCGAGTACTACCGAGCGTATGCGTTGGCTTGGGCCGGAAACTACTATGCGCGCATGCGCGAGCGCGAGGATCTGTTGCGTCTCCATATGTATGCCGACAAGATGATCTTCAGTGGCCAGGAGCACGAAGGTTTTATTGTATTCCCACCCATGCCTCCAGATGTGACCGAGTTGACCGTCTACGTCAACGACGTTGCCGTTCGTTTCAACTACGCTGATGAGCCAGTGGAGACCGTAAATCTGGCCTACGGATTCCAACGCGAGGTCTTCAGGGGATACCAGCCACCCGCCACCGTCTCGGCACGCTGACGTGCCCCTCACAGCCAAACGCGCGGGTGTAGCTGTCCCGCTTGTCCTGACGTTCCTCCTGAGCATTGATGCGGGCGGCCAGATCGATACCGTGCGCATCGGACAGGGCGGCGACACTTGGCAGAGCGTGGAGCTAGTGGCTGCGGGGGCGCAGGTCACGGCCGACTCGCTGCTACCGGCAGGCTTCAAGGCCAACGAGAATATCGTCGTCGCCGTTCGCTGGACGGATGTGGGAACGGGCCCGGACGAGTTTATACCGGAAGGCGGGGCGCGGGTGTGGGCGCGCGTTGCCGACGGTCAGCCAAATGACGTTCTCGTCGATGGCAGGTCAAACACATCCACTGGGGAGCGATTTCAGATTCCTGGCCAGTCTCAGGACGGCCGGATCTTCGTCTTCGATTTAGGAGCCTCGTTTCCCGTCGAGCGGATTGCCTTCTTTCCCAACCCGGCAGATAGCACCGCCTTCCTGCGGGCTTACGAGATCAAAGTCAGCGACGGGCGTTCTTTTGGCACGGACGAGCGGCCGATCTACGAGACCCTAGCACGAGTCGAGATTTCCAACGAAATTCGGACAGAGGCCGAGTTTCCACGGCAGTTAGTTAGGTATATCCGCTTGGAAACGCTGGAACCGAATCCCTTCGACATTGCCGAGATTGAGGTGTTTGGCCGAGGATTTGTACCCCGTGCTCAGTACGTCTCCAATTTCATTGACTTCGGTGGAGGAGGTGTGCGCAACTTTGGTCGTCTAACGGTCCGCGCGACCCGAGTGTCCACTGAGCCCGATGTGATTTCGGAAGATCCGGTACAGGTGGTGTTCCAAGTGCGGGCGGGCAGCGACACTTCGCCAGAGTCCTATTTCCAGATAGATCTCGAAACCGGCAGTGAGACGGAAATCTCAGAGGAGGCGTACCAGAATCTCATAGACCGCGAGCGCACGGCGAGATACGATGCAGAAAACTGGAGTGCGTGGTCGAATCCGGTGGCGATCGATTCGACGGGTTCCTACGAGATCAGTCTCGATTTTCTGCCGATGCCGATGCCCTTCTTCCAGTTCAGATTCTTCTTTGAGGGCACCGCGACCGACGTGATCCGGATTGACGCTCTGGAGTTCACCCACTCGCCACCCCTCGCCCAAGGGACGCGAGCCGAGATCGTCCTCGTCGGCGATCCTTTTCCGCAGGCCGGTGTGGCCACCGTCGCTACGGGACAGCCGGCGACCTTGGAGTATGCCTTGACTGCGGAGTTGTCCGGCGACGAGGGATTCGATGGTTTGCGCATCGCAACGCCAGGCGTTGCTCAGTTGGAATCAGTGTTGATCGGCGACGAGCGAGAGCAAGTGATCGTCGACAGCGTCGTTGTTGACGATAGCGGCATGTCGCTCTTCTTCCCGAGCCGCCGGATCACGGCAGAGAGCAACGCCACGCTCTTCGTCAGGTTCACAGCAACGCCCTTGCGATACACGACCCTGTTTCAGGGTTGGCTCTTAGATTCAGTTGGCGCGGTTCCGCAGAGGGTTGCCCCAGGTGATGCCACCAACCTGCTCGGCACGAATTCCGTCCTCGTATTTGGTTCCCTTGGCGACCCCCTTGGCCGATTCGATCTAGGCACTGGTGTCGTGACTCCGAATGGAGACGGGCGGAACGACGACTTGGCGCTGCAGTACGACCTCGTATTCCTCATCGAACCAGCGCAAGTAAGCATTACAGTACACGATCTATCGGGTCGGCTCGTTCACACCCTCCAGCAAGAGGAGCAGGCGGCAGGCAGGTACCTAGCTACATGGACCGAGGCCCACGAACTGCCTCCGGGGCACTACATCGTCCGACTGCGCGTCGAAACGCAGACCAAGACGTTTGAGCGCCTCCGGATCGTGGCAGTGTCCTACTGAGAAAGCAGGCAAGAGGAGGATTTATGCGCACGCGAACGATGCTTACCACAACGATCCTGCTAGTCGCGACAGCGGTTGCGGTCTACGGTCAGCGCCGCGTCGTGCAGATCGGCGGGGCGGTGGGGGATTTTTCGTGGTCACAGGTGCGTCAGAAGGCCGTCGCCCTCGATGATACGACCGCTCCGGGTGCCTTGCAGCCCAGAGAGCTGCGGCCATGGGAAAACATCATGGTCGGACCCGGGGCCTTCGCCAATATATTCGGCCTATCTTGGGCGGAGGGACAGACAACAGGCAAGGCCTTCGGTTTCCAAGCCGGCGTTGACCCGCGCTTCTGGCACGGTGGCTACAGCCGCGAGGAGGCCGTGGTTATCGATGGCGATCCCGAGACGGCAATCTCGCTGCGTCAGCTAATCGGTGAGGGGCCGGTACAAGTCTTCAACCAGATTCTGCGCCTGCAGGAAGAGGTTTGGACCTTTGATCTAGTTTTGGAGACGCCGATCAACCGGATCCTGTTCTTTCCTCGGCAATCGGGCGTTGATAAGCGCGGCATCCCCAACAAGCAGGGATCGCCGCGGGCGTATCGTCTTTCGATACAGAACGAGGCGGAAGAATTCCTACTCGAAGGCTCTGAGCCGATCCCGAAGCGGACGCTTGCCACCCTCATCGAGGAAACCAAGTCCAACACGAAGAGCCGAGTCGATGTCAGCTTTCCGCTGCAGCCGGCCAGATTCGTTCGACTCGATCTGAGTTTGGCGGACCAGTTCTACAGCATGGCCGAGTTCCAGGTCTATGGCGAGGGCGTCCCGACCAATGTAAACTACGTTTCCACCGCCATTCCACTCGACGAGCCCGTCAACTTCGGCGAGATCACCTACTCCTTCCGCCCCCTGCGACGAGACAGGGAAGCGGACGTGCTCGTTGAAGACCCCGAAGGCGATGCCCGACTACTCATAGAAACGCGTTCCGGCACGGACGACACACCGCTGGCTTACTACGTCGTAGATGACTTCGGGCGCGACAAGGAGGCGACAGAGTCGGAATGGCAGCGCGCCTCGTTGCCCCGACGGGAGAGTCTCTCCGTCCGCTATCCCAATCAGCGCAGTGTCGTCCTCGACGACGAGACCAACTGGTCCCCGTGGTCTTCACCCTATCGCTCATCCGGTCAGTTGAACCGATCGCCGGATGGTCGTCAGTATTTGCAGTTCCGGGCGACGTTCCTGACGGACGATGTGCTATCCATCGGTCGCCTCGATTCACTACAGTTTGAGATCTCTCCATTGCTCGCCTCGTCGCTCGTCGGCGAGATCTCCTTGGCGGATGCTGACCCGACGGACCTGAAGACTGAGATGCAACCGGTGGAATTTCCCATTGGGGAGCGACGTCAGCTATACTTCGACATCGCGGCGGATTTCTCCAGCGATTTACAGGGATTCGATGCCGTGCGGCTGACGGTCCCCTTTGGCACTCGCTTCAACGGGCTGAGGATGGGCGATGCGGATCTCGTCGCGGTAGCTCCCGACAGCGTGTGGCCCGGGGATGGGATTGCCATCAACGGTGAGCTTTTCATCTCTTTTGCCTCCAACCGGGTGTCACGCGACAATGATATTCCCGTCCGCATTGATCTCGAATCTTCCCTTTTTACATCTTCCACGATCTTCGCAGGGGAGGTCATCGACTCTGCCAGTGCCAATCTGCCCCAGTCGGTGGACGGGGGGGATGCCCGGGACGATGTCCATACCAACAGTCTACAGGTCTTCTCGCGCGATGCGAGGACGACCGTTCTCGATGGGGTCCGCCTCATGCAGTCGGCTCTGACGCCGAATGGGGACCGGGTGAATGACGAAATCCACGTCGAGTTCAGCGTCCTCTTCGTCGATGAAGCAGATGTAACTGTAAAGGTGTACGATGTTGCCGGACGCTATATTGCGATCTTGGCTGCTGAGAATCGGGGTCGATCGGCCCAGCAGGTGTCTTGGGATGGTCTCGATGATGGCCGCAATCTGGTCCCTCCAGGCCTGTATCTTCTTGTGATCGAAGTAAACACCCAAAGGGAGATCGCACGGCGACTACTGACAGTGCCCGTCGTCTACTAGGGAGTTAAGACTATGGCAAAAACAAGCTTGTGCATCATCGCCATGGCCGCATGGCTGCTGTCCAGTCACGCCGTGGCGGATGAGATCCGCTTCGATCGTCTCAGTGATTGGCAGAAGTGGACGAGCCCGACCGGGGCCATTCAGTTGCGGCAAGACGGGCAAGTCGAGCTGGGGTGGTATGGAACGGACACCGATCCGATGGATAACATGTCCCAGTTCTCACATCCCACTCGGAAAAGTGGTGAGGTCTTCGGTGGCCTGACGGCACACTCGAACAACCGCGACGCTCGGTTTCTGTTCGATAACGACCACGACACGTGGTGGCAGCCCGATGCCGGTGCCGATCCCGACAATGCGTGGCTACACATCGATTTGGGCCGCCTCGTCCTGCTGAAGGAGATCCGCTTGGTCTTTCCTGACACCCTCGATGTCCGTCCCTTCCGGGATTTCTCGGTTTTTGTCAGCGAAGGTTCGACTGTGTCCCCGTCCGAGGATGTCTGGCGATTCCAGCGCGTCTTCACGACCGCCGAGCCCAACGAGTTGGGTGAGATCATCATTCCCTTGTCGATTGAGGATTTTGGGGACGTTGCGACCGGCGAGAACATGGTGCTGGGCAAGACGCTGGATTTCATGCCCGTGCACTACATCCGCTTCCTACCCCACGAGGTTGGGGAAGGCGCAGCGCTGGCCGAGATTGAAGTGACCGCGATCGGCGATAATATCGCGTTGACGACCTTTGATCGGGGGGGGACGATCCGATCGGGACGCCCAAAAGTGGAAGAGCTGCGCGATGGAACCGTGGACAATGCATGGCCCTTGATTGCCAATAACCTCAATCGCTTCTGGCAGGATGGCGGGATGTGGTTTGAGTGGGATCTGGGTGCCCTCTTCCACGTCAGCCGGATTGTGCTCTACCAGTGGCCTCCCAATCATCTAGGTCGAACGACATTTGGAATCGGCGGTACCAATAACGGTTATAATCTGGAGATGACGGATGGGACGCCGATCGCCCGGGACGATTCATTCCGCAGTCCCTTTGACTACACGCGCGTTTCGCTCGTCGATAACAGCCGGGCACCGGTGCGCTACGTCTTCGATCACCATCTAGAAGATCGAGTTGGCCGCTATCTGTTTTGGAACCACTTCGATGTCCAAGACAGAAGGGTTGGCTATATCATGCTGGAAGTATTCATCTATTCCGCTGGCTACCCGGCACAAGCGGCATTGACATCCGACTTCATCGACCTCGGGGGGGCCAAGAGCATTACGGGGATTTCGTGGGATGCCGACACCCCACCGGGGACCCGAATCACTGTGCAGACTCGAACGGGCAATGAACTCGACGCGGAGCAATTCTTCTTCAAGAAGAACGGTGAGCCGGTCACGGAGGCGCAGTACAACAAGCTGCCCAAAGTGGTCCGGGGTGAGATCGTCGAAGTGCCCAAGGAGGGTGCGGACTGGAGTGGTTGGAGTGAGCCGCATCTTTCGTCGGGCCAGTCCTTTCGGTCGCCCACCCCTAGACGGCTATTGCGAATGCGGGTGAGTCTGGAGACCGAAGATCCTAAAATCACTCCGGTCCTCAACGCAGTGACTCTTCACTTCGACGAAGCCTTGGTGCAAAAAGGCGTTGAGGCCGCGATCTATCCACGAGAGGCGATCGCTGGCGAGTGGCAGGATTTTCGCTACGTGCTGCAACCGACCTTCACAGTCAGAGACCAGGGCTTTGATCGCGTAATTCTGCCCGTGCCAGGAGAAGTGCAGAACGTGTCGCTGCGCATCAATGGTGAAGAGGCAGATGGAGCTGTCGAGTCCACCGTAGATACGCTCGTCGTCGCCATGCCCCGACGCACGCTGCGGGACTCGGTGGAGGTGATGTTCACGGCGCGACCGCTGAATAATCCCACCCGCTTCCTCGCATCCGTGGCGAACTCGGCACAACCGGATAATCGGCAAGAAGTGAGGCCGCTAGAAGTCGACGACGACGGAGATGGAGAGTTCGATCGCACGGATCGAGAAGCCCTCTTCGTCTTCTTGCCGAACACAACCTCAGGAGGTACTATCCGCAACCTCGTTGCATCGAGCCGCGTCATCACGCCAAACGGCGATGCTATCAACGACAATTTGCGCATTACCTTTGATCTATTTCGCACTAAAGTCGCTGCTGAGCTGCGGCTCTACAACTTGTCAGGGCACCTGCTCCAGGTCGTAGCTGGCCAGCCAAGGAAGACACAGCAGCTAGTGTGGGATGGGATGGTGGATGATCGGCCTGCGCCACCCGGGATCTATGTCTGTCGCATAGAGGTGCCGACAGAAGCAGGGCAGGAGGCCAAAACCCTGCTGGTAAGTGTAGCCTACTAGTTAGAAAGGTTGATCTAATGACGATACGCGGCGGGAAACTAATACGGGAGAGCTGGACATGAAGTGCAAATGGGTCGGCTCCATCCTAGCCGTCTTGCTACTGCAAGGGACGCCAGGTGGAGCAGTCGAAATCGGTCTGTTCAATCCCTACATCACGGACGGAGCCCGAATCAGTCCTGAGACACTGGTTCCAACTTTGCGGAAGTGGTATTTGCCCCAAGCGCTCTACTCACTATACGGCTGGCAGGGGAGTGCTTACACCAACTATGCTCGGGACCAGTACCGGCGATATGTGAGAACCGAGCTCGAAGGCGACCGCTACTACGACCTGTACGGCAATTACTTCACCAAGGGCTGGAACATCTACAACTTCACAAATGAGTATCCGCGAGATTTTGGGAGCGGAATTTGGAAGGATCCGAACTTCAGCCAGTGGTTCAATCGTCTCATCGTGGTCTCTGGGGCCAAGGGGCAGTTCCACACCTCTCTGACCATCGGCGAGGGCATTCGCACCACGATGACCCCGCTCACCTTCTCCAAACCACTGTTCGACGGTCTGCAGTGGGACTTCCAGACCGATAAATACGGAGTAAGCATCTTGGCGGCGCGGGCAGATTCGCCCGGGCGCGTGGCCGTCGCTGTTGACCAAGGAGCGGCGCGGCAAACGACCTTCACTCAGTTGCTCGGCTTGAACGGAAGCGTCGGCGTCGGCGATTTCGCGACATTGGGTGGAACGTATCTGACGAGCTTTCACCAAAACTCGGCACTCTCCCTCGACGAAAATTCGCTACGTGGCGTCCTCGGCGGTCGCCTGAATGCGGGAAATGTCCAGCGGCTGATCGTGCGCCTGTCAGACGACTCACCAGAGGATGGCGTCGGCGGCGCACTGCTGCTCCGCGAGCGCATCTTCATCAACGGCGTTGAGCATCCCGAGATCGACCCGATCATCGAAGGGGGTGTGGCGCGCGAGGGCCTGCTAGAAGCCAGTGGTTCCAATACGGTCACCCTGACGTATAACATTGAGACTGATTTCCGGCCGGGCCCCGGTGAGGAGATCACCGATTTTCGGGAGATCGAGCGCATCGAAGTGGGACTGGTCGTGGCCAACGACTACCTCGTAGAAGTCGCATCGAACTTGCAGACCAACGCGACGCTGGAGCCCGCCTTCCTGCCCGTCGCCCAAGCAGAAGGCAACGTCACTGACGCCTCCAACCAGCGATTCATCCGCTTTCAGTACGGGATCCCGTCGAGCAACGAGTTGCGAGGGGTGAATCTGGCGATCAGCGACGTGGGGGGCTTCAATCTCCGATCTGAGTACGTGAGCAATCGGCGCAACCGACGGTTCCCCAACCAAACCATCCGCAGCAACCAAGCCCTCGCTCACGACGCGTCTGAGGCTTATTACGCCACGGCATCGCAGATCACGTACCCCTTCTTCGGCTACGGGGAGTTCTTCAGTGTTGAGCCTGGGTACTCGACGTCTATGTTCATTCCCGACTCGCAAGGCTTCATCGATTACGAAGACGAGAAGAATTATCTCTACGAGCTCATCGACGATAACGACGACCAAGATCGCTTTCCGGACTGGCAGCGCCGCGCCATAAATCTGAGTGCCTTGTTTCCAAACCAGAATCAATTCCCCGACCGGGAGGTGTTTCCGGGTCTCGACGAGAACCAGGACTTCATCTCCGACTTCAATCAGAACCAGAACAACCAGCCTGATTACAGCGAGCCGTTCTTCCGCTACCACGTCGATCCGCCCGAATTCCTTTTCGGTACGGACATGAACAACAATACCATCATCGACCGTTTTGAAAACGACACGGAAGCGGATTATCCGTACAAGCGAGACAGCAAGGGATACAATTTTTACGCTGGTGTCGAACTGATGCCGAACAGTCGCCTCATGGTAGGGCGCTCGCGGGTAGAACAGCACTCCAGCGACCGCCGGGCGGCCTCCACGTACGGTCTGCTGACGCTGAAGAAGGAATATCCGCAACGGAGTCTGTCGATCCAGGTAATGGAGTTCGTCCGCGCCGTCAAGGACGATATCCCCGACAATCTCATCCAGTGGGTGCAGCCGGCCTTCTCTCCCGGTACGATGCAGGACTTCAGCGATCCGTTAATTGCACAGGATACCTTTATCAACACCCTCTACTTGCAGGTAGATTGGAATCCGTTCGTTACGACGCAGACGAAGCTCAAGTACGACGCCTATAATCAGCAGGGGGATGCGGCGGAGGGAACGCAGGATGAGCGATTCTTGGGCCTAATCAACAAGGCCGATCGTCAATTCTGGGCAACGCAGACTGTGCTTTTGTGGCCGCAGTGGAAGCAGCGGTTTTCTTCCCGTACGCCGACCAACCCACGTGAGCGCAGCACGCGCGATCTGGCCGAACTATTCTTCTTTCTCGTCAGCTATAGCATCTCCCCGCAGATGACTCTCGGCCTTGGCAGCGAGTACGAGCTTTTCAATAACCTGAAGAGCCGCCCTGAGGGTGGTGCCGTTGACTACCAAGATGACTTCAGTCGATTGACTCTGGCGTCGCAGTTTTCCAATCAGGCGGCGTATCTGGGCTACGAGTTGACCGCGAACATCGGCATACGGTGGACACGACGCAGCGTTCACGGAGAAGATGCCGACACGAACACTATGATCTTCGTAGATGTGTTTGCGGGTCTCGGAACCGATCGATGATGAGGATATCGTCGCGCGCTGTTATTTTGCTGACAGCGGGATTGCTGGCCTGCGAACAGACCGAACAATACGAGCCGAAGCCTATCGTCGTCGCCATCATCGACCGGGATACGATCGATGTCGAGGCATACGACGAGATGGCGACGACGCTTCTCGCCTCTTCCCATCGCGGCCAAGATCCCGCCAGTCTCGACACGAGACGTCAGCTACTGGATGCGATGATAGACAGACAGCTTCTGGCACTGGAGGGACAACGCAGGAAGCTGGACGCAGCGTCTAAAATCGCAATTGCCCTTGAGCAGCGTCAGAGCAAACTCCTCTGGCGCGCTCTGTTCAACGCGGTCGCGGTCGACGCGGGGCTCGATACGTCAGGCATCCAGACCTTCGCCATCGAAGAAGGCTTCACCGAAGAGGTGTTGCTCCAGCACGTGATGCTGGCCAATGAGGCCGATGCGTGGAGTGTCCTCAAAGCTCTCGATGCGGGAGAGCCGATGGATGTGCTCGCGGTCGAACGTTCGACTCACCACGAGACAGGGGGCTTGGGGGGCTACTTTAGCTACATGTCTGTATCCCAAGTGCTCCCGGAGATCAGAGAGCAGATTCTGTCGCTGGAGTCTGGCCAAACCTATCCGCAACCTCTGACTTCCCGCTACGGGATTCACGTGTTTCGCCTGATTGACCGTCGCCCCGCCGACATGGCGAGATGGTGGGATGCTGTGCTCAAGGAGTTCCGCGTACGCGAGAGGAGCCGCGTCTTCGAGTCCTTTGCCGACAGCTTGGCGGATGCGCATGGTCTAGTCTGTGAGTCACTGGGCGACGACCGTCCTGTGTCGGATCCTCTCTGTACTTGGACGGGTGGCCAGCTCTTGTCATCCGATGTCGATTTGGCCGCCGCGGGGGAGGATCTGCAGAGCTGGTTGCGCACGAAGGCTCGGGATCGACTGGTCGTCGAGGAAGCCAAGCGTCGTGGCATGGACAGCGAACCCGTGGTGCGCGATCAGGTCGAAGAGTTAAGGGAAGAAATGATGATCGACAGCCTCCGGCGGGTTGTCGTCGGCCGCATTGAGGTAGCGGATGCCGAAAAACGGGCGTACTACGAGGAACACCCTGAGTTGTATGGTCCGCGTCCGACGGTTCGCGTCGATGAGGTACTCGTCGCTGACCGCACTCTAGCGCAACGACTCCGCGGCCAAGCAGAAGCGGGGACCCCCATTGACTCCCTAGCACGGGTACACAGCATTCGCGAGGTGACGAAGAAGAGAGGCGGGGCGATGTGGCTCGTCACGAGAGACAATCCGCTCCTAGGGGCTCTCGCGCCCCTCGCTCTCGACTCGGAAGTGGGTACGCTTCTAGGGCCTCTCGAAGTACCTGGCGGGTATTCCGTTCTGCGCATCGCCGAGAAGAGCCAGACACCGGCGCGCCCCTATGAGGCAGTGGAACGGAATATTGAAGTGATTCTCCGTCTGCGCGCCGAGCATCAGAAAATGGACTCGTTGCTGGTCCAACTTCGCGTGGATTTCGCCGACGAGGTCGTGGTCCATGAAGATGCGCTGGGATCTGTACTAACCGATTGGGGGGATCGCGAAGATGATGCCCAAAATTGAAGAGTACTTGGACCTGCGAGTGTCATGCCCGCCGTTTTCGTCTTCTTCCTACTAAGCGCCTGCGAGGGGCCTGTGCCCGAGCAACAGGCGGTTCGACAGCAGGAAGCCGCACGAGCCTTCCTCGACAGCGCGCTTGAGCATTCAGCTCGCGGTGAATCCGCCGAAGCTATTCTACTGCTGCAACGTGCGGTGCAGCTAGATCCACAGGATCCGGTCATCCACTACGATCTCGGCAACAATCTGGCGCGGCAGGGCCGTCTCGATCAAGCCGCGGCGGCGTATCAACAAGCGATATCCCTCAAGCCCGAGTACGCGGCAGCCCATTACAACCTAGCCTCCGTGCGCTCCGCGGCAGGACGGCACGAAGAGGCGGAAGAACTGATGGCGCGAGCGATTGAGGCCGATAGCGGCTATCAGCCTGCCCACAAGGCTTTGGCGCAGCTACGGGAAAGGCGAGGCGACTACGACGGAGCCATCGAATCGCTGGAGATTGCAGTTGGAATCCGTCCCGACGGCGTGGAGGCGCGCAATCTGCTGGGATACCTGCTGGGGAAGCAGGGGCGACGGAGTGCGGCCGAAGTGGTTCTGCGGAAAACGCTGCAGATCGACTCGACCCACGCGGACACTTGGGCGCACTTGGGTGCGTTACAACTCGCCGCCAAGGATTTCTCGAGTGCGCGCCGGCATCTCGAGAGGGCCATTCAACTCAATGCGCACCACACGAAGGCGCACTTCGATCTGGCAAACTGTCTGATGCGGCTGGGGCAGAAGGAGAGCGGGCGAAAGGTGATGCGTCGGTTCGAGATGCTGAGATCAATCGACACGGACATTGTCAAGTACCGCGAGGCGATCCGCCACGACCCCACCGATCCGGCTCTCTACCGGGAATTGGCTCGCCTGTATTCGAGGCGGGGTGAGACGGACAAAGCGATTCAGCTCTACCGACAGGCTATCGCACGAAATGCCGAATTTGCCGCTGCCCACAACAACTTGGGAAACCTCCTACTACAGCAGAATCGACCCGAAGAGGCTGCCCGGGCCTATCGAGCCGCGTTGAGCGCCGACTCCACCTACGCCTTTGCCCACAATGGGATCGGCAATGTCAGGCTACTCGCGGGGAATAGGATAGGGGCCATGGAGGCCTTCAAACGCGCGGTCGAACTAGACTCCGCGAACCAAACGTTCGTCGATAACCTCAAATCCGTACAAATACTACAGCACGCGGAGGAATCGCATGATCGCTGAACGACCATTATCGCACCTTACGGATGCCGATGGGCCATTGGCGATGTCGGCTAACCGTGTGAACGGAGGAACTCCCACATGAAGATCAAACTTATCGCCTTAGCTGTGATGATCTTGGCGCTGGTTGCGAGCAGCGGGTGTGGGCCGCAGACTGCTGAATCGCCCGAAATCGGCTCTGCGCCGCCGGCCGAGGAGGAGATCCGGCTGGGATTTCTAGTGAAAATGCCGGAGGAACTGTGGTTTCAGAACGAATGGAAATTCGCCCAGCAGTGCGCCGACAAGTACGGGTTTGAGCTGATCAAAATCGGCGTTCCAGACGGGGAGAAGCTCCTTGCGGCCATTGACGTTCTCGCGGCCAAGGGGGCACAGGGCTTTGTCGTCTGCACACCGGACGTTCGGCTGGGCCCAGCCGTGATGGCCAAAGCCGGTAGCCACAACATGAAAGTGTTCACGGTAGATGATCAGTTCGTCGGCGCGGACGGCGAGTTCATGGACGTCCCGTACATGGGCATTTCAGCCGTGGAAATCGGTCGCCAAGTGGGACGAGAACTCCACAAGGAGTTCACCAATCGCGGCTGGCCGTTGGAGGAAACGGGTGCGCTCGGGATCACGTTCGACGAGCTCGACACCGCGCGCGACCGCACCGAGGGGACGATCGAAGCGCTGGTCGAGGCTGGTTTCCCGAAGGAGCGCATCTTTTTGGGGGCGGAGAAGACCACCGACATCCCAGGAGCGTTCGATGCGGCCAACATCGTCCTAACCAAGTACCCGGAAATCGAACGCTGGCTGGTGTTCTCGATTAATGACGAAGGAGTTCTTGGCGCGGTGCGCGCCTTGGAGGGTCGCGGGTTTGGCGCGGCGGAGACCATTGGTATCGGCATTGGTGCTGGTACAGGGCTGACCGAGTTTGAGAAAGAGGAACCGACGGGGTATTTCGCAACCTGCATGATCAGCCCTCGCCGTCATGGGTACGAAACGACGGAACTACTTTACAAGTGGGTCAAAGAGGGCGTCGCTCCGCCTGCTGACACGCGCACGGCAGGCGTCATGGCCTACCGCGATGACTACAAAGAAATCCAGACGAAGCTGGGTCTTGAGTAGGTCGCGGTCTTGGAATCCTCGTCTCCTCCGGTAGTTGAGTTCCACAGCGTCTCAAAGACGTTTCCAGGAGTCCGTGCTCTAGAGGATGTCTCGTTTTCGGTTCGCCGAGGGGAAGTCCGCGCCCTGATCGGCGAGAACGGGGCGGGAAAGTCCACGCTGCTGAAGATTTTGAGTGGCGTCCACCTGCCCGATGCTGGAAGCGTGGTTTTGGATGGGCGCGAACGGGTTTTTTATTCGACTGCGGAAGCCTTGGATGCCGGCGTCGCCGTCATCCATCAGGAACTCCAGCTTGTCCCCGAAATGTCTGTGGCCGAAAACCTCTACCTCGGCCATCTCCCCTCAAGGCTAGGAGTCGTGGATCGCCAGCGCCTGCACGAAGCTGCGCACCGCGACTTGGAACGTTTGGGTGAAGCCATTGATCCGGCCGTCAAAGTTGGTCGTCTGCCCATCGCGCAACGGCAGATGGTCGAGATCGCCAAAGCCCTGACTCGTGGCGCGCGAGTGTTGGCCTTAGACGAACCCACGAGCAGCCTTTCTGCCCGAGAAGTAGAACGCCTTTTTGCAACCGTGGCGGAACTCAAGCGCAACGGCTGTGCCGTGCTCTACGTCAGCCATCGCATGGACGAACTGTTCCGCGTGTGCGACTCTGCGACAGTCCTCCGGGATGGCCGCCACGTTGAGACGTTTCTCTCCTTGGCAGGAGTCTCCCACGAGATGCTGGTCAACCGCATGGTCGGCCGCGATATCGAAGATGTTTTCGACTATCACTCCAGTACGCAGAAAGAGACTGCTTTAGAAGTTGTCGAGGTGGAGGGTCCGGGACTCTCAAGGCCAGCCTCTTTCACCGTCGCGAAAGGCGAGGTCGTCGGCCTATTTGGATTGATCGGTGCGGGCCGCAGCGAGTTGCTGCGCTTGGTGTTTGGCGCGGAACCCATGCAGGCTGGCGTGGTGAAAGTTTGCGATCGGCAAGTCCCGATCTCTTCCCCGAACGACTCGATCCGCTCCGGCGTGGCCTTTTGCCCAGAAGACCGCAAAAAGGACGGCATCGTGCCCACGGCGTCCGTGCTTGAGAACCTGAATCTCGTAGCCCGTGGTCGCATTGCCCGGCTGGGTCTTGTCGTCAACGATGCTTGGGAGAGACGCAACGCCCACGACCAGATCGAACGACTTGGGATTCGCACGCCGTCGGTGGCGCAAAAGATCGTCAACTTGTCTGGCGGAAATCAGCAAAAAACCATTCTCGCACGGTGGCTGTCTGAGGACGTCAATGTGCTGCTGCTGGACGAACCTACGCGTGGCGTAGATGTCGGTGCGAAGAGCGAGATCTACGCCATCATCCGCGATCTGGCTGACCGCGGGGTGGGGGTGGTGTTGGCATCCAGCGACCTCCCGGAAGCCCTCGGCGTGGCGGATCGTCTGCTGGTGATGCGCGAAGGTGCCATTGTAGCCTCTATCGCCCGTGGCGCAGCCGATGAGGAAGAGGTCATGCGGTTGGCACTACCAGCGTCTCCTGCTTAAACCCGGCTGACGGAGAAGAGAACGATGACGGAATCTACAAACTCGCCAACAGCTTCCCTCGGCGCGGTGGCGCTTCTCTGGGAGAAAGCTGGCATGTTGGTGGTTTTCGCTGTGCTGTTTGCGGCGTGTTCGCTGTTTGTCGAAGACTTTTTCTCGTGGGTAAACGTGAAAGGTTTGGCGTTGGCGGTGTCGCAGATCGGCATGGTTGGATGCACAATGCTGTTCTGCTTGGCGTCGGGGGATTTCGATTTGTCAGTCGGCTCGGTCGTGGCCTGCGCGGGCGTCGTAGCAGCGGTCGTGACTAATGCAATGGGCAGCGTCCTGTTGGGCATGTTGGCAGGTGTGTTGGTCGGTGGCGCAGTTGGGCTTTGCAACGGTGTCGTGATCTCGCGATTTCGCATTAATGCGCTGATCGCGACGCTGGCGACAATGCAGATCGTACGCGGGTTGGGCTTCATCATCTCAGGTGGCCGAGCCGTCGGCGTTACCGATTCGGGATTCTTCGCCTTGGGTACGTCGTCGTTTTTGGGCGTTCCGACGCCGGTCTGGATTGCGCTGGTCTGCTTCGTGGTATTCGGACTTTTGCTCCAACGGACCACCTTTGGTCGCAATACCTTGGCCATTGGCGGCAACAAAGAGGCCGCCCGGCTCTCCGGTATCCCCGTCGCGCGGCTCAAGACGATCATCTTCAGCATACAGGGTTTGATGGCTGGGTTCGCGGGGGTAGTCCTTGCCTCACGCATGACTAGCGGACAGCCGAAGCCTCCTGAGATGTTCGAACTTCAGGTCATCTCGGCCTGCGTTTTGGGTGGCGTGTCCTTGACCGGCGGCGTGGGATCAATCGGCTGCGTCATAGCTGGCGTGCTCATCATGGGCGTAGTTGAGAACGCCCTGAACCTGCTCAACGTCCCGACGTTCTATCAAAACGTGGTTCGAGGCTTCATCCTATTGGTCGCCGTCATGCTCGATCAACTCAAGAATCGTGCGAGATAGTCCACCGGCTGCCCGGCGAGATTGACCGTTCGGCGAATTCGGAGGTATATTGCGGCCCATATTCCCGTTGGCATGTCCGGCGACTCACTTCCTTTTTTGAGTCCCGCAAGGCTATATCTGTATCATCGCTAGATTTCGACAAGGAGCGCAATATGAACAAGGTGCGAATTGGTATTATCGGCCTTGGCGGCATGGGTAGCAACCACGCCACCTATCTTTCTCAAGGCCAAATCGCCGGTGCGGAGCTCGCGGCTGTAGCCGATGTTGACCCAGCCCGGCTCGCGGCCGTGCAAGACAAATACGGCGCGGGCGTGCAAGTGTTTGCCGGGGCTGACGCCCTGTTTGCGGCCCAATGCGTGGATGCTGTAATCGTCGCCACTCCCCACTACTTCCATCCTCCGCTGGTGATCCAGGCGCTCGAAAATGGGCTGCATGCAATGAGTGAGAAGCCGGCCGGGGTCTATACGCGCCAAGTCCGCGAGATGAACGAGGCCGCGGCCAAAAGCGACCGGGTCTTTGGCATGATGTTCAACCAGCGCGCGCGCGACGAGCACCAAAAGCTGAAGTCGCTGGTCGAATCCGGCGAATTGGGCCCGATTCAGCGCACGATTTACATCATCAACAACTGGTTCCGCGCCCAGAGCTACTACGATTCGGGCGGCTGGCGGGCGACTTGGGCCGGCGAGGGCGGCGGCGTGTTGGCCAACCAGTGTCCGCACAACCTCGACCTGTGGCAGTGGATCTGCGGAATGCCGCAGCGCGTGCGTGCCTTTTGCCGCTTTGGGCAATACCACGACATTGAGGTTGAAGACGATGTAACGGCCTACGTCGAATACGAGAACGGAGCTACGGGCGTTTTTATCACCTCTACGGGCGAGGCTCCAGGGACCAATCGGCTGGAGATTTCAGCGGATCGCGGCAAGGTGGTGTTGGAAGGCGGCAAAATCACCTTTTGGCGCACGACGGAGTCGGCGGGCAAGTTCCTCGAGGAGTGGCCGCATGGGTTTGGCAGCCCGGAAGTTTGGAAGTGCGAGATCCCGGGCGGCGGTGGCGAGGAGCACAAGGGGATTACCCGAAACTGGGTGCAAGCTATCCGTACGGGCGCGCCGCTGTTGGCTGCGGGGACCGAGGGGATCAACGGCGTGGAGTTGTCCAACGCGATGTTGCTTTCGACGTGGACGGACGATTGGGTGCATATTCCGGTGGATGAGGATTTGTACTACGAAGAATTGCAAAAGCGGGTGGCTACTTCTAAGGAGAAGGAGGAGAGTGGACGGGTGATGGATGTGCAGGGGACGTTTTAATGTTTTAATCATAACAAGAAGCGGTAGGGAGTTTTACCCGCCGCTGGCTCGAATTTTGGAAGGAGGGAACCGTGAAACTTGCATTGATGTCAGGAGATCTGCTGTCGGCGGCAGAGATACGGTCCGAGGGATTCGAGGCGGTGCAGATGTTTTTCGGTGGGGGAGCGGACGGGGATGCGCGGGACCCGTCCGCGGAGGATATCGACAAAGCGCTACAGGCGGCTGACATTGCGCTGGCGGCGATGACCTTGCACGTCGATCTGGTCGGGCCAAAGGGGATGGTCCGGGAGGATGTCACAAGGTTAATGCGCTGCGTGAAGAAAACCGCAACGCTCGAAGGGCGTTTCGGGGACAACCTGCGGCCAGTGCTGGTGTGGCATCCGTCGGGATATCCAGAGGAGGGGGTTGACGACCAAGCGGTGTTCGAGGGGCTATGCACGGGGCTGGCGATGGCCTGTGCAACGGCGGAGCGTCTTGGTATTGTCATCGCGGTGGAAATGACGCGGGCGGGGAGCGTCGACGGGGCGGAGCGCTTTTTGCGATTGCAGGACCGGGTGGGGTCTAGAACGCTCAAAGTCTGCATGGACGCAGCGAACTTCGCGCCCGATCGCACTCCGCTGGTGCGCGCGGTGCGAATGCTCGGCCCCGATATCGCAATCGCCCACGGCAAGGATGCGCGCTTTGCCGAGAACGGCGAGGTCGTTGACTATGGGCCGACGGGGTCGGGGTGCTTGGATTATCCGACCTATATCGGCGCGTTGCAGGAGTGGGCGCAGGTGCCCTATTTCGTCTTTGAGTACTACAGAAATCGCGATGATCTGTTGAAGGCGCGCGATATTGTGCGGGCCTGTTTGTAGATTTCAACCTCTCTTAAAATCGCCGGACATACACTGTGAAAGAAATCGCCGTTACAAACTTCTACTCTTGGTCCATCTTCAGCCAAGAGCGCCAGATTGACTTCAACGGCCATCTGTGGGTGCGTGAAGAAGGCAATGTCCTGATCGACCCGGTGCCCATGACAGCGGCTGACTTGGAGCAATTCGATCAACTGGGCGGGGCTGCTTGGATCGTGCTGACCAATCGCGATCATGAGCGCGAAGCCGCTTTTTTCCAAGACCGCACTGGCGCTCGTATCGCTGCCCACCGCGCTGACGCTGACCTGTTTGACCAGCCACCGGACCGCTTGCTGGACGACGGTGAGGAGATTGTTCTTGGGCTCCGAGTAGTGCATTTGGCGCACGGCAAGAGTCCGGGTGAGATTGCTCTGTACTGGCCGGCTCTCAAGCTGGTCTTAGCGGGCGATCTGGTCGTCGGTGCGCCGCTGGGTCGCATTACTTTGCTGCCGGACGCCAAGTTGGCCGATCCGGCTCAAGCGGCCTTGGGTCTGCGCAAATTGTTGCAACTCGATTTTGACGCTCTGTTGATGGGCGACGGTCATTCCGTTCTGCACGATGCCCGCCGACTGTTGCTCGAATGCTTGGAGGAACGTACCGATATTTATATCAACAAGATCAATGTAGAGGATATTCCTTGGACGCCGGGGGGTGGACCTGCGGGCTATCGCTGGGAGATCAAGGATATCGACCCGCTCATCGGTGGCCAGCATCTGGGCTACTGCCTCTTCCGTCTGTCCGCTGGCCAGTCGATCTGTCCGCAGCACTTTCACCACTTTGAAGAGGAAATGTTCTACATTCTTGAAGGGGCCTGTACGCTGATCAGCCCCCGAGGTCCAGTGGCGGTAGAACAGGGCGATTTTATCGCCTTCCCACCCGGTCCCCGTAGCGCTCACAAGTTCACCAATCAAGGCCAGCAGCCCTGTGTGCTCTTGGCCTTGAGCAATGTCTTGTCGCACGATTTGGCCCAATATCCCGATTCCGACAAAATTAACATCCGTTCCTTAGACCGACAGCGCATTTTCCGCCGCGCCGACGCGGTGGATTACTGGTCGGGCGAAACCGATTAAGTGAAGGGAATATGAGCAACTTTTTGCGACTCAATTTGCGTTCCCAGCGCCTTGCACAAGACGAAGGTGGCCACGCTATTTGGCAGGTGCAGACTCGTACTCAAGAATGGGCAGCGGACCAAACCGCGCTCTTGCTGTGCGACGTGTGGAACGGCCACTGGTGCCGAGGTGCGGTCGAGCGTCTCGACGCTATGATCGAGCGGATGGACGCGGTGGTTCGGGCGGTGCGCGCGGCCGGTGGCTTGATCGTCCACGCGCCTTCGGATACTATGGATTTTTACGCCAATGCGCCGGCGCGTCAGCGCGCGCTCACGGCTCCCCAAGTTGCGCCGCCGCCCGATGCCGAGCGCCCGGATCCGCCTCTGCCGGTGGATGCCTCGGATCACGGGTCGGACACTGGCGAGACTGAGACCTACAAGGCTTGGGATCGGCAGCATCCGGGGATCGGGATCAATCAAGAGCGGGATATTATTTCGGATGAGGGGACGGAGGTGTATAGTTACTTGCAGCACCAAGGGATTGCCCATCTGCTGATTATGGGCGTTCATACCAATATGTGCGTTTTGCACCGGACCTTTGCTATTAAGCAGATGGTGCGTTGGGGAGTGGATGTGGCGCTGATCCGCGACTTGACTGACGCGATGTACAATCCGGCCATGCCGCCCTATGTAAGCCACGACGAGGGCACGGGCTTGGTGATCGAGTTTATCGAAAAATTTTGGTGTCCGAGCGTGGAGAGTAAAGATTTAATTGGGGCGTAAAATTGCGCCCCATTAACCAAGAGTCGTCTATGCGCGGCGACTCGCACTTAAAAGCAAACCTAAAGGAGGTGCTTTTATGCGACTCATCAGTACGTTTTGCCTCATGCTGGCCCTCGTGCTGGCTGGCAGTGCCCATGCCCATATCGGCGAAAAGGTCTTTCTGATCTTCGAGATTCCGGACGCCGATCTGGGGGATCTCGACCTCTTCGATGGGGATATCGCCGACTGGGAGGACGTGGTCGGCGACGCTTCGCTCACGCCGGAGGATTTTTTCGCCGATCCAACCGTTGGCGATGGTGCCCAGTACGATCCGGCCGATATGGACTATCGGCTCTGGCTGGGCTGGAACAACACCAACAATCGGCTCTACCTCGCGGCCGAGCGCACCGACAATGTGTACATCAACGAGTACGCTGGCGGTGCGCCCGCCTCGGTGTGGCAGCACGATTCGGTCGAGTTCATGGTGGATGGCGACCACTCAGGTGGCCAGTACAATTTCGGCAACGACGAGACCATGACCGACGAGGAGAAGGCGCTCAACCAGAACCGTCAGGCCCAGAAGTGGAACGCGATTTTCGATTCGCCCGATGGGCGATTTTTGGGCTATCCTGGCCGGGCCGATTGGCTCAACTCACCGCCTCTGAGCGATGGTGGCGGCGGGTCGATCGGCGAAGCGCCAACTACGTCGATTCTCGAAATCTACGTCACGCCCTATGATGATATCGTCTTTAGCGACCAAGCGGCCAGCGTGGCCACGGACCTGGAGCCAGGCCACATCATCGGCTTCCAGATCGCCATGCCGGACTTCGACGAAGCCCCCCAACAGTACCGGGGCTATCACACTCTCTCCGGCCAAGCGGCGACCTTCCGCTATGCCGAGCGCTTCGTCGATGGCCAGCTAGTCGGTGCCGCCGACGCTACTGCGGTTGAGGACCGGTCGTGGGCGCGGATCAAGGCGAGTTTTAGCGAGTAGGTTTTCTTTCTGCTTTTTACCCTCTGCGAGAGAGGCGGCACTTCTCTCGCAGAGGGTGTTTTTATGCAAAAGGCCGTTTATATCAATTCTTTACGAGAGGTTGCTATGACAAACAAGCCTAGAGCAACCGCCGACTTCTAGCAGTTCTTTTGAAAATAATAACGCCTAACAAAGTCATCGGCTGGACGACCGTTGTGCTGGGGCTGCTTTGCGGTCCAGTGTCAGCGCAAGCGGCGACTCGCGTTGAAGTGCCCATTTTTGAGGGTGGTGCGGGACTGGATTTTTTCTTTTTTGCCGCACGCGAGTACGAAAAGGTCCGTCCCGATGTGCAGATCGATCTCTACGGCGATCCGCGCATTGCCGACAAGGTGCGGGTGCGGATTCTCGAAGGGACGTTCCCGGAAGTCAGCAACGCAGGTCTCAATTATTGGGCGCTGATCCGCAACGGCGAAATCCTGCCTCTCGACGACTTTTTGGATGGGCCGAGTTGGGAAGGGGACCAGACTTGGGGCGAATCCTTCCTGCCCGGCAGCCTCGACCGCTATGAGTACGAGGGCAAGATCTACGGCATCCCCTTCCTCTACTCGGTTTACGCCGTCTGGTACAACAAGAACATGTTTGAAGAGCACGGCTGGGTACCGCCGCGCACTTGGGATGAGTTTTTCGCCCTCTGCGAGCAAATCCGCGCCGCAGGGGTCTGGCCGCTGGCCTTTCAGGGGCGCTATCCAGGCTATATCGGCGGCGTGACTGACAACGCCTATTATCACCTTGCTGGCCGCGAGCGGTTCTACGAGCAGAAGGATCTAGTGCCGGGCAGTTTTGCCAATCCCGAATTCGTAACGGCGCTCGGGCTTATTCAGCGCACGGCGCAGGAGTACTTCCAACCCGGTGCCCTCGGCATGAGCCACACCGAGGCGCAACTCGAGTTTTTCTTGGGGCATACGGCGATGGTCTTTTGTGGCTCATGGCTCAAAAGCGAGATGATGGGCAAAATCCCCGACGGTTTCCGCTTGGGGGCGTTTAATTTGCCCGTAGTCGAGGGCGGGGCTGGCGAACCTGGTGCCATATATACTGGTGCCGGGTATTACTTTGTCTTCAAAAACAGCGCCCACCCCGAGTTAGGCGCGGATTTTTTGCGCTTTATGACCTCGCAGGAGATGGCCGGTACCTTTGCCGAGATGCGCGATGTTTTGGTAGCCGTCGATGGGGCGATGGAGGGGCGGACCAGCGAAGATTTGCAGGACTTGGTGGCGCTGGCGCAGCAGGCGACTACGAGCTATGGCACTGCTCCGGGCGAGGGTTTCCCGGAGATGGATCAGTTTCTCAACGACGTGCGCTTCAAGATCGTCAATGGGCAGATGACGCCAGAGCAAGGGGCCAAAGAGCTGGAGTCGGCGGCTGAAGCGGTGCGCAACCGCAGCCAGCAACCGGATCAGATTACCATCCGCCACCTGTGGAAGCCCGCGCTGCTGTTGGGCCTGTTGACGCTGGCGATGGGCTACTGGTTTTATACGACGGCGCGGCAATGGCGCGAAAGACAGACGGGCCAAGCTCCTCGACCTACTAGCACTGTGCGTCTGCCTTGGAAGGGGGTGGTGTTCTTCGTCGGTCCGGCCGCGGCGTTCTACACGCTTTTTGTGGTGGTGCCCAGCATCAAATCCTTTGTCTGGAGCGCGATGCGCTGGGATGGGCTGACGGAGATGGTTTTCGTCGGGCTGTTGCACTTCCAGCGGCTGCTGTTTGAGAGCGACGAGTTCTGGATTGCGCTGTCGAACAATCTCTTCATCATGTTCATCATCCCGCTTTGCGTGTTGCCGCTGGCGCTTTTTCTGGCGGTGTGCATCAGCCGCGAGGTAGTAGGGGCTAAGCTCTTCCGCATCGTGTTCTTCTTTCCCAACATCCTCGGCGGGGTCGCGGCGACGCTGCTGTGGATGCACTTGTACAATCCACAGGGCGGGCCGATCAACACGGTGTTGGTGGCTTTGGGATTGGAGGGGTTTGAGGGGTTTGCTTGGCTGGCGCAGGACAATCTTTACTGGGCGCTGATACCCATGTCGATTTGGGGCGCGGCTGGGTTTAACATGGTGCTTTTTTTGGCGGCGATGGAGAGCATTCCGCAGAGCATGTACGAGGCGGCCGACATCGACGGGGCCTCGGCTTGGCGGCAGTTTTGGTCGATTACTGTGCCGCTGATTTGGGAGGTGTTGTCGATAGCGATTGTGTTTATGATCATCGGCGGGATGAAGGCGTTTGAGGTGATTTGGCTGCTGACCAATCAGCGGCCGACGACCGACAACCACGTGATTGGCACGCGGATGGTGCAGGCGATGTTTACTGAGTTTAAGGTGGGGGAGGCTACGGCGATTGCCGTGCTGCTCTTTTTGATCGTCTTCTTTGGCACTACCGCGACCTTGCGCGCAATGAAGCGCGAAGCTGTGGAGTTTTGAACATGGCGGAACAAGAAAAATTTTCTTTTGCCAAACCTTTCGTCTATTTGGCGCTATGCGGCTATCTGACGGTTGTGGTCTATCCGATGCTGTGGCTGTTGTACACTTCGCTGAAGACCGACCGCGAGATTTTTCTCAACCCTTTCAGTTTGCCCGAGCTTGGCGATCTGCAATGGATCAACTTTACCAACGCTTGGACTAAAGGGCACTTCGGCGACTACTTCTTCAACAGCGTCTTTTTGACCATCTCGACGGTGGCGGTTTCCATGCTGTTAGCGGCAATGGCGGCCTATGCGCTGGCGCGCTTTCGCTTCTTTGGGGTGAGGCCGATGTTTTTCTACTTCTTGGCCGGGCTGATGATTCCGTTGCAACTGTCGATTGTGCCGCTCTTTTTTCAGATGAAGGACTTTGGGCTGCTCAATTCGCGGCTGGGCATTCTGATAGTCTATGTGGCCTTTGGGATGCCGTTTGCCATCTTTATCCTCACGGGGTTTTTCAAGTCTTTGCCCTCTGGGTTGCACGAGTCGGCGCTGATCGATGGGGCGGGAGAGTTTCGGGCGTTTTGGTCGATTATGTTGCCGTTGGCGCGGCCGGGGCTTATTACGGTGGGTATCTTCGCCTTTTTGGGGACTTGGAACGAGTTTTTCATGGCGTTTATGTTCCTGTCCGGGGAGGGGTCACAGGCGTTGCGCACGCTGCCGTTGGGGCTGGCCAATATCACTATTGTTAGTCAGTATCGCAGCGATTGGGGGATGGCTTTTGCCGGGTTGGTGTTGATTATGGCTCCGACGATGTTGGTGTATGCTTTCTTGCAGCAATATTTGACGAAGGGGATTACTGTGGGGGCGCTTAAGGGGTAGAAGGGCGAAGTATTAAATGGATCGAGCATTAGCTTATCTGCCGGTTTCTCAGAACGCCTCGGGCAGTACGGTAAAGCCTTCTCGATAGCCCACATCACAGAGACGTTGATCAAACGACACAAAGCCCTGTCCTGTTGTGAGCCCTTGACACCACAGGATGGCGGCGGCCAGTTGCAACGCATCCGCTGCCCGCAACGGATGCACGGCCAGTAACCGCTCGGCCGTACTGCGCAACGCCTCACTCGGCTGCATCTCTGTCCAGGTTTGCATCAGGGTGTGCAATACGTGACGAGCGGCGCGTTCGTCAGCGGGTGCCAAGCTGCCCTCTCGCACTTGGCGCATCAGGGCAGAGATACACTCAGTGCGAGTGCCCCACCAAACGACCATGGAAGGATCCTTGACGAGGATCTCTTGTACCGTAGCCGAATTAGGCTCTTGCACACACAGCGGCACTATAGCCGATGTATCCCAAAATTTCACCAGCCTTCCTCTCGCTCGCGCAAGACCGCCGAACGCACGGCTGCTTGGGGGTCAGCAGGACGCGGCAGATTCCAAAAATCCTCGGGTAAGGACTTCTCCCCGCGCTTGAGAAGCCCCTTTTCTTCTAGGTCTTTCAAGTGCTCAGGGAAGGGCACAGGACTGGCGAGGGGCAGCAAACGAGCAATGGGACGGCCATGCTCGGTGATTACTACCTCTTCACCAGCTTTAACTTGACGCAAGTAGGCGCTCAACGACATTTTGAGTTGTGATACTGTCGTGGTTTGCATGGAATGTCCTTTCTAGTTAATTCCTTTAGACCAATATAGTCAAATTATATTGTTGAGCAATTATCGCACAGTATATCAAAGCTTTATTCTAAGGTACTGGATTGGCGATAAACGCTTATATCGCTTGTCCCGTAGTAGAATTGACACGGCGGAAGATGTGGATGAGTCGGTCGCGCGTCTGTTGCGTCAGTGGCGGGCGGGAGAAAGATGCGAGATGACCGCCGTCGCCTGTGCACCGGAACTGGGGTACCTCGTCAAGGGCGTAAAAAAGAAATACGGCATAGAGTTGGATTGACTACCGGAGACCAGTTTGAATCGAAGTTTTGCTCAGCGAAAACAGAGACGATGCCGAGAACAAATACTAAACTGACAACAGCGGTTGAAACCTATCTCGCCGACCTGCAACGGATTCGTGCCTCCGGCGGCGCAACCGGCGAGCGGTCGAGCTATGGGCCGCTGGCGACCTTGCTGAACGCCATCGGCGCGACGCTCAAGCCCAAGGTGTTTTGCGTTGGCGAGTTGGCCGATCAGGGGGCGGGGCATCCCGATTTTGGGCTGTATGCAGCAAAGCAGGTGCAGAAGGGGCAACCAAAACAGGGACAGGTGCCCGAAGGCGGCGTGGTTGAAGTGAAGGCGGCTGATGATGACGCTTGGTTGACTGCGGCGAGCGATCAGGTGAGCCGCTATTGGGATCGCTATCGGTTGGTGCTGGTGACTAATACGCGCGACTTCGTGTTGGTAGGCGAGGATGCGGCGGGGCGACCGGCTAAGCTCGAAACGTTTCGGCTGGCGGCAAGTGCGGCGGAATTCGCGCAACGGTTGGAGAGTCCGCGTGCTTTTGCCGGCGAGGTCGGCGCAGGCTTGGGGGAATATCTGTGTCGGGCATTGGCGCATCGGGCGCGGCTGGCCGAGCCGAGGGATTTGGCTTGGCTGCTGGCGTCTCATGCTCGCGATGCGCTGGCGCGGGTCGAGGCGGCGGGCGATGCGCCGTCGTTGGAAGCGGTGCGGGCGGCACTGGAAGAGGCGCTTGGCGTCCGCTTTGAGGGCGAACGAGGGGCGCGGTTTTTCCGTTCGACGCTGGTGCAGACGCTGTTCTACGGGGTGTTTTCCGCTTGGGTGCTGTGGGCGCGGCAAACACCGCCACCCGGGAAAGCGTTTAATTGGCGCGAAGCGGTTTGGCATTTGCGGGCACCCGTCATGCAGGCGCTGTTCCAACAGCTATCGCAGCCCGGTCGGCTGCAACCGCTCGGCCTCGTTGAGGTGCTGGACTGGACGTCTGCTGCGCTCGACCGAGTGGACTGCGACGCTTTCTTTGCCCGTTTCAACGAGGGCGAAGCTGTAACCTATTTCTACGAGCCGTTCCTCGAAGCCTTTGATCCCGAGTTGCGCAAGCAGTTGGGCGTCTGGTACACGCCAGCCGAAGTGGTGCGCTACATGGTCGCCCGCGTGGATAAGGCGCTGCGGGACGATCTCGGCATTGCCGACGGGCTGGCTGCGGAAAACGTCTATGTGCTCGATCCGTGCTGCGGCACTGGGGCGTATCTGGCGGAAGTGCTGCGCCGCATTGCCGCCAATCTGGAGAATCAAGGCTTGGGTGCGCTGACTGGCGCGCGGGTCAAGCAGGCGGCGACCGAGCGCGTGTTTGGCTTTGAGATTATGCCTGCGCCTTTTGTCGTGGCTCATTTGCAAGTTGGGTTGACCATGCAGGTACTTGACGCGGCGCTGGCCGATGATGGGCAGGAACGCGCCCAAGTTTTTCTCACCAATGCGCTGACTGGCTGGGAGCCGCGCACGACCAAGCCGTTGCCGTTTCCCGAACTGGAGGAGGAACGCGACCGCGCCGAGCGGGTGAAGCAGGAGACGCCGATTCTGGTGATTTTGGGCAATCCGCCTTATAACGGTTTTGCTGGCATGGCGGTGGACGAGGAGCGCGAGCTGTCGGAAACCTACCGCATGACCAAGCGGGTGCGCCGGCCTGAAGGCCAAGGGCTGAACGATCTCTATGTGCGCTTTTTTCGCATGGCGGAGCGACGCATTGCGAAGACGGGCCAAGGCGTAGTGTGCTTCATTTCCAACTATTCTTGGCTCGATGGGCTGTCGTTTACGGGGATGCGGGAGCGCTATCTGGAGACGTTCGACGCGATACGGATTGACTGCTTGAACGGCGACAAATACAAGACCGGCAAGGTTGCGCCGGATGGTTCGCCGGACCCAAGCATTTTTTCGACGGAAGGCGATCCGGTCGGCATTCAAGTTGGAACGGCGATTGCGACGCTGGTGCACAAGGCCGATCATGCGCCAACTAAAGAGGTCGGCTTTCGGCATCTGTGGGGACAGGCCAAGCGTGAGGAATTGATTGAGACGG
Organism: Gemmatimonadota bacterium; assembly: GCA_028875335.1. The sequence goes on from JAPPEF010000256.1 coordinate 35,349, forward strand.
AGGGGGTGGAACCGGACACGCTCTATGATAGCGTTGAGCCAGTGTTGCCGCTTGGTTTGCCGTTTGCACAAACGGCAGTGAGCAAGGATTGGTTCGACTGGCCGGCGCTGCCTGATTTGTTTCCGGTGTCGTTTCAGGGGGCCGAGACTGGCCGCGATACATTTCTCATCGATACCGACCTCGTCCGGCTTCGGGCGCGGGTCGTCGATTACTTCGACGCTGCTTTGAGCCATGACAAAATTGCACAGCGCTATCCACGTGTGATGCAGGACACTGGGCGGTTCGACGCACGTGCAGTGCGAGACACATTACTCAAACGCGGTGGTCCCAATGAGTGTGGTTTTGTCCGCCACGCCTACCGGCCGTTCGATAATCGCTGGCTCTACTGGGAATCAGAAACGAAACTGCTTCGAGAGAAAAGTCCCCGCTATCCGCCGCATATATTCGAGGGCAACTTGTGGCTTTCGGCTGCACAGCATTTGCGGAAAGGTTCAGGCGAACCACAGGCATGTTTCACGAAACATATCGCTTCACGGCATCTGATTGAGCGCGGGACTAATATGTTTCCCGCATGGCTTTGTGATGACAGCCTCGCAACTGCTGGGAACGCCACTCAACGCCGCCCTAATTTGTCCGGTGTCGCGCAACGCTATCTCCACCATCTCGGCGCGGATGTAGAGGACCTCTTCCACCATGTCCTCGCCACCCTCCACGATCCTGCCTACCGCGAAGCCAACGCCGGGGCGCTCCGCATGGAATGGCCGCGCATCCCGCTGCCGGGCTGGCCCGATGGCGAAGCGGACGGTGCATCAGAGACACTCGCTGCATCAGCGGCGCGGGGCCGCGAACTAGCTCGCCTGCTCGACCCCGAAACACCCGTGCCGGGCGTTACCCAAGGCACGTTGCGCCCGAAAATCGCCGTCCTCGCTGTGCCCGCCACCACCGACGACCGCAACATGACCGGCGACGATTTCGCACTCACCGCCGGATGGGGCCACTACGGAACAGGCGACGCCGTAATGCCGGGCCAAGGCCGCATCGTCGAGCGCGAATACACCCCGGACGAACGCGCCGCGCTGGGGGATGCCATATCTGTGCTGGGCGAAAAGACGCTAGACGTGTATCTGAACGACCGTGCCTTCTGGCGCAACGTCCCCGCCGCGATTTGGGACTACAAACTCGGCGGCTATCAGGTGCTCAAGAAATGGCTATCGTATCGGGAAAGTGATGTCTTGGGGCGGGCGCTGACGCCGGAGGAAGTGCTGTACTTTGCGGAGATGGCACGGCGGATTGGGGGGATAGTGGACGTGTGTGGATCGGGACGAAAGCAGGATCTTTTGGGCCTATTCGACTGGGACGACAGCTTCGACTACAAACGTGAGCGGAGCCGTGAGTGACGTTGTTTGTGGACACGATATAAGGACCATGGAACTTCGGTATGTCGCCAATGTAGAGCCATCACAAGCGCTTGCTCCGCATTTCCCTGAGTTCCTTGGCAACTAAGTCAAACGATAAATTGAAAAAGTTGAACTTCTCGTAGAGCCGCTGTAGAAGAGGATGAAGAGCCTCAGCAAGATTGTCTTGCACCTGTTGCTGAGTGAATTGCCCCGTCAATGTGACTTCATCCGTGCTACTGGAAGAGACCATAAGGAAAGATGGTAAGGGGAGGACCCAGGGGGGGTTGCTAAGGCACCTACCCTCCAGTCCTGTGAAACGGCAGTGAATGGCAATTTGATTGCTCTCTTCAAATGTTTCCGCCAAGCGACTTGCAAATAACAGTCCCTCGCCAATACACAAAATCGGGGTGGTGGTATAAACCACACGGCCGGGATCATTACCTTGCCCGTCTTCAAGGTATCCACGGATAGTGTAGAGCTTCCCATCGAGTGATACTCGCCAGAAATCGCAAAGGTATGACTCTTCGGCTCTTCGGCCATTGTAATCAGGCCTTCCGAGCCATGCTTCCACAAAATCTTCGTGAGCATACGGAACCCAGCCTGGGACTTGCAGCTCCAAGAATGGTGTCCATCCCGACAATTTGATCTGCCTCGCGACACTAAGCCGATTTTGAAGTTCGATAAGGTCATTCGCCGGTGTCGCACCTACCAGAGAAAAAGCCATTTCGTAGTAGCCGTGCGGAAACCGTGCTGGAGAGTTGTCAGGCTCGTCCGATACCAATTCCTCCCAACGACCACGAGCCGAAGTGCAGTAATCTTGCAGGTCGTCGAGTGCGTTTGGTATCGAGGTTGGCGTTTCTACACTCCCCGTGATAACCGAGCGTATCGCTTCCAGCATCTCGTCTCGGTTAGCCCTCACGCAGCGATTGAGCAAAGTACGCCATTCTTCCGCCGTCTGAGGTTGTTCGCTTTCTGGACCTGGCTTCCGAATGTAGCAACGGTTTTGAGCGATGACTCTTTGACAATCTCGTCTGCTCATCACGGGAACAGTAAGTGTACTAGGGACAATGACCACTGGATGCACCTCACCTGTGTCTGGATGAGGCACATTATGCATCTCACAATGAAACCTTGGCTCGGCATATCGGCGTATTGCCGCGTTTACGGAGTCTTGTGTGATTTCTGGAATTCCCCCTAGACGTGGCCGTGATTCAAGGGGTTGATCCCCAAAGCCAATGACGATGCACCCACCACCATGGTTGGCCAACGCAATCGCAGCCTTCGCCAGTGTGGCTTTGTCATGCTCGTTGCTAGTCAGATCCAGCCAATCTTTGAATTCAGCGTCAAGGTCTTCCCTTGGTTCGGTCATAAGCGGCTGAAGTTCTTTTATTGAAGCCATGTAGTTTATTTTTTTCCGTCTTTAGAGATTTATATTCGCGCAATTCTTCTTCTAGGTCGGCGATCTGGCTGCTCAGGGCCTCGCGCTGTGCCTTGACAATAAGCGGATGTACTCCGTCGGCCTCGCCGAGACTCCGCAAGGTCTGTGAGAATCTGTTTGCCTGTACTTTGGTGAGCCGATATTGCCTTTCATTTTTGATCATTGGAAATCTCCCAAGTCTATGGCAATAATCCCTTTAGATGTCCCTTCTGCATAGTGCGGGAATTATATACTTAGCACCACTACACTCGACCGTGTAGAAATCGGCTTGTTTTCCTGAACAGGTGGGCAGTTTGACGGGACTTGTCAAAGTATGTAAATCGGAAGTAGGCGAAGCAATTTGATCTGTCCGAGTTGAACCCGGGAAACTCATTGGAGCACTAATTCCATCACTCCTTTAAAATCTGATTTCCGAATTGGTAGGTCTATCCATTGATATTGAGTTTCTTTTTTAATTCTTAATTTATAGAGTGTGTTAGGTGGAATCATGTCAACTATGGTTATGATATTGCCTTGGACCACGATTTTTTCCATAGGAACAGGAGCATAGCCAGAGTTGTCATCTCTTTCTCTGTCTATATCCGTTATTATTTTATACTCGAAGCGTAAGTTTAAGTTATTCATTTCGTTCTACTTTGGGTGAGATAAGTGGCGCGGAGAACGATAACGATTGAGCCACGATAAGGTCAAACCCCGCCGCTTGCAGAAAGTGCCGGGGGTTATCTTGTGGCTGTAAACCAGTACTATTGCCCAAGCAAGGCCAGCGGCGAATCCCTTTTCTAAGAAGTCATACATTGAATTATAGTTTAATACCTTGCTGAAATATCTCATAATCTAATTTTGTTCTCGCAACACATAAATCTGCTTTTATGCAACATTTGCTCTTGTGCGATGATGGAGGGGCGAAATTTAATACATCATTAAATTTTTTGACATCTAAACCTTTGCATTGAAAAAGCTCTATTCTTTGTCCTAACTCTTCTTTATATGGACACTCATCACAAAATGTATTCATCGCTGTTTCTCCCGGCTGAGGTTGTGGGTGGACGAGAGAGAACCATAAGGATCTAATACGGAATAGTCAAACCCCGCCGCTCTTTGAACGAGCGCGGGGCTTTTTGTGCCTGCTACTTGGGGCTGGTGTCGGCGTGGGATTCCAACTACGGTGGGCGGTTCAGAGAAACGGGAAATGAAGGCTGGTTTTCAAGAAAAGAGGGAGATTCAATGAATTGGAGGGAGGGAGTGGAGAGGGATGCGTTTTACACTGCTGACTGCGGATCTTGAGTGGCAGCGACGGCTTCCGCACGAGGATGCGCGGAAGCCATTGCCGTAAGCCTTGCTCGGTACATTGAATCTACGTACCTTTTGAGCAACACCAGATCATCGGGGTTCCCGGCCCCTACTGGTGTTCCTTAAACAAAGGTTCAAGGAAAATAGAACAAGCAAGGATGCTGGTCAAATGGACTGGTCTGTCCGAGTCGGAATAGTCCGGCGAGCTACGAGGGGAGTGGACCCTTCAAAAATTCGAGGAAATTGCAAATGCAGAAAAATCCTCAAAGAGCTTTCCCGCCTTGGGAGAGACAGCCAGTAAGCCCTCCCGCCGAGCTAACTCAGCCCGGACGGGATGGGCTTACCGTAACGGTTCCTGAGATTCCGCCAGAGATTACTGTGCCTTTGCCGGAAACACAGGATAGGCCCTAAAACCGATGAAGTAAAAGGGGTTTGTGCCTCGCTGAGTCTCGGAAACTCGGCGGGGCTATCAATATAGCTGTTTTGCCAAAAGCACACCAATCACTATAAGGAGAAGGTGTTGATCTATGCGTGTGTATAAATGCTATCCGATAGGTAAGCCGGAAGAAGCTCAAGAGATTCCTGTGCTTGATTCTAAAGGATATATAGAGGGTTTGATGCCCAATACGGAATACCATGTTGAGAGGAACGGTCATTCTAAGAAAATGATGACCGATTCGGAGGGGCGTATTCGGATTGGTGCTGGTTATGGGATGGGTTTTTAAGTGAAAGACCGAGAAAACTAAGCCCCGCCGCTCTTTGAACGAGCGCGGGGCTTTTTTGTGGTTGGATCAGAGAGGGGTTTCAAGCCATGCCCAAGCGATATGTCTGGTTAGCTCGATTGCTTCTATTGCGGCGACGACGGGTACGGATCGTAAAGCTCCAGCATCAGAAACCAATTTAGATCGCCAAGGCCAATACTCCCGCTGCACTTGCATTATGACGTGTGGATTCTCCGTTTCGGGTGGGCCGAACCAGAGAAAGGCGGTCAACACATCGCCTTTCTCGTTTTCGTTGGCCATCATGTACCAATTCTTTTCCGGTAGCTTTATCCATTCGTCCGCCTGAATTGCATCCTCGATAAAGAGGCGGAATAACCCGAGATGGCGTGAAAATTCGCGGCGGTAAGCGCGGTGGCGGTGGCCGGTTTCTGCGTTGGTATGCCACAAGTAGCGGGCCATGTGAAACGTTGTTGGTATTACCGCTTAGAGTATAGATAATGACTTCTTTTGCTGCGCTGTTTTCTTTTTATAAATCCTTCTTCATGGAGCACATAATCCAAGAGGTAGGATATTACAGGTTTAATCATAAACAGTTCAAATCTGGACGTAGGAATCTCTTGGCTTTGTCTCCAATCGGTGTAGCTTTTGCATATCTCTGTCAGAGTATGGCTGTCTTTGGGATGCTGGTTAAAAAGCTGACGTAGCCAGTTTTCTGTTATCTGTGGTGTTCCTAAAAATAGCATGGGTTCCTCCATTTTCCGCAGTTAGAGTGGGGTAAGTTAGGGCGGAGAACGTAGAATGTAGTCGAGAGCAGGTCAATCCCGAGGCTCTTTGAACGAGCGCGGGGGTTTTTTGTAGCCGGAGGGATCAATGCGTTGCTAGATAGGAGACGTGTTCAGGGTTGAAATCCTGTCTGTCAAGCATATAGTTGTTTCGTGGTAGGTGTCTATCCATCAACTCGGGTGGGCCGATGAAGATGGTGCAGGATGATCCGGGAGCATACCACGAATCTTTTGGTGCCAAGAAGCGGACACAGACCAATTCGGATTGGGGCAACGCCTTGGGATAGTAGGGGTGCATCACCGCTATTTTGCCATAGAATCTCGGTATCTTTGTCTGGTTTGGCATCCAAAGAGCTTCCCAGTGGTGGTCGTTTAGCCAAGTATCTTCGGCCAAAGCATCGCACACAACACAACGCCGAGAACCTTTTTGTCTGTTGGGACCGCCGTAATTGGAGTGGTGTATGTGAGACAGGTTCTTGCTTTGTATGAGTGCAAGGTCTGGATAGTGTTCCTCGAAACGCGCATAGCACGCCTCCCGGACCTTTTCTAATTCGGGAGTCAGCCCGCCCGAGTTCAGATAGACTCTTTGCGAGGCAGGCTTTGGTTGGGGGCGAGGCGATGGAGGGATCGCCTGCGCTAGGTCAACATGGACCTCTTCGTATTCGTCCGTCCAAGAGCGAGGGTGTAGCCTCTTTCTGTTTTCCGCTTCTTGGTTTTCGCGGAAAGCCTTGTAGCGAGGATCAAACTGTCCTCCGAACTGTTGGATCGCCCTATCGTCTTTGTGGTCCTCTTCGTCGAAGAAGCGGCCTGTTTTCCCCGTGTGCTTGAAACGGCGCAGGTTCGGACAGGATGGAGCCTGTTGCCTGATTTGACTGCATACCCGTTTGAGGTAGGTCTTGGGGATAGGTTGTGAGTTGGGGATATGGTCTTGGCACCAAGACTTGAAAGCATGGTACATGGAAGAGTACCAAACTCCCATCGAAAGTGGTTCAAGTAGGCCGTATGTTCCCCATCGCCAGATAGCTTGCCGTGGGGGCTTAGTTCCTGTCACTACGATAGGGATATGTTCACAGGCATGTTCAGAGGCCAAGATAGTCGCAGCGAGGTCGGCTGGATCAATATGCTGCCAAAATTTTCCTTGAAAACTGTGTTCGGATGTCATTGTGAACCTCCATCGGATAGAGTTATTACGTACCGTCGCGGCACAATTTTTTTTCAAAGTGTAGCAGAATGGGCAAGTGGGAAAAGAAGGGACCGTGACGAAAGACGCTATTGTGGCGGGAAGTGATAAGCAGATAGATAGGTGGAATCGCTTGTTTGATAAAGCGTCTGAGCAGCTAGAGGAGAGGCTGGACGGGGAAAAAGAAGTAAACTGAGGGAGGATTGTGTCGCCCCCGGTATTGGATTGGTGCCGGGGGCTATTGGGTGTTTGATGCTGGTGTTAGCCTACTCCGACTTTTTCTTTGAAACGTTCAAGCCACTCTTCTAATTCCTTGATCCCTTTATTGGCATCTTTCTGTCTTTGGCTTGAGGATTCACTTGTTGGCCCTAGCTTGTCGTCGAGGCGATTGTTAAACTCTCTTATAGCCTCTTCGATACGGCCTTGATGCCGAGACAGGCACTAACTACTTCTTTTTTTCTGGATCACCAGTCATTTGTCTTCTCCTTATGGGTATGGATGGAGGGGGAAAAAACTATACGGATTTAGCGCGGTAAGGTCAAATTCTCTCCCGGTGCTGGACTGGTGCCGGGGATTTTGTGTGGCTGGATACTTGCGATCCCCGACTGACTTTTTAGATTCAAAAGCATATAAAAAGCCCCCGCTGGATGCCTTCGGGCAGATGGCGGGGGCGATCCGGTCTGACACGCCTTAGCGGGACGTATCAGAGTTCGGAGACATTCACTATACCTTACCAAGGAGTTCCGAAATGTCTCACAGGCATAATGTACGATTATCCCCGCCTCAGAACAAGCCCCGTCCCCGACATCCTTACGCCTTCGCAAATTTCAGCAAAGACGATTTCGACGAATACAGAGAAAAGAAAATCCGTCGAGATTTTCCGCTCTTTATCCCCGATGATGGACCAAATGGTCTTACTCTGCCCGGAGGAATCGGGCCGGGTGATCGTCTTAGAATTGAAGTGAAGAAGGAGAAGATACGGACTGTGCGAGGGCCTAAGATCGAAGAAAAAAAGAAGGTGTAAAATGAAGTACAATAACCGCTGGAGAAAGATTAAAGAGATTGGTGAGGGAGGTCAAGGTAAAGTTTATTTGGCTTTGGACCTCTCTAAATCTGATTTCGACGTTTTTCATTTCCCCTTGGCGATTCAAAATGCTTTGGAGATCAAGAAACGTTTGATTCAAGAGGAAGATGAAAGCAAAGAAAATGCCCTTGAAAATCTACTTGCTGGAAATATTGTAAGGGAGTTGCGAGAGGGTATTCAAATACTTCTTAGTGCAAATGACTGCTTAAATCAGAAAGCACTTAAAATTCTTCATTCACCAGATAAGTCCCGGAATTACGATGATGCAGAAGAACGACTTAGACGAGAGTTGGAGGCAATGAAACAAGTCGATCATCCGAATCTTCTGAAAATTGAGGACTCTGATCTTGATGAAAAGTGGTTTGTCTCAGAATACTATCCTGCTGGAACTTTGGAAAAAAACTCTGATCGGTTTACTGGTCAGGTAAAACGGACTTTGACTGCAATTCAGCCAGTTGTTGAAGGAGTTTCTTCTTTGCATAGAGCAGGACTTGTTCATCGAGACATAAAGCCCGAGAACATTTTTTTAGATGGGGAAAAATTAGTGCTTGGTGATTTCGGTCTTGTCTTTTTTGCGGATAGAAATAGGACAAGATTAAGTCACACAATGGAGAATGTAGGCAGTCATAGATGGATGCCTCCTTGGGCGGAAAATGCCCGACTGGAAGAGGTGAATCCTAGTTTTGATGTATTTTCATTGGGTAAGGTTATTTGGTCTATGATCTCAAAGGAGTTAAGTCTTCCTCTCTGGTATCAGCGTAAACAAAAATATAATCTTCAATTTATGTTTCCTGATATTCCTGCAATGGAATTTGTCAATGAACTTCTTGATAAGTGTGTTGTTGAAAATGAAGCGGACTGTTTGCCTGATGCAAGTAATCTATGGTTATATATCGACGATATACTTCGTGCTTTGGAATTAAGTGCGGACCCAATAAGAGATATTCTTCGTCCATGTAAGGTTTGTGGGTTCGGTTTTTATCGACCATTTTCGGATTTTCCAAGCAAAGATATGGACCGTTCTGAAATTGAACTTTTTGGGTTAAAACCGGAAGGTGATGCTACTTTCAAAATACATAATTGCAATCGTTGTGGGCATGTTCAACTTTTTTATACTAGAGATGGGACTTTGCCTTTTGAATGGAGTAAACTAAAGAGGTAGGATTGTACATGAAAATAACGGCAAGACGCGCCCGTAATGGACGAATCTTGCCGCGTTTTTGTTTAGTGTGATTGTTCGCAGATGGCCTTGAACGTGGTGTAACAATTCGAAGATCGCCTGACAAAGATTACGTCGGTATCTCAGGACTTGTATGGTGGTGTGGAGAATCCGTATCAATCTGGATCGTGACGTTGCGATTTAGACTCATTTTTCTGGTCCTCACTAGTTGGTGTTATTTTCTGCAAGTTCTTGTTTAATTTAGGCTTAGTTCAGGCCAAAAGGCCGGGTTGGTGGTGTTAAGTATATAATTCCCCATAGTGCAATGCCTCAGCCATTTTTTGACATCTGAAGCCGCTGTTGGATCAATTGCCGAGCAGATCAATGAATTCCTCTCGATCAATCCCGACATCTCTCTGAATTTTAGACATAAGGCCAACGCCGATCGTTTCACTGCCATGAATGGGCACAACCGTGCTTCGCCCATCGGGGTGCTTCATAATCGCATGACTCCCTCGTTGCCTCACAAGCTCGAAACCGACTTTCCGCAGAGATCGGACCACATGGGCTCCCGTCACACGCGGCATTCTGTTCATACGGATATTCTTTGAATGCCTACCAGTTCAAGCGGACTCGGAGCGTCTTCGCCCTCTTCACCTTCGACTTCAAGCCAGAGTGCGATCGCCTCCTGCATCCGTTCGAGCAACTGGTCGATTGACTTCCCTTGGGTATGACAGCCCGGAAGGCGGGGGACACTCCCAACGTAATAACCGTCTTCATCTTTCTCGATGACAATAGTGTATTCAGTACTCATCGGATTCTCCCATAGTGCAGCCTAGTCAGCCACTGGCGGGCAAGTTCAGTCTCGGCGGACATAGACGGTCTTGCCCTCGCGTAGCGCAGTGGAAACAAAAGAAAGAGGCGACTGTTGGCCTTTTTCTATTTCGTCCGGGGTATATACCAGCAAGTCCATGCCGAATGGATACGGGCGTAGCGATTTATAGAGGGCGCGGCTGCGTTTGAAGCGCGGTAGGTCGCTTGGGGCGATCACGAGTAAATCGACATCGCTGTGCTCGGTAGCCTCGCCTCGGGCATAGGAGCCGAATAGGATGACCTGCTCGGCGTCTGCTTGGCGACCAATGCGTTCGGCGACGCGCCGTATCTCTTGCTCTCCGATTTTATTCATCGGAAACCTCTCAAGTCCTAAGTTTTTTAGAGGATAGCACGGCGACTAGGGGCCGTCAATCTTCTATCTTGCCTGCGTCATCTGTTTGCAATTAGGTTAATCCTACACCGCTTGCCCCGTGGTAGAATTGACGTGCCGGAAGATATGGATGAGCCGGTCGCGCGTCTCTTGCGTCAGCGGCGGGCGGGCGAAAGAGGCGAGGTTGGCGTCGAGATGGTCGGAGTTACCCGTGCCGGAGAGGACGACGTGGACGCCGGGCTCGTCGCGACAGAAGCGATAGGCGGCGTCGGGTAGGGATGGGGCTTCGGCCAACAGGAAATCGGGGAAGGCGTTGAGGCTTCGACCTGAGCTCAGCCGAAGGTCGGCGGGATCGATTTGCCCCTTTTCGACGAGGGCGTCGGTGAATGCGCGCAGGTTGTCGAGGTGGCTAAGTGCCTTGCGGACGGCGAACATGATTTGGATGCCGACGTTTTGCGCGATGGCCTGCGCGAAGACATTGGCGCGGGCGGTCTGGTTGAGCAGATTGAAGCCGACCATTAGGACATCCCACAGATCGTCGCTTAGGGCCTGCTGGAGCATGGTGTGTTCGAAGTCTTCGTTGAACATCTCGCTGAGACCGACAAAGCGTATTTTGCCCTGTTGCTGCGCCTTTTGCAGCGCGGGGTAAACGTCGTTGACGAGATAGGCGTAGTCTTGGGGCACGACGCCGTGGAGATTGTAGAGGTCGATGTAGTCGGTGCCTAGATGCTTGAGGCTTTGGTCGAGGCTGTCTTGCAAAGCGTCGGGTGTGACCTGCTCGTGGCGGGTAGATTTTTTGGTGGAGAGGACGATGGCGGTGCGGTCGCGGCCTTGTAGGGCTTGGCCGATGATGGATTCCGTGCCGTAGCCTTCGGCCGTGTCGATGAAGTTGACACCGTGGTCTAAGGCGCGGCGGACGAGGTCAGCGGATTGGGCGTCGGTTAGGCCGGCGTTGCGCCCGATTCGGCTGTGGCCGCCAGCGCCTAAGCCCATGCGCGAGACGGTTAGGTTAGTGCGTCCTAGGATGGTGGTTTGCATGAATACTCCGGGTGAAGTTTAAGGGGATGGCGCTTAATATAGGAGCAGGCTCAGACCTTGACCACGCTGGAGTCTGTGGTAGAATTAACGTGATTTTATGCAACGAAAAGTGAAATACATCGCATTTGTCCTGGCGTTACTCAGCGGCAGCGTCTCTGCCGAAGAAGCGGACGACTCGACTGAGCTCGCCGAAGTCTCCAGCCGCGTCATTCTCTTTTTTGGCGATAGCTTGACTGCTGGTTATGGACTCGACCGCGAACAGGCTTTCCCGGCGTTGGTGCAGGCGCGGATTGATTCGCTCGGCTGGAACTTTGAAGTCTTCAACGCCGGGCTTGGCGGCGAGACCTCTGCCGGTGGATTGCGCCGCATTGACTGGCTCTTGCGCCGCCCCATCGACGTCTTCGTCCTAGAATTGGGGGCCAACGACGGTCTGCGCGGCATAGACCCCAAAGACACCCACGCCAACCTGCAACAAATCGTCGAGCGGGTGAAAGCGAAAAATCCCAAAGTAGCCTTGGTCATCGCTGGGATGCTAATGCCGCCCAATATGGGCGCGGAATACACAGAGGCGTTTGCGGCGATTTTCCCGGCGTTGGCAGAGAAAAACGACGCGGCCTTGATCCCCTTTTTGTTAGAAGGTGTGGGCGACCAACCCGCGCTGAACTTGCCCGACGGCAACCACCCCAACGTCGAAGGCCACCGGATCGTCGCCGAAACCGTGTGGGCGACCTTGGGACCGGTGCTGGAGGAGTTGCGCCGCTAACCGAGCGAGCGCAGGACTTCGAGTGGTGGACTGCTGTGGACGCCGCGGCTGGAGATCATGCCGACGGCGACCGTTAGCAGACTGACCGCGGCAAAGGCGAGGATTAGCGGCAGGTAGTCGGGCACGAAGCTGATCTCGAAAAGATAGCGGTTCAAAGCCCAGACGCCCCCTAGCGACAAGATCACCCCCGTCGCCGCAGCGAAAGCTCCCAAAAACAGGTATTCGAGCGCCATGATTGCTACCACTTGGCGGCGACTGGCCCCCAAGGTCTTGAGCAAGACGCTTTCCTCAATGCGTTGGTAGCGGCTGCTGGCAATCACGCCGACGAGCACGATCAGGCCAACCGAGACGCTGAAAAAGGCCATAAAGCGCACCACTAGCGAGACCTTGTCGAGGATGGTATCGACCGTGCTGAGGATGACGCCGAGATCGATGACCGAGACATTGGGGAATCGGTGTACGGTGGACCGCTGCAAGGCGGCCATTTGCTCGGTCGTGGCGGTGCGGGAGACGAGGACGTGGGATTGCGGTGCGGCTTCGAGGATGCCGGGGGGAAAGACCGCCAAAAAATTGGGCATGATGCGCTGCCAGTTGACTTGGCGCAGACTGCCGACGACGACTTCGATAGGCACCCCTTGGACGTCAAAGGTCAGCGAGTCGCCAACGCCAACGCCCAAAGAAGAAGCGACGCCTGTTTCCAAGGAGACGTAGAGGGTGTCGTCCGCGGGTTGGCTGCGCCACGTGCCGGCGACGATCTCTTCGGTCTCGGTGAGGAAGTCGCGATAGGTCGCGCGGTACTCGTGCCGCAAGGCCCAATTGCCGCGTCGGCCTCGGTTAGCGGTGGTGTCGCGGAGTATGGCGCGGGCGGGTTGGCCTTTGACGCTGTGGACGTGCATGGTGACGATGGGGACCTGTTGCAACAATGGCAGATTCATCCCGGCGACGAGGGCGTTTAGCTCTTCGCGCTGGTCGGTTTGGATGTCGAAGAGCACGACGTTGGGGTTTTGGTCGGAGCCGACGCTTTTGATGTGGGACAGCAGATTGGTCTGGGTCAGGAACAGGGTGCTGAGTAGGAAAGTCCCCAGCCCGAGGCCCAACATCAGCAGCGTGGTCTGGTTGTTAGGCCGGTAGAGATTGGCCAGCCCCTGACGCCAGATATAGCTCCAAGAGGAGGGGAAAAACCGTCGCGTGCCGTAGATGATTGAGCGAGCGGTAAGCGTTAGGAGCGCAAAAGCGGCTCCAACCCCGCCGACAAAGCCAATGGCCAGCGGCCAGCGGTCGGTGAGTCGGAAGGCGAAGAGTGCGATTATCAGGACGATTCCCACGTACAAAACCCAGCGCAGCCACCCGCCGTCGGCCGGTTGGTCGTCTTCAAACGAGGCGCGCAGGGTCAACAGCGGCGAGGTCTTGCGAATGGCCAGCAGCGGCCGGGCGGCAAACAGCAGCGACAGACCAATGCCTAGGCCTAGGCCCTCCAGGACGGCGAGAAAATCAAAGCTCGGCTCGACCTGTAGAGGTAGTACGTCGGCGAGGACGGTGGGGAGCAGGTAGAGGACTCCGACACCGAGCAGAGCACCGATGAGTGAGCCGACCAAGCCCATGCCCCCGGCTTGGATTAGATAGATCAAGACGGTCTGACGGGCCGTGGCACCAAGGCTGCGCAGCACGGCGACGGTGGACAGCTTCTGCCGCGTATAGGTGTGGATGGCGCTGGCCACGCCCACGCCGCCGAGCAGCAGGGCGATAAAGCTGCCGAGGTTTAAGAAGCGGTAGAGGTTATTGAGGGTGCGGCCGAGGCGCGCTTTGCGCCTCTCGATGGTTTCGAGCCGGAGGCGGTCGCCTCGGGTGTGCGGGCGGATGGACTTGGCTATTGCTTGGACATCCCGCTCGGGGAAGTGAAAAAAGGCGGAGTAGGTGACGCGGCTGCCCCGTTGGATCAGGTGAGTGTCGTCGAGGTAGGACATCGGGATATAGACGCGCGGCTGGATGTCGCTGAAGAGGGCGTTCTCGCCGGGGATGCGCAGGAGCCGCCCACTGATGAGGAAGACTGTGTCGCCGATCTTGATCGAGTCGCCGACTGCCGCGCCAAACTGCAACATGAGCGCCTCGTCAACGAGGGCATGTGGCTGGGAGCGGAAGCTCTGCGCGGCCTCAGCCGGTGCCGTTTTTAGCTCGCCGTAAAAGGGGAAAGGGCCATCAAGGGCGCGGATTTGGGCGAGGCGGGTGCTCTCGGTCTTGGGCAGGTAAATCATGGAGTTAAAGGCAACCTGGCGCGCCTGAACGCCGCCGAGCGAGTCGATGAGTGTCTCGGTGGCGGGCGTGAAGGGCCGGCGGCTCGTCAGCGCCATGTCGGCACCTAAGAGCGCGGCGGCTTGTTGGTCCATGGCCTCTTGCAGCGTGGAACTGAGGCTGCTCAAGCCGACGAGCGCACCGATGCCGATGGAGATCGAAGAGGTAAAAAGCAGCAGTTTGCGGCGGTGGCTGCGGCTGTCGCGCCAAGCCATTTTGCCGAGCCAGCCCATCATGGGACTAGCTCATCGTCGGCCACTCGGCCACCTTGGAGGCGGATGATCCGCTGGGTGAGGCGAGCCAGCGTTAGATCGTGGGTGACCAGAATTAGGGTAGCACCGGACTCTTTATTGAGGCTGAAGAGCAAGTCCCGCACTTTGCCGCTGGTGCCGTCGTCGAGATTGCCGGTAGGCTCGTCGGCAAAGAGGAGCGCGGGGCGGTTGATAAAGGCCCGCGCGAGCGCCACGCGCTGCTGCTCGCCCCCTGAAAGCTGCGCTGGGTAGTGGTGCAGTCGGTCGCCCAAGCCGACCCGATCGAGGAGGTCAATGGCGCGTTCGCGGACGTTTGGCTCGCGGCGCAATTCGAGCGGCACCATGGCGTTTTCGAGGGCGCTGAGGGTGGGGATGAGCTGGAAGGTCTGGAAGACGAAGCCGACCTTTTCGCTGCGGAGGTGCGCGCGCTGGTCTTCGTCGAGACCGTCTAAATCCACGCCGTCGAGCGCGACCGATCCCGAGCTGGCGCGATCCAACCCGGCGCACAATCCTAACAGCGTGGTTTTGCCGCTGCCCGAGGGGCCGACGACTGCACAGGTAGATCCGGTCGCGAGGGCGAAACTCACATCGTCGAGGACTGTCAGGGCGTTTGGCCCCGTGCCGTAGGTTTTGGTCAGGTGTTGTACGTTTAGGGCTACTGGGTCGCCCATGGTGCCTCCTCTGCGGGCTGGCGGTTTAGGATGCGTAGTAGTCGGTCGGGATAGTCGGTGATTAGGCCGTTGACGCCTAGGTCTAGGTAGTGCTGCATGGCGTTGGGATCGTTAATGGTCCAGATGTGGACTTGGACGTTGTGGGCGTGGGCGCGGGCG
>JAPPEF010000229.1 GCA_028875335.1 Gemmatimonadota bacterium
CCGACACCGAGTAGATGTCGCGGCCTTCGGCTAGGGCTTGGCCCGCCAAATAGAAGACCCCGAAGTCAAAGCCACGGCGGGTGTGGGAGGCGTCGTTGAAGAAGAGCCGGAGGAGGTCGGTGCCGAGCGCGGCGAGGAAAAAGGCGTGAATTAAAAGGCCCGCTGCGAGGTAGGGAACAGGCCCTCTAAAGCGATTCATACCGCTGAAAAATACAAACTCCTATTGGAGATCGCCGCGGCCGTCTTCTTGGGCGATGGATTCCTCTTCTAGCACGCCTATTTCCCCCTTGTCGAACCACATCTGGTACTCGCTTGGGTCGGCGATGATGCGGTGCGCCTCCAGTACTTGGGGATCCACGGTTACATTGTACGCTTCGGCCACTTGCTGCCCGAATGCCTTTTCGAGGACGTCGAAGGTGAGCCGCCAAGAGATGAGGTCTTCGTTCTCCTGCCAGTGTTTTTCCTCGATTTTTTCGATTTCGTCGCTTAGGTGGCTGAGCGGCTTGGCGAGCTGGTTGTACTCCTCGCCTTCGGCGACCTTGTCCAATTCTTCGACTCGGGCTTCGAGTTCGCTGATGTAGTTGAATCCGCGGTTTTCGGCAAAAGCGCGGAAGGCCGCTAAGTCCTCTGGACCAGCGACGAAGTCTGGAGTCAATTTTGGGTATTTGAGCCGGTGCTCGCGGGCGTAGTAGAAGAATTGATTGTTGAGGCTATAGATGCCGCTGAGTTGGGCGTAGAGGCGGTTGCCGCTACGCCCAGGCACCACGATGTCTGGGGTAATGCCGCCGCCGCCGCGGACGATGCGTTCAAGCCGGAGGGTCTTGAACGCCTTGTCGTACCCGCGGACGAGGGTGGAGTCTTTGCGCATGCGCTTGTCGATGGAGCGACCCGAAGGCGTGTGCCAAGCGGCCATGGTCAGCTTGAGCTCGGTGCGGTCGTCGATGTGGACGATCTGCTGAACGGATCCCTTGCCCACGGTCGTATCCCCCAGCACCAGCCCGCGGTCCCAGTCTTGGATGGCACCGGCGACTATCTCGGACGCCGAAGCGGACAGGTGATTGACCAAGACGATGAGGGGTGTGTCGCGCAGCAGAGCGTCCTCGCTGGTTTCGTACCTAACCGTGTCCTCAAAGGCGCGGCCCGCGGTAAAAACGACGAGGCGATTGCGGGGCAGGAAGTGGTCGGCGACTTGCACGGCTTCTTCAAGATACCCGCCGCCATTGCCGCGCAGGTCGAAGATCAGCCGCTGCATGCCTTGTTCCTCTAACCCTACGATGGCGTTGAACATCTCCCGGCTCGACCCCTTTTGGAAGCTATGGAGCTTGATATAGCCGGTGTCGTCGGGGAAGAGGGTGGCAAGGGTAACGCTGTTCATCTGCACTTCTTGGCGTTCGATCGTCAGGTCAAAGGGGGTGGGGCGGTCGGCGCGCTTTAGGGTCAGGGTTACGGGGGTGCCAGGCTCGCCACGCATGCTGTCGGCAGCCACGCCAGCCGACATGCTCTTGGTGGAGGTGTTGTTGATTGTGGTGATGAGGTCGCCCGACTTGACACCAGCTAGGGCCGCCGGCGTCTGGTCGTGTAGGAGGCTCCATACGGCAATCGCGCTATCGGGATAGACAACTTGGATGCGAAAGCCTAGTCCTCCGTATTTGCCTTGGGTTTGGATGTTGAAATTGTCGAGGTTTCGCTTTTCCAAAAACACTGAATAGGGATCGAGAATTTCCATCATCCCGGCAATCCCAAAGCGGATTAGCGTGTCCGCAGCAACAGGATAAAAAGCATTCTCGTCGATGGCTTGGGCCATCTGCATGAGGGTGTAGAAGCGCTGGTCTAGCTTAGCGGCGTCCGCGTCGTCGAGCTGGGTTCGGGCGTTGAAGGTGTACTCCGAGGCTGGATCCAAGGCATGAAATATTCCGCGCGCAGCCGCCTGCATGAGGGAATCGGGATGAACTTCTTCAAAGTAGTAGTGGTGAATGCGGTGGGCTGTCTTCCACAACAGGGCTTTGTATTCATCTTCGATGGAACGCTCGGCCTGCAGGTCGGAGGTAAAGGCGACGAGAGCGAGCAGCAGCGAAATTCGCAAAGTGGACAAGTGATACTCCTTGGTCAGTTGGGCGTACAAAATTGCTGTTGAAAGACATACTATGGACGGGCCGGTATTGAGTCAAGCAGTACGCCGCCTGTACGCGAAGGTCAAACCGCGGAGTACGAGGTCTGGATCGCAAGTGTGGACCGCGCGGATATGCGGCTGGAGCAGGGGGCTATCGCCGCCGGTGAGAAAGACCGCGACAGGACTATCTAAGGCCGCAGCCATGTGCGCGCAGAGGCCCTCGACGAGCGCGGCCGATCCGTGCAGCGCACCCGACCGCAGACCGTCCATAGTGTTCTTGCCCAGCAAGGGTGTGGTGGATACTAACTCGACTTGAGGCAAAAGGTTGGTGCCCGCGCTGAGGGCCTCTAACCCGAGGCGCAGCCCCGGGGCAATCGCGCCGCCGCGGAAGGTGCCCGTGCTGTCGATGGCATCGACCGTTAGCGCGGTACCGGCATCGACGACTACGGCTGCCCGGCCGGCTGGGGCTACGCGATGAGCGGCCGCAGCCCCGGCAAGGCGGTCAACGCCAATCTGAGCGGGATCGTCGTAGTCGATGCACAGGCCCCAATCCCACGCGCTACTCGCTTGGAGAACGGGGCCGGAAGAAAAGTCGCGGCAAACCTCTGCGTACGCAGCTCCCAATTCCGCGACGACTGACCCTATGACTGCGCCAATCGGGGGCGCGTCAAGCGATGCGAGCAGGCGTTGTAGGCCAGCATCGGCCGGAGGGGCTGTGGGGTATTTGTGGTGGAAGACGGGGTCTTCACCGGCCAAAAGGCCAATATCGATGCAGGTGTTGCCGATGTCGATGGCCAAGAGCATGGAGGAATTTGGCGATTGACTTTCCGCCGTGGCGTCTATAACTTACCTAGGTTTAACTCAAACAATATCCAATACATACAATCTAACGAATGCCTCAAAATTTGCTATCAGTCTAGCAGACAGAGGAATATAGTTATGAATATATTAGGCAAGCGTTGTACTTTTATTGTCATTTCCCCGCGCGACGGTCAGGTGCGCGAGTACGGTTTTTTCCCTCGCATCCTATGGCTGCTTCTGCTGGGGGGCTTTGGTTTTGTGGGGTCGCTTGGTTACTACATCTACGCCCAGGATTTTTATCAGCCGGGTGATCAGAAGGCTCTGCTGGCCTTGCAGGACGAGAACAAAACTCTCCTGCACGGCTTAGAACAAACCCGCGAGGAAGTGCAGCAGCTCGGGGTGGCCATGGATCAGCTCAAGGCCACTGAAGACAGATTGCGCGCCCACCACGAGATAGAGCCACTCAAGATGGAGCCGCTCGCTGCGGATCAAGAGCCGGGCGGCGTCGGGGGAGTGGAGGATTTGTCCGAGGAGTTCACGTCCTTGCCGCTGCAAAAGCAGTTGATGATGCGCGAGATGGGCGTGCGCATTGACTATCTGCAGCGGATGACAAACCTCCAGGAAAAGAGCTTTGAGGAAATCGAGCGCAGATTCCAAGAGACTAGCGTCCAGTATTTGCCCACGATTTCACCGGTCCGCGAGCAGATGACTTGGCGGTCGTCGTCCTTTGGGTGGCGCATCGATCCCTTTACCGGGCGTCGGGCCTTCCACAGCGGCGTCGATTTTGCCGGTCGCACGGGCACGCCTATCTACGCAACGGCTGATGGCTTTGTAAGCTACGCCGCGAGGGATAAATATCTCGGCAAGACCGTTGTTCTTGATCATCGGAAAAAGGAACTCGACGAGCAGGGTCAGCCCTATGCGCGCCAAGGCGGCTATCAGACCGAATATGGCCACTTGGACAAAATCTTGGTCGAGCAGGGGCAGGAGGTAAAGCGCGGAGAGAAGATCGGGACGATGGGCAACACGGGCCGCTCGACCGGTCCGCACCTGCACTACGCGGTGCGCTTGCGGGACCGCGAGTTGAGCAAGCACCGGGGATACAAGAATCCAGAAGATTTCATCTTCGACTTCGACAGGAGCGAGGACGATAGGTGGGCCGCAGGCGAGTGAGTAAAATCCCACCAAGTATATCGAGACCGGTCCAGCAAGCGCGGGCCGGTCTCTTTGTTTTAGGAGCACAACTGCATGAGCACACCTATTGAAGGCAAGGTCGCCGCCATTATCGACGATACAACCTTGGTACTCAACGTCGGTAGCGAGCAGGGCGTCCAGGAGGGCATGGCCTTTGCCATTTTCGCCTCGCACGGGGAGATCGAGGATCCGGACAGTGGGCAATCGCTGGGCCGCTGGGAAGCGGTCAAGGCGCGGGTGGTCGCCACGCACGTGCAGGAGCGCCTGTGTACAGTGCGCTCTCCGGTGGTAGGCGAGGCACCGGTGGTAGGCGACACCCGGCCGTTAAGCGCGATGATGGTCGAGCACTCGGTGGCCCGCGCCCCGGGCCAAGAGCAGTGGCAGCGGCTGGAGGTTCGGGGGACCGATGTGAGGGGACGACCCCAGAATCAGCCCATTGCCGTGGGTGACGGAGCGCGGTCGCTGATGGCGGCTGAGGACGATGAGAGTAAGCCGGCGGCTGAGGACGATGAGAGTAAGCCGGCGGCTGAGGACGATGTGAGCAAGCCTGCAACAGAGGACGATGCGGGCAAGTCAGACGATTAGAGCCGCGCTAGTCGCGCTCTGTATCGGAGGATGCGCTTACTACTCGACCTCCGGCGGCCTGCTGGGCGGCATCCGCAGCATTGGCATACCCGTGGCCGACAACCAGACCGCGGAATTTGCCGTGGCCGAGAGCCTGACAGAACGCGCCATTGATGCCTACACCGAGGACGGCCAGTTGCGGGTAGTTGACGAAGAGAGCGCCGATGCCCTCTTGCAGCTCAACGTGATCTCCATTGAGGACCGCCCCTTTACCTATACGACGGCCGAGCAGACCGAGCAGTACCGGTTTGCGGTCTTGGTGGCAGCCGAACTAGTGAGGCTGGAGGATGGGGAGGTGCTGTTGGCGTTGGCCGAGCTAGAGGGATGGGGAACCTATGACGCAGCGTTGTCCGAGGAAGAGGGGCGAGATCCAGCGGTAGAGCGGGCGCTGGACATGGTGCTAGAGGAATTGGTGGATCGGACGACGGCGGGTTGGTAGTTAGTCCACGGCACAGTCAATCAGCATCTGTTTTCTTTCCCACTATAAAAATTACTGCAACAATCAGGCATAGTCCCACGACTAAGCCAGTGGTCGGCGACCACAGCAGGGTGCTACCCAAGTAGCCGCACAGCCCGGCGATTGTCATCGTCGTCAGGGCGTAGGGTATCTGGGTGCGAACGTGGGCTAGATGGTCGCAGGCGGCGGCAATGCTGGAGAGGACGGTGGTGTCGCTGATGGGGGAGCAATGGTCGCCGA
>JAPPEF010000263.1 GCA_028875335.1 Gemmatimonadota bacterium
TAGCCAAGCTGTTCTACTTCCAACTCCCAAGTGCTGTCGAGGACGGTTGCGGCTAGGTCGATGTAGTCCGGGATGCCATTGGCATCGTCGTCGGTAGGATCAACCGCGTCGCTACCTTCGGTGTCGTAGTGGACGCGGAAATGGCCAGAGGGCGTTAGCAAGCTATGCTGAGTGCTACGGCGCTGTACGAGTTTTAGACGCTGAGTCTCGGTACTTGGCTCTGAGGCCGCATCCATAGCTTGGAGCAAGTAAGGGGTGCCGCAGCGCAGGGCAGTCGGCGCGCTTTCTGCATGGCCGTCCACCGTGCCGAGAGACAACAGGACGATGAGCAATTTAGACACGACGGCAATACCTGCCCGCTCCGTGCAAAACCCTTTCATCGCCCTACTCCTTTTCTTGCGTTGGGCCACTATTCGCCCCCCAGCATTTCGACCCAGCTTTCGGGGTCGTCGCCATCAATTCCGACGATCAATTCCAGTGTTTGTTCCATCCACAAAGTATCCCCCGGCATCAGTTCGCTCAGCGGCCCAACGTTTTCGATTTCACCGAAGCGCGGCTTACCGTCGAACACTTCAGACGTGGAATTGAACATCGTCACCGTGCCGCCGTCTTCGGGGTATTCGGCTTCGGCGATGTGGGCGACGGTGGATTTGAGCGCGGTTTCGTTCCAGACGAAGGCGATCCAGCCCGCGTCGCCGTTGGTGCCGACCTTGTGCCAGCCGTTTTGCGGCTCGATCCGATAGTCGAGCGCGAGAGCGCGGGGACCTAGGTGGATGCCGACTTCGTTGGGGTCGGTGCTCGGCCAGAACAACAAGCTGCGGCGGCCTGTGCTACGCCAAGGGGTGACGCCGACGCCCGCATCGGGGCGGATGACGTTGAGGGCCCAGCAGGCGATGCGGCGCGGTTTGTCGCGCATGTTTTTAAAGCCGTGACGGATGTGGAGGATTGGTCGTTCGGCATCGAGCGCAATCTCCATAGTCAAGCGCAAACCCGAGCTGTCGTCTGGGGCGGCGGTGAGGTGCACGGAGCGCGCGCCGGTCATCTCTGCGGTGGCTGGTTGCAGGGCTGGCAGCCCGGATTCGGGAATCTGGGTCGGCTCAAAAAACCACGAGCGCACGCCGATGTATTCGTATTCGCGGGAGACGTGGAGGGGGTTTTCGCCGCCTTTGAGGCGGAAGGCGAGAACCCGCGGATAGGGCTCTCCGATGACAAAAGCCTCGGCGCGGTCGTTTTCGAGCCAGAAGCCAGTAAAGCCTTCGTACTGGTTGGTTTGGGCGGCTATGGGCAGGGCGGTCAAGAGTAGAACACAGCAGGCGATGAGCATGGGATTCCTCTACTTTAAGGGTAGGAGACAGCCAAGGAGTTGTCGGCTGCCCATTAATTGTGCATGATAGGGCCTCCGAATATACTCGTCAACGCAACAAAGGAGAGAAGCTAATGATCGTCGAAGAAGTACGGCTGTGGAAATTGACTCGTCGCCACGTGCGCGAGCGGCTGGAACAGGGCCTGATCAAGGGGGCAATTCTGCCCACTGGTAGCACCGAGCAGCACAACGAACACTTGGCGATGGAGCACGATACTGCCAGCGCGGCGCATGTGGCGCACCAAGCGGCCTTGGAGCTCTATCCGCAAGTGGTGGTGGCCACGCCTCTATCCATAGGCATATCCGAGCACTGGATGGAGTTCCCCGGCACCTTGAGCCTGCGGCCAGAGACCTTCTTTGCCGTGGCCTACGACGTGTGCGAATCGCTCAAGCGGCACGGGATTGAGCACGTCCTAATATGCAATGGCCACGCCGGCAACGGTCCCTTGGGCGGCCAAGTCGAGGAGTTCAGCAAGCGGCTGGACATGGATGTGCAGTTTTATTCGTATTGGGCGGCGTATTCAGAGGAGTTGGTCGCCGAAGTGCTGGAGTCGGGGGACTGCCCAGCGCACGCGGCCGAGTTTGAGACCTCGTTTGCCATGGCGGCATTTCCCGAGAACGTGCATTGGAAGGGGGTCGATTACGAAGGAGCCAATCTCCAGATACAGAGCGAAAGCTACGCGCCACGCGACCCGATCTACTTCGAGGCGGGCCGCGACTTGGCCACGCCCAAGAAAGGCCGGGTGATGGCCGATGTGGCCATTGACTGGGTCGCCGCTAAGATGCAGGAGATGATCGGCGAGTGAGCGCGCCGCCGACCTAAACGCAAAAAAGCCGGTACCCCGAAGGGCACCGGCTTTTTTTGTGCGGTTGTTGAAAAAGGAGACTAATAAGCGGCCTTGATCTGGCCCCAGCTCACGTCCTCGACCGAGGTCGCGGACTCCATCTCCGGCAATAGCTGGTCCAGCAACACGTCGTTGGTGGCGGTGCAGCAGCTTTCCGGCGACATGGTCCAGAAGCCCTGATAGCTTTCGAGTGCGCACTCGGTGCACGGCTCGTCGAAGTCACCCACGGTCACGGACGTGTGGATGATCTCGTCTTCCGCGAGGTCGAAGATCACGGCTTGCTCTGGGGTGGCCGACTCGTCGTTGGGCATCGAGATGATCGGCGTGATAGCCAGTTCGTAGTAATAGGTGCTCTCGCCAAACTGCTCGCCGTCGTAGCCCCAGCCGAAAGTGATAAAGTCGCTGCCATCCACGAACCACTCCAGCGCCCGCACCGGGCGGTAGAACTGATAGGCACCTTCCACCGGCGGCACGGCCCATTTGTAGCTAAAGTTGTTGGCCGGCTCGCCGTCGAGGTTGTGCTCCTCGGTCGGCGTGTGGTCGGGGTTGACCTCTACTTCCCAGGCGTCGTCCTGCCAGAAGGCCGAGGGGTTTTCGCGGTCCAGGTTGTGGACATTGTCGAAGACCTCGGTCATGTAGTAGAGCTTATTCGCGTTGTCGTTCCAGCCGATGAGGTGGCGGATGTTAATGTCGCTAACATCGATCTCGCCACGGCCCACGGGCTGGATGTCGGCCACCGGCGAATAGAGACGGTCGTTGCGGATCGTGTACGGATCAATCGGCACGACGTCCCAGTCCGACAAGTCACCGTCCATGGTGGGGACGAGATTGTCGGGGAACTGCACGGCGAAATAGAGCTCGCCGGGAGGCGCATGGCCAAAGGACGTACCGCACAAACCCATGACCAAAGCTGCCGCTAAAACGAATTTGGTCCGCTCTTTCATAGCGAAAACCCTCCCTCCTTAGGAGAAGTGAAAAATGCTGGTAAAACTTGTACAAAGAATACAGCGCGCTCGGCACGCGCTTAATGCCCAATGAATAATCAACTCAACGCCGTTTGTCAATAAGCGACTGAGAGGATGCCGGCGCGTTCTTCCTTCTTTTCTAGCTGCAGCTGCCAGATATAGGTGCCCGGGGGCACGAGCTGCTGAGCGGCGTCGCGGCCGTCCCAGCGATGGGCGAATTCGCCGCTGCGCGCGGTGATGGGCGGCAGCTCGACTACGAGTTGGCCGGCGAGATTGTAGATCGCCAGTCGCACCGGGCGGCTAGCCGTGACTTCGCGCAGCTTATAGGCGATTTCGACAGTCTCGTTCACTCCGTCTCCATTCGGCGTAAGCGGGTTGGAAGTCACGGCGATATCGACGAGGAGCCGGCCGCCGACGGGCGTGTTGACGGCGAGGGCGTCGCCCGAAAAGCGAAAGGTGGCGTTGCCCGGGCGAACTTGCTGCTTGATCTGGTCGGGATCGTTGCTGTCGAAGACCCAGCCCGAAAATTCAGTGCCAAAGCGCAGGACCGGCACCACAAAGCTCACTTCGAGCTGTTTGAAGCTGTCGTCTTCGCCTTGCAAGCGGGGGAAGGACACCACGAAGTGGTCGTCCTGTATATCTGGAACAAAGGCGTTCAAGTCGAGTTCGGTACCGTCGCGTTTGACCGCAGAGATGGCTTGGACTTGGGCATGGGTGCGGATTTCCAGCCGGTCGAAGCCGGTGTCGTCAGCGGTAAATTCCGGCCGGATGACGTAGGTAAATTCCGTGGGCGCGAAGGAATCGACGGCAATGGGCCACACTTCGCCGAGGATTTCTCGGGCAGCCGGCGCATCGCCGAATTGGATCGTGAGTGAGCGGATGCGCGGCGCAGTGGTAAAGGTAGAAAACAGGCGAAAGGCGAGTTGGATGTAGCGGCTCGGCCCGGGCGACAAAAGCGGCGTGCCGTCGCGCCACGCTTCAGCCGGCTCGTCGCTGTCGCGCAAACCCGCGGCAAAGTCGTAGGGCGGTGACCAGAAGCTCCAGTTGTCGGTGTCGTACACGGTGGGCAGGCGACCGGACGGGTCGAGCTTTTCGTATTCTTTTAAGGTGATCGGACGGATGTCGCCGTTGATGTTTTCGTCGAAGTAGAGGCTGGGGTCGGGCGAGTTGCCGGTGCGGGTGCGAACCTCGATGCGGGTGCCCTCGGGTACGTCGGCGTCCCAGCGAATTTTGCCCCAGTTGATTGGCTGGCCAAAGTCGAGGATCTGCGTGACGAGGATGGTCTCCTCGACAAAGCCCTCGCCGTACACCTCGAATTCGGCGACCTCCCAGTCGCGCAGGGGAAAGGCTTGGGCGGTGATGTAGCGGATCGACTCGGTGGGGAAGCGCAGTTCCACTACGGCATCGAGATTTTCGCGGTTGGATTCGATTACAGTAAGCGCGGGGTCTTGGTTGCGGACCCAGCGCAGGCCCTTAGTGACGCGGCTGACTCGGTCGCAGGGGCTGTTGGCAAAGCGCACGTTGTTGTCGCCTTTGCGCAGCTCGTACCAAGCGAGAAAATTGGCGGCGAAGCTGTCTTCGCCAAATGCCTCTAGGGGCGGCTTAGGCTCAGTGAGCTCCTCGATGAGCAAGATGTCGTCTTCCTGTCCGAGGCGGGGAAGAAAGCGGATGCGGTTGACTGGCACAGCTGTGCTAAAGTCGATGACCACGGAGTTTTTCCAGCCTTCGCCGGTGACCCCGGCGACGATCGTGCCACCGCTGAAGATGCCTTGGCCTGGGGTGAAGCGGCGAAAGTGGGCTGTGGTGAAATCGCCGTCGAATTGCTTTTTCACGGCGCGGATCTGGTCGTCGCGGGCCGAGCAGCCGTCGGTCGTCTGGATTTGGCCTCCAGTGTACGGCAGTAGAGTGTTGATGTCCGCGGCATTGGGGTCAATCAGGGTTAGGTTGACCGCTGGGTCGATGAAGCGCGGCCCGATGGCGTTGTCGGCAAAGCCGATGAGGGTATCCGCAGCCGCGCCGTGGGGCGTGACGCCCACGGGTTCGGTGCCCACGAGCTGGCCCTCGGCATCAAAGAGCCAGTACTCACCAGCCCCTTCTTCGGACAGCAGGCTGGGCCAAGGGTTGCCCTCGTCTCCCCCGACGCGAAACTCCCCGCGGCTGTGCGCCGGC
>JAPPEF010000337.1 GCA_028875335.1 Gemmatimonadota bacterium
GCCTGTTCGACCGCAAGCTCGGCCGCCGGAATCGCGGCCACTTCCTCTTCGATCAACTCGTAGCGTCGCACGCTCAATCCTGCAAACGCCCGGCGACCTTAGACCAGCGAAAGCGCGCCATCTGGTCCGGGTGATCGAAAAACACCTCCTCCAGATATGGCTCGACTTCTCCTTGCCAAATATGCGCCAGCGCCGTTGCGACATCGGCGACCATGAAGAAAGAAATGCCCAGTTCGCAGTCCTCATCCCCAATGGATTGATTTACTTCTTTTACTAGGGAGACCAATTTCTTCGGGGGTACTCCCCTGTTATCGAGATAATTTGCCAAAAGCTGGTAGTTGGGCCGCAGACGGATAAAGCTGAACCGCCGCCGCATGGCTTGGTCAACCAAGGCGATCGACCGATCAGCCGTGTTCATCGTGCCGATGAGATAGACGTTGGCGGGGATCGAAAACTCGGAGCCGCCAGCGGCCAGCGCAATTGAGCGGTGACGATATTCCAACAGGTACATTAGCTCGCCGAAAACGCGCGCGAGGTTTGCGCGGTTTATTTCATCGATGATTAGCACACAGGGCTTTTTTCCGGCTTGGCGCGCCCTGTTGCAAAACCGCAGAAAGTGCCCGGCGGCCAATTCGTAGTGCAGTGCGCCCTCTACCACCCGTGGCCGAATCCCCTGGACGAAGTCCTCGTACGCGTACGAGGCGTGGAATTGCACGAGTTCGCTAAAACCGCCGCCATCCACCAGATAGCGCGCCAAGCGCTCGGCCAAGTACGTCTTGCCGGTGCCGGGCGGGCCGTATAGGATGAGTTGCTGCTTGCGCTGCAATTGGTCAATCCAGCCCTTTAGCTGATCGGCACTGTAGCCAGTCTCCGCAGCGAAGGCCTGGACGTCGTAGCTTGCGCCCGCACGGATGCCGCCACCGCGAGCATGCCGTTCTACAGCCTCTTGTATCTGTTCCATCCGCCGCTCGAGCTCGCTTTCTAAAACGACCGGCTGTAATTGCTCGACCTCAAAGGGCCGGACGCGCAGGTGCAGGCCCGTTTGACGCAAAAATTTCGGTTGAACGGGCGCACAGCGATACACCCTCAACACCGTCAGCCAAATGTCCCGCTCAATCCCCGCCCGCCATGTTTCGACGGCTTGATCCGTCCACGGCGTCAACTCGGCCGCCAGCGAACCGACCCAGTCGGCATTGGGTAGCTTGAAGTAACCTACGGGCACAGCCAGCGAATTCACCAGTCCATGCTCTGCCCAGCGCTCGGCTTGCTCTGCGTCCCTAAAATCTTCCGGCGACCACCCAGTGTCTGTCTTGCCTGTGGCGTAATAACACGCGATCTCGCTTTCCCACAAGGGCATGGCTTTCAGTAGCCGCGTGCCGCGGATGATCGCCATGGTTTCGCCCGCTACCAGTGCGGCGACTTCGGGACCGGGGCGGCGCAAAAGCCGGTCGTACGGCCCGGTCAAAGGCTTGTCTAAGCGCAGGCGGATAGATTTCAATTGAGCCATTGCACGAATCCCTTATGCAAGATAATAGGCTCGGGCCGCTCTTTCCAAAATTCAGGCCTTTTTTATTTTCTCCTCCACCTCAAGCCCCACAAGGTCCTTTGCTTCTCCGACTCTCTCTGACCAAGCTAGCCCCCAAACAATGGGTGGGCTTACTATTGGGCACCGCGTCCCTCCTTTTAGGCTTTGCCGCCCCGTTGACCGCGCTGCCTATCCCCGTGCAAAACGCCCTTGGCATCGCCCTTTTTGCCCTGTTCTTTTGGACTACCGAACCCATACCCATCGCGCTGAGTTCGGTGGGAGTGCTCGCCCTGATCCCGGCCGTTGGCTTGCTGAGTTTCGAGCAGAGCTTAGCCCCTTTCGTCTCCAAGACCGTCTGGCTCGTCCTCGCCGGCATGGCTCTGAGCTTGGGGGTGGCCAAAACGGGTCTCGGAGACGCACTGGCGTCTTGGCTTCAGTCCCGTCTGTCGCAGCGCCCCTTTCTCCTGCTCTGCCAATTGCACCTGATCGGGTTAGTGACGGCTTTCCTAATCCCGTCCGGAGTAATCCGCGTCCTGTTCTTGATGCCAATTGGCATCGCCCTCGTCGAGCGCTTACACATTCACCCATCGTCACATCTCAAGGCCGCGGTCCTGCTCTCCTTGCTTTGCAGCACGTATTTTGGCGGTTGTGGACTTTTGACCGGCTCTGTTCCCAACTTAGTCTTGGCCGGCCAATACGAAAAAACCCAAGGCACACCCATATTTTGGGCCACTTGGTTGTATTGGATGTTTCCAGTCATCGGCTGCTTGCGAATTTTTGTATCGCTCGGCGTGATCTGGCTGCTTTTTGGCCGCCATCTCGATGGCCATGTCATCCAGCGACTCCCTTCCCCGAGCAGTGCATCGCTGACCCGCGTTCAGCGGCGCACCCTGTACATTCTGCTTGCGGGCGTGGGCTTGTGGGCCACGGACCTCTTGCACCACATTCAACCCGTCTATATTGGCTTGGGCCTAGTGGTGTTGTTCCTCTGGCCGCGCTGGGGACTGCTCCGTTTTGGCGACTTAGTCAAGGTGCGTTTTGCGCTTCTAGCCTACATTGTCGCTCTGCTCACGTTGGGCCATGCCTTGGACGCGGCCGGATTTAACCACCTATTCATCGCGGCTTGCAGCAAGTATCTGTCGTTAGAGGAATACGGCTGGCTGGGCAAGCACCTGTCGCTTTGCTTAGTCGCTCTGCCGCTCGATTTCCTGATGGACATCGCCGCTGTAGCCGGTGTGGCGACCATCCCTCTGATGGAGCTAGGTGCCCAGCACGGAGTCGCGCCGTTGCCGGCAGCATTCAGCGTGGCGATGGCAACGACCTTGGCCTTCTTGCCCTACCAATCAGCACCTTTCATGGTGGCCTATGGTTTTCGGCAGCTCTCCATGCAGCAACTCATCCTTGCCCAGGGCCTTATTTCCACGGCATCCTTGGTCCTGCTCTGTCCGCTCAACTTGCTCTATTGGCGGTGGCTAGGGCTGATTTGACGCGCTATTGGCGTTTGTGATGCCCAATGCTTATGATAAATCAAGTCATGTCTACAGCCATCGCCAATGTCCTTGCCCAGCGCTACGCCAGCCAAGCGATTCAAGATCTGTGGTCTGAACGCGGTCGCATCGTCCTCGAGCGCGAACTGTGGATTGCCATCCTCAAAGCACAGCGTGACCTAAAGCTTGATGTGCCCGCCGCAGCCATAAAGTCCTATGAGCGCGTCAAGGACCAAGTTGACCTCGAATCCATCGCGCGCCGCGAAGCCGTTTTGCGGCACGATGTCAAGGCCCGCATCGAAGAATTCTGTAGTCTGGCCGGCTGCGAACACATTCACAAGGGGATGACCAGTCGCGATCTGACCGATAATGTCGAGCAGTACCAGATTCTCCGCTCCTTGCAGCAAATGCAGGTCAAGTACGTAGCCCTTCTTCTGCGCTTAGGCCAACGGGCGCTGCAATGGAAGGAACTCGCGGTCGCTGGCAGGACCCACTACGCAGCCGCACAACCCACGACGCTCGGCAAGCGCCTCGCCATGTTCGGCGAGGAGATGCTGGTCGCCTTTGACCGCCTTGACGAACTCGTACAGCGCTACCCCCTGCGGGGGCTAAAAGGCGCAGTCGGCACAGCCGTAGACCAACTAACCCTGCTCGACGCCGACGCCGACAAGCTCGACCAACTCCAAGCCCAAGTGCGGCACCACCTCGGGTTCCAACGGGAACTAGGGGCCGTCGGCCAGATCTATCCCCGTAGTCTCGACTTTGAGGTTTTGAGTTGTCTCTACCAACTCGGGGCAGGAATTGCCAATCTGGCCCGTGTGATCCGCCTGATGGCCGGCCACGACATGCTGACCGAGGGCTTTGCCGCCGGGCAGGTCGGCTCTTCAGCCATGCCGCACAAAATGAACTCCCGCAGCAGCGAGCGAGTCAACGGGTTGCAGGTCATCCTCGGCGGCTATGTCCACATGCTGGGCGCACTGGCCGGCGATCAGTGGTTTGAAGGGGACGTCTCCTGTTCGGTCGTGCGCCGCGTAGCCCTCCCCGACGGATTCTTCGCCTTTGATGGTATGCTCGAAACCACGCTCCACATCCTCGACGATATGGGCGTCTATGAAGCGGTGATTGCTCGCGACCTAGACCGCTATCTGCCCTTCCTCGCCACCACGACGCTGCTGATGGAAGCCGTCCAACGCGGTGCCGGCCGCGAACAGGCCCATGCCGCACTTAAAGAGCACGCCCTGTCCGCGGCGGTCGACATGCGCGAACAAGGCCAAAGCACCAGTGAATTAGCGCATCGCTTGGATGCAGATTCTCGCTTTCCGCTCAGCGAAGAAGAGATCACCGACACGATCTCCCGCAGTCGTCACCTCACGGGCGCAGCCACCCAACAAGTCGAACTTTTCGTCAGCCGGGTAGAGGAATTGGCCGCAGCTCATCCAGAGGCGCACGCCATCGAAAAGGGGCGGCTGCTCTGACCTCCATGCGATACAAAAGAGTCCTACTCAAGCTGAGCGGAGAAGCCGTCTCCGGCACGCACGACGTGGGCTTCGACCCCGAATCCCTAGAACACATTGCCGACGAAGTCCTCAATTTGCACGCCTGTGGGGTCGAAGTATCCATCGTCATTGGCGGCGGCAATATATTTCGCGGCACGCTCGCTAGTCAGTGGGGTATTGAACGGGCCGAAGCCGACAACATCGGCATGATGGGGACGGTGATCAACAGCTTGATGTTGCGCGGGGTCCTCACCTCTAAATCCGATGCCGAAGTTCGGGTAATGAGCGCCATTCCCATCAACACGGTAGCCGAGCCTTTTATTCGACTACGTGCGATTCATCACCTAGAAAAGCACTACATCGTCATCTTTGCCGCCGGCATTGGCAATCCGTATGTCACTACGGACTATACAGCGGCCCACCGCGCGATTGAGACGCGATCCCAAGCCCTGCTTTTTGCCAAGAATCAAGTCAGCGGAATCTATACTTCCGACCCCCGCACTGACCCCCAGGCGAGGCGTTACCAGCGGATGCACTACAACACCATCATCCAAGAAGACCTCACCATCGTCGATCAATCCTCCGTCCTGTTGGCTCGCGATCACCAAATGCCCATGCACTTTTTTGACTTCTCTGACAAGGGAACCATAGAGCACATCTGCCGCGGCCAGGACATAGGCACCTTAGTGACGGATGTGGATGAAGACGTCGTAGAATAAAGAAAAAGGCCGTCCCCCCAAAGCGGGACGGCCTTTTTCTTTATTGTCTTCGGGGCTTTTTTGGTATTAGAATTCGTATGCGAAGGAGAACCGGTGCGCGCCATTG
>JAPPEF010000113.1 GCA_028875335.1 Gemmatimonadota bacterium
TACCCAAAAACCACAACGGCCAAGCCCTAGTCAGCGCCACCAACTGGCACCAAGATAA
This sequence comes from Gemmatimonadota bacterium, assembly GCA_028875335.1. Next base: position 59 of record JAPPEF010000113.1, read on the forward strand.
CGGCGTGGTCCTGCCCGAGGCCGATGACTCGGAGGTCCTGACGGTGTGGTTTCCGCTCAATGAGGCGACGCTCGAAAACGGCTGTCTGCGGATTATGCCTCGCAGCCATCGGCGAGGGCTGCAAACTCACTGTCCGGGAGGGCCGGGGGGGCTGTGGATACCCGAGCTGTTTATGGACATGGACGCGGCGATGCCGGTACCCATGCAGCCCGGCGATGTGCTTTTCCTCACTCAACACACCATCCACGGCTCGCTGGCCAACAACAGCGACGATGTGCGCTGGAGCTTTGACTTGCGCTACAATCCAATTGGCCAACCCACGGGCCGCGACCTCTTCCCCGGCTTTGTCGCCCGCAGTAGAGCTAATCCAGAAAGCGTCCTGCGCGATCCAGTGACGTGGGAAAAGCTCTGGCGCGACACCCGCGACCGGCTGGCGCAAGAGACGCACACTCCCTTCAACCGCTGGAATGCGGACGTGGCTGTCTGTGCCTAATCGCTGCACGGTTCGGGGATACGAAGACGCGTTGCGCAACATGGGAAGATCGCGGCCAGAGAGAGTGTGCCGCGTGTGATATGAGCGAACGTACCAATAATCTTGGACAGCCGATCAGTTTCGCACTGCCGGATTGGACGCCACCACCCAATCCGCCGCGAGAGTGCATAGAAGGTCGCTCCTGTCGGTTGGAACCACTGCAAGTCGATAGCCATCTTGACGACTTGTATGAGGCCAACGCCTTTGATACGGAAGGCGAGAGTTGGACCTACTTGGCATACGGCCCATTCTCCGACAAAGACAGCTACCGGGACTGGATGACTGAGACTTGCCTAGGGAACGATCCACTGTTCTTTGCCATCGTGGACAAGCGTGTTGAAGCAACATGCGGCGTCGCGAGCTATCTCAACATTGCACCTGCAAGCGGCGCTATTGAGGTGGGGCACATCCACTATTCCCCACAGCTACAGCGAACGCCATTGGCCACCGAAGCTATGTACCTCATGATGAAGAAGGCATTCGAATTGGGCTATCGACGCTATTGTTGGAAGTGCGACAGCCTGAACAAAGCGTCGCGGGCAGCCGCCCAACGGCTGGGATTTTCGTTTGAGGGGATTTTTCGCCAAGCAACGGTCTATGATGGGCGCAATCGGGACACTGCATGGTACGCAGCCATTGATTCGGAGTGGCCGGAGCTGGAGCAAGCTTTCCTAATTTGGTTAGCCCCAGACAATTTTGACGACCACGGCAAGCAGCGATTGCGCCTCTCAGATCTCACCCAGCCGATTCTCAAAAACCAAGGAAACGATCAATGAGCCAGATCATCCCCGAGCAATACATGTGCTACCGAGCCAAAGAAGCTCTCACCATCGATGGCCACCTCGCCGAAGCCTCCTGGAAGCGCGCTCCTCGCACCCCTCTGTTCGTCGATATCGAAGGGGACAAAAAGCCCCTACCTCGCTTTGCCACCCGGGTCGCCATGCTGTGGGACGACGACTATTTCTACTTTGGTGCTGATATGGAAGAGCCGCACGTGTGGGGCACGTTGACCAAGCGCGACTCGGTCATTTGCAATGACAACGACTTCGAGATCTTCATCGACCCAGACGACGATGGCGAGCACTATATGGAATTTGAGATCAACCCGCTCAACGTGGCTTGGGATTTGTATCTGCCCAAGCAATACAACCGTGGCGGCGAGGCCGACTGGGGCTTCGATTTTGAAGGCATCAAGCACGCTGTGCAGATCGACGGCACCCTCAACTGCTCGGACGATGTGGATCGGGGCTGGTCGGTGGAGGTGGCTATTCCTTGGAGCAGCATGGAAAAGTACGCCGGCACCGCTTGCCCTCCCAACCCCGGCGACCGCTGGCGGGTCAACTTTTCTCGCGTCGAGTGGGAGTTCGAGCACTACAAGGGCGGTTATTTGAAGAAGGAGGGCGTTCCCTGCGACAACTGGGTGTGGTCGCCGATGGGGGTGATCAATATGCACGAGCCCCACATGTGGGGATATGTGCAGTTTTCTGCCATCACTGCAGGCGAGGGGGAGGACTCATTCTCAGCGACGCCGGCAGCGCGTCCAGCGCCGGAAGCGCCGTAGAAATTGGCATGGCTAGAATCGCGGGAATGACCGAAGAGCGGATCGCAGAGCACGCGGCTTGGGTGCGCCAAATCGGCTACACAATTCTCGAACAGCACCTACCCGTGAACGCGGTAGCAGCGGTTGCCGCGGCCTTCGCGCCCGTGTACGAGGACCACCTCGACGAAATCCGCACCTCGCCCAACAGGGGTCCAATGCGGCACTATATACAGTTGCCTTTTGAATCTCCTTTTTATCAGTCCGGCATTCACGGCGATCCCAGCATCATCGCCATTGTCAGGCGACTACTCGGAGACGATGCCGAGATGGTCCAGTACGCAACGGACACGCCGGCCAAAGGCAGCGTGTACCAGGAATGGCACGGCGATGTGCCGCCGCTGTTCCCTGAGGAGCCTAGGCACGTGCCGCCGCCGGCTATCATCACGGTGAACTTTGCCATGGTTGATGTACGCGAGGACAACGGTCCTTTTGAGGTGGCCGACGGCACGCATCTGCTGCCGCGTCCAGAAGCCCTAGAGAAAATAGAGAAGGGCAATGTGCCGTTACGCAAGTTGCTGTTGAAGGTCGGCGACGTATTGATCCGTGACCCTCGGTGCCTACATCGTGGCACGCCCAATACGACCGATACGCCCCGTCCCGTCGCAGTGTTTTCTTTTGAAAGAGCCTGGTATAGGATGATCAGTCTCAGGCATCACAATCCCGTGCGGCGCAGCTTCTACGAGACGCTCTCAGCACTTGAGCAAGAGGTGCTGAAGCGAATCGTCGAGTGAATCCAGGGATACATAGAGCTACCGCGTCAATGCCACGCTGGCTTGACCTGCCTACCTCGTTACTCTTCGTCTGCGCCCACTCGGCGCATATATTTCGCGTACGCCCCTCGCAACACTACCCCCAGCCCCAGCGCCACCAACCCTCCGACCAACGCCACAGTCCAGCGCCCCACGTAAAACCCCGAAAAGCCGATAATGCCCCCTCCCACGGCCACTGCACCAAGTAGGGCAAGACCTAGGCCGTGCACGATTGGTGCGCCGCCACCGGTCTCAACGCCCGCCTTTTGCGCGACCGGCCCCCACCATCCCATCGGCCGCGCCTCTTTGTAGAAAGCCAAGAGCTTTTCCTCTGGCTCTGGCTCGGTGAAAAGTGCCACCGCGATCCAGAGCAGACACGTCGCGGCAATCGACGAGAGCACCACCACATACGCCGCATCCTGCCCCGCATCGATCAAATGGACGAAAACCACGTACTTGTTCAGGAGAAAGACTATCGGTCCGCCGAAAGAGGCGGCCAATCGCGCCTTGCCGTTAAAGCGCCACCACCACCACTGGCCCCAGTTGGCCGTCAGTTCGGCTGAAGAAAGCCCGAGCATGAAGACCGCGATATCGATGACGTTCTCGGCCTGTAGAGCGACCGCCAGTGAGAGACCCATGATCGCCAGCATCACCACTCGGCCGACGCCCATGTAGTGCGCCATCTCAGCGCCGCGTTTGATAAAGCGCCGATATACGTCGTTGATAAAGACCTGAGCCCCGAAGTTCATGTTGGAGTCCACCGTGGACATGATCGAGGCAAACATCGCCACCAGCGCCAGCCCCAGAAGACCCGAAGGCAGGTAGTGGCCTAGCAAGAGACCGTAGGCCAGCTCCTTGTCCATGCTGCCGTCGTGCAGGCCCGGCCATTTGACCATCGCCCCCAGAGCCGGCAGAGTCAGCACCGCCAACATTAGGAAGAGTACGATCTCGGTCCAGACGTACATTCGCGTTGCCTCGCGGCTGTTGCGACACGACAGCAGCCGTTGGCCCTCCATCGCCCCGGCCATCGGGGCCACGTCGCCGCCATAGCCGATCGCGGTTCCCATCGTCCACGCGATAATCCCCACCACCCCCAAAAGCTCGTGACTCATCGGCGGATGCCAGCTAACGACTCCTTCCCCAAACTGCGTGACCAGTGCTTGATATAGCCCTGTCGGCCCACCGAAGTCGGCCCAGACCAAGCCCATCAATATCAGCGAGGACGCAATCATAATCGCGGTCTGGATCAAATCCGACATCACCACACCCATATAGCCGGAGAGCACCACATAGACCAAGATGATCGGAATGACCAGCAAAAAGGTCTCAAAGCGCGACCAGCCCAAGAGCGCCTCAGACACTTTCGTCAGCCCCAAAAGCCCAGCCCCTGTCCAAGCTACCACTGCGATAAAGGCGCTGCGCATCGAGACCCAAGCGCGCATCGTCGGCGCGGCCGCACCGCCAAAGCGGAGTTCGTAAAATTCCGGCGAGGTAAAAATTTTCAACCGCCGCCAGCACGCGGCAAAGAGCAACCCACCGATCATCAGCGCCAGCCCAAAGCGGCTCAGGTACCACCAGCAGATAAAGGTTCCAGTGATGACCGTCATGCCGCAGTACGCCGGTGCTACATCGGCGTTCATGCAGGTGACCGCATAGCTGGTGCCGCTCATCCACCCCTTCATCTTGCGCCCACCCAAGAAGTAATTTTCCATACTCTGCTGGGCGAATCTCCGATAGTACAGTCCCATCCCCACCAAGAAGAGCATATAGAGCGCCATCAGCGCGTAATCCAGACTCGACACAATCCCTCCTTTGCACGGGAAGCAGCTAGTTTTTGTGCTGCTCTCTATGCAGAATTAAAACCGCCGCGTCAAGTTGTGGTACTAGCTGACTCGGGACAGCGTCGCTTGCAATCTGCATGGTCAATTGTCGTTATTTTTGACTAATGCATCGATCTTTCTCTACAGCAAAAAGGCCAACCTCATGCCCGCACCCATCCTCTTGACCGACGCCCAAGTCCAAGCCTACCTGACCAACGGCTATGTCACCGTGCAGACCGCTCACCCACCCGCGATCCACCAAAATATCCACCGCCAAATCGAAGCCCTCTTCGCCACCGAAGGCAATCCCGGCAATGACATCCTCCCCGAAGTCCCGGACCTATACCAAATCCTCCGCGACCCCGTTGTTGACGGTGCTCTTCAGAGCCTCCTCGGCCCCTCCTACCTCGTCCACCCGCACCGCCACTGCCACCACAACCCCAGCGGGTCCCAAGGCCAAGGCATGCACCAAGACAGCTATGAAAACGACCAGAACGTGCGCCATCACCGCGCCCGCTGGACCATGGCCTTCTACTATCCGCAGGACGTCAGCTTGGACATGGGGCC
>JAPPEF010000057.1 GCA_028875335.1 Gemmatimonadota bacterium
TGGAGAAAAGCTACGCGGAAATCCTGCGGCTATTGGAGCGATTGGATATTGCGCCGGAGTGCTTGGCGTTCCGGGGAGCGACGGACATACTGCGGGACGACACACCGCAGGAAAGCGCGGCGGTCGATGACCTAATCGCCAAAGCCAACGCCGCCGCTGACCCGCTCTACGTGGTAGCTATCGGCGCACTCACCAACATAGCTTCAGCTATCCTAAAAGATCCTGCTATCATCGAGCGAATCGTCGTAGTCTGGCTCGGCGGCCACGCGCTCTACTGGCCGACCGCTGACGAATTCAACCTCCAAGGCGATCTCGTAGCGGCGCAGGTAGTCTTCGACTGCGGCGTGCCCTTCGTCCAGATCCCATGCCACCCCGTGGCCTCACACCTGCAGACGACGTTGACAGAGCTGGAGCACTTCGTCAAGGGACGGGGGGCGATTGGCGACTATCTGGTCGAAATATTCACCGCCTATGCCCAAAATCACTTCGCCGCTTCCAAGGTAATTTGGGACATGTCAGCGGTCGCTTGGCTGCTCGACGCATCGTGGGTGCCGACCGACGTGGTACATAGTCCGGTATTAACCGATCAAAAGACTTGGAGCCACGACCCGTCGCGGCACTTTATGCGCGTGGCACGGACGGTGCGGCGCGATGCGATTTTCGGGGACTTGTTCAAGAAACTGGAGCAACTTCTCTCGCCTGCCGACAGGCGTATTGAATAACCGCATCGCTCAGGAAATACCTCTGCTCCCGCATCTTATGCAAGAGCGGTCCCACAGTCTCGACCATTCCTTCTTTCTTGGCGCGTACTAGGATTCCTGCTGTGCCAGTGATGGATAGTCCTAATGCCTCGGCTGCACGTCGCGCCTGATGGTCATCGAGCAGGAGCAAAGAATCGGCATGTAGTCGGGCGAGAGTGATCGCTTCCGCTTCGCCACGGCCTAGGACGATGGAAAGCGACTCGGGCAGTTGTGGAGACTCTATATATTCCAACCACGGTATATCGTCTAAAAAGCAATGGCCGGGAGATAAATGCTCACCGGCCCTAATTTCTGCTATAACGGCAAAGGGTGCAGCTATTCGACTGTAGAGTTGAGGTAATAGGTGGAGATGAGATATATCGGCGAGGGCGATCAACGGGCCACTGTCCGCGACCAAGAGCCGTTCACGCATTCTTGAATTCGGCTTCTAGTTGATCTTGGTCCAGATCGACTACTGCAACGTTCAATTGGCTCGCTTTCAGCAGAAATTCAGGCTTTTCCATCCCGCTCATTTCAGCCGCCTTGCCAGCAGATATGCGGCGAAGTTCAAAGAGCTTCAAGGCGAGTAGGAACCGGGCTTCGCGCTCAAACTCCTCTGGCTCTGACCCCATCAAGAGCAACAGCCCTTTGCGCACGGCCTTGACTGCGGCCTCGATAGCAGCGGCAGACAGTTGGTCCGTACCCGCCTTTATGGACGTTTGCTGCACGGCGTTGACAGCAGCTAGGGCGCGGGCACTGCGCAGGGTGTCGAGCGATTCTTCCAGCAATTCTTCCGATGTCGCCGCAAGCAAGGCGATTGGCTTGCCATTGGAAGTGATTACCATCTCTTGCTCCTGCGCGAGCTCCTTCCAGATAGCAGCCGATTTCCCGCGCAATTCGCGGACTGAAACAAAGCGCATAGAAAACTCCTTGTGTACATGATAGTGTACGCGTCTATAAACGTCCTGTCAATCATTGCGTCGGAGCTAGTCGATTAGTAGCATAAATCCATGGCCACCGTCGTCCTCACCGAAAAGCCCAGCGTGGCGCGCGACATTGCCCGAGTCCTAGGGGCCAATAAACGCGGCCAAGGCTACGCCGAAGGCAACGGCTACATCGTCACTTGGGCACTAGGGCACCTCGTGCAATTCGCCGAGCCAGACGATTACGGCCCGCCTTGGAACAGCCGCTGGTCCTTTGCCCAGCTACCGATGATCCCCGAGCAGTGGAAGCTCAAGACGACGCGCTCGACCTCCGACCAATACCAAATCGTCAAAAAATTGCTCAACAGCCCCCAGACGGAGCGCGTCATCTGCGCCACGGACGCCGGGCGTGAGGGCGAACACATCTTTCGCCTGATCTACGAGCACGCCCGCTGCAAAAAGCCGTTTAGCAGGCTGTGGGTTTCGAGCCTGACCGACGAGGCAATTCGCGGTGGTTTCCACGCCCTGCAGGAGGGAGCGGCCTTCGATCACCTTGCTGCGGCTGCGCGGGCGCGCGGCCAAGCCGACTGGCTGATGGGCATGAACCTGACCCGCGCCTATACCGTCCACAACAAAGCGCTCTGCACCATCGGCCGCGTGCAGACACCAACCCTGTCCATGGTGGTCAAGCGCGATGCGGCGATTGCCAGCTTTGTAAAGGCGTACTTTTACGAGCTAGTGGCGCAGCTAAAAGAGGGCTTTGCCGCTAAGTACTGCAAGGACGGCCAGACGCGCATCGACAAGAAGGAGGAGGCCGAGCGCCTGCATCGCCAGCTCAGCCCCAACAAGATCGGCACCGTCCGCAAAATTGAGAAGAAAGTCAAAAGAAACCGGCCTCCCCCTCTCTACGACCTCAACAATCTCCAGCGAGACGCCAACCGCTGCTTTGGCTTCACTGCGGCGCAAACCCTTGAACGCGCCCAAGCCCTATACGAAACCCACAAACTCATCACGTACCCGCGCACCGAGAGCCGCCACATCTCCGAAGACATGGTGCCCAAGTTACCCGGCATATTGGAAAAGTTAGCGCACCCGCAAGCATCAGTTGCGCTGGAGCGTCTGCGCGGCGGACACCGGCTCAGCAGAGCGTATGTCGATCGCACCAAACTAACCGATCACCACGCCATCATCCCCACCGGACAACAGCCCGCCCCCAATCTCGCACCGGACCTACAGAAGGTGTACGACTTGGCAGTAGCGCGCTTTGTCGGCATCTTCCTGCCCGACCAACAGGTCGAAGAGACGACCGTCTTGCTCGACATCGGCGGTGCCGACTTTGTCGCCAAAGGGTCTGTCGTCTTAGAGGCCGGCTGGACGGTCGTCGCCATACGGCCTCCAAACACTGCAAAGAGTAAAGAGAAGGAAGAAGACGACCAGCGGGCGCTCCCGCCGCTGCAACAAGGTCAGCAAGTTCACGTAACGAGCATGTATGTGGTCGAAAAGGAAACCCAGCCGCCGCGACCCTACACAGACGCCACGCTTCTAGCGGCGATGAAGAACGCCGGCCGCGAAATCGAGGACGACGAATTAGCCGCGGCTATGAAGGAATCGGGGCTGGGCACACCAGCCACGCGAGCCGAGACCATTGAAAAGCTGATTCGCACCGGCTATGTAGTCCGCGACCGCAAGTCAATCACCTCGACGGAGAAGGGCAAAGCACTCGTAGGCTTGGTAGCCGAATCGCTGCGCAGCCCAGAGCTGACGGGCGAGTGGGAGCAGCAACTCAAGGAAATCGAGGAAGGGCAGCGGCCGGTGGCGGGGTTCTACGAAGGAATCGCCGACTTGGTGAAGTCGCTGGTACCCAAGGTCCAGCAAGGGCCAGCGCTCTCCCCCGAGCAAGCGGCGCAGGCACAAGGCAAGAAGAGGGGCGGCAGTAAGAGTCGCGGCAAGGTGTTAGGATCTTGTCCCAAATGCAAAGAGGGCCAAGTAGTAGAAAACGCCAAAGCGTACGGATGCAGTCGCTACCGAGAGGGATGCAGCTTTACTATCTGGAAGACGGTGGCGCGCAAGAAGCTGACCGAAAAACAGGCGCAGTTGTTGATGGCCAATGGCCGCACCGAAAAGATGCAGGGCTTTATCTCCAAGGCCGGCAAGAAGTTCGCAGCGCGGCTCAAATTCGACGATGAATACAAGGTCGTCTTCGAGTTTGATGAGAGGCCACGGAATGGCTCCGCTAGGTCGGAAGGACACCCCTCACCCCAAGAGAAGCCGCCAGCGGAAGTCTCCCAATCCACCTCCGCCCTCACCTGTCCCAAGTGCCGACAGGGCCAAATCATTGAAGGCCAGCGCGGCTTTGGCTGCAATCGCTATCGCGAGGGGTGCGACTTCGTGGTGTGGAAGGAAATAGCGGGCAAGAAGCTGACCGAAAAGCAAATCCACACCTTGATCGCCAAAGGCAAAACCGGCGTAATTAAGGGTTTCAAAAGCAAAAAAGGCAGCAAATTCGACGCGCGATTGAAGTTAGGGCCGGAGTGCAAGGCCGCGTTTGATTTTCCTGCTGATGCACGCTGATATGCCCCTCCAACGCTGCCCGTGGCTCGACCTCGATAAACCCGATTACGTCGCCTACCACGACCGCGAGTGGGGAGTCCCAGTCCACGACGACCGCAAGCACTTCGAGTTTCTCACCCTCGAATCCGCCCAAGCCGGCCTCAGTTGGTACACCGTCCTCCGCAAACGCGCCAACTACCGCCAAGCCTTCGCCGAATTCGACCCTGCCAAAGTCGCCCGCTTCAACGCAACCAAAATCGAACAAATGCTCCAAGATCCTGGGCTAATTCGCAATCGCCGCAAGATCAGCGCAGCCGTGGAAAACGCCCGGCACTTCCTCGCCGTGCAGGACGAATTCGGCAGCTTCAGCACCTATATCTGGCGCTTTGTCGATGGCGAGCCTATCGTCAACGAATTCCGCACCCTCGCCGACTTACCAGCCACCAGCCGCGAATCCGACGCCTTGAGCAAAGACCTCAAAAGCCGCGGCTTCAAATTCATCGGCTCGATCGTCATCTACGCCCACATGCAGGCCACCGGCATGGTCAACGACCACGTCCTCGACTGCTTCCGCCGCAGTCAGATTCTCAACGCGGGATAGACACCCACACCCCATAAGGAAATTGTCAAACTAGCGCGGCTTGCGTACTGTTTCCAACCCAACCTATCCACCCCACCAAGGAGCCTCCCATGCACGTCGGCACCCAACAGTTCAATACATCGGACGAGGACCTCGAATATCTAGCCCGCCACGGGGTCTTCAACAAAAACGAAAACTTCATCACGTTCCACCGCGAATACGGTTGGGACGTCGAAGAGTTGGTCGCCAAAAAGGAAAAGTGCGCTCGCTTCGGCATCAACATGGAGATGGTCGCCCTGCCCATCTCCCAGTTCAACGTCAACGGCGAGTCCGTCCCCAACTTTATGATGGGCAACTACGAAGAGGGCGACAAAGAGATTGATCTAGTCATCAACATGGTGCGGCAGGCAGCCGAAGCCGGCATCCCAGCCATCAAATACTACCTCTGCGCCCTCGAAAACCAGCGCACCGAAAGCACGCCCCCCGGCCGCGGCGGCTCCATCT
>JAPPEF010000033.1 GCA_028875335.1 Gemmatimonadota bacterium
GAACAAGATGGCAAACGCGATCTGCTGAAGCAGGTGCTCAAGGGCGAAGACGTGCGCCGCGCCTTGGTCTTTACGCGGACCAAGCGTCGGGCCAACAGGGTGATGAAGCAATTGTCCAATCAAGGCATTGCCGCCGACGCGATCCATGCCGACAAAAATCAGAGTGCCCGCCAGCGAGCGTTGGCAGCGTTTGATCGCGGGCGGATCAAGGTCCTGGTCGCCACCGATATCGTCGCCCGAGGTATCGACGTGGAGGGAATTTCCCACGTTATCAACTACGACCTGCCCAATGACAAGGAGAGCTATGTGCACCGGATCGGCCGCACGGCCCGGGCTGGGGCGGAAGGCATCGCCCTGTCGTTTTGCGCGGCGGAGGAAGTAGCGATCTTGCGGAGCATTGAGCGGCTGACGGGCGTGCCCTTGACCATCGTCTCGCACGGCGCAAGGGCGGAATACCAAGATAGCAATGGGGATAAGGGGCCGGGTGCGGCGAAGAGGCCGCGAGGGGGCAAGGGAAAATCCTCGAGTACGGCGAGACGGCGGCGCAGTAGCAATGGAAATCGCCGCGACGGGACTCCTGGTACATCGACGCTCGGTCCAGCCGCGAATGGACGACGAGATGCCAATGCGAATTCGCAAAAGCGCACGGGGATGCGAGGCGAACGAGCAAGCCGGCAACGCCTGTTTGGGAGGCGGACTCGCTCGGCGCAGACGACTCGTTAGCGATTCGCCGGCAGTGTGGCCGGTCAAATTAAAGGACAGGATCGACTGAAAACTATGGCAGATCTAACAGGAAAAGTGGCGATCGTCGTTGGTGCCAGTAGCGGGATGGGTGAGGCGACGGCGAAAACTTATGTCGAAGCCGGGGCAAAAGTGGTGCTGGCTGCCCGCAGCGGCGACAAACTGGAGGCGCTGGCTGAGGAGCTAGGTGAAAACGCCTTGGCGTGCGCCACCGACGCGCGGGACAAGGCGGCCGCAGAGGTGTTGGTCCAGCGGGCGGTAGCAGCGTATGGCCGGGTAGATATCTTGGCCTATGTGACAGGGACCAATATCCCGGATCGCGCATTGAAGGTACTCACCGAGGAGACTTGGGAAATGATGCTCAGCACCAATCTGACGGGGGCGTTCCACTGCACCCAGGCCGCATTGCCGGTGATGCGCGAGCAGGGCAGCGGATTGATTATTTACGTGTCGAGCGGTTGTGTGCAGCAGCCGGATGTCTCTGGGGTCTCTTATCAGGCGAGCAAGCACGGGATGGTCGGATTGGCCCACGGCACTTTCCAAGAGGAGAAGGAAAACGGCGTCCGCACCTGCGTGATCTTTCCGGGACTGACCGACACGCCGCTGGTGCTCAAGCGGCCGGTGCCCACTCCACCGGAGGTGATGGCCCAGGCGTTGATGCCGCAGGATGTGGCCGATGCCTGTCTCTTTGTCGCGGCGCTGCCGGCGCGGGCCTATGTGCCAGAGTTGATGCTATTGCCGGCGGGACTTTCCTAACGGTCAAATGGAGGACGGAGGATGGGCGATACCTATAGAGTGCGAGATTGCTTTGGCCAACCGGCTGAAAATCACGGCCATCCCGGCGGTATCTCGCGGGTTATACTTGGCCCCGGAGCGCGTCGGAAGGAGCGACCGGCCGCTATAAATACCGAGCGGCTAGTAATCCACACCAACGAGTACGAGCCTGGCGGAGTCTCAGGTGACGGCCACGCTCACGCCGATCAGGAGCAGGCTTTTTACATCTTAGAAGGCGATATCGAAGTTGAAGTGGGGGATGAGACCTATCAACTGGGGCCGGGCGACTGCGTGCTCCTGCCGCGCAATGTCTTTCACAAGCATCGCAATGTTGGCGACAAGCCGCTGAAGTTTCTCTTTATCAGCGCGATGCTCGGCAATGGGACGCCGCCGGGAGACAGGGGCTAATGGGATAGACTAGGGGTCACGACCCGAATCCACCGATAGCAGTCCATCGCCGAGCTAGCTCTTCTCGGTTAGTCGGCCGGACAGGTACTTGTGGATGACACTGGACAGTAGCGTCTGATAGGGGATCCCCTCTTCTCGCGCCCGCGAGTGAGCGAGATTGAAGTCGCGTTCTGTCATGCGCAGATTCACTCGCCGGGTCTTGTTGAACGTATTGCGGGCCGCCTGACGCGCCACTTGGAGTTCGCGTTCAGCTCCAGGAGCGGAGCGGAGCTCGCCCTGCTCGAACTCATCGAGAATTTCCCGCTCTTCTGCGCTCATTTTGTCCTTCACGGTCTTCTCCTCTGATAATCTCGCGTCGCCTTGCGACTGGGGATAATCGTCTTCAGGAATCGCGTGCCGTCCGCCTCTGTCACGAAAGGGACGAGGTAAATGTACGCCTCTATATCTACGGCGTAGATTAGCTGCCCCGGATAGCGCTCTTGGTTCGGATGCACCAGCACATCCACTAGACCGCCTTGCTCAATCGCAGAGACGACGCGCTCGAATGAGATCCCTCGTTGCTCGGCGAGTTGTTGGTTTTTCTCCGCGTTCCAATCGAAGCTACTCATGTTCGCTGATTATCACACAATGTGTGCATTTTGTCAACAAATTTCTCAGCTAAACTTGCTTCGTCCAGAACTACCCCTCATGGGGATTTAAAACCATGGCTGGACTCGGTACGGACGAGCATGGCTACGGCTCATTACCCCTCATGGGGATTTGAAACCAGGCCCGGCGTGGTGGCCGTAGCTGCGGGCGTAGCAGCTCATTACCCCTCATGGGGAGACGAACTTTGCTAGAAGATGCAGTGCCCTCGCCTAGCTTAACCGACATTCATTATTAGAGTGGCATATTTTGCCGACGGTCTCGATAGCCGTCTGCCGTCCCTCACGGCCCGTAGTTGACCCTCCACTTGCTCAAATCCGGCCGATACTCTCGTTTCCGTTCCAGCTCGTATGCGTAGATGGCCCGGCCTAGTTCGGACAAAAACGGCAGCCCCACCTCGTCGTACTCGTAGGTCCCGTCGTTAAAAATGCCGTTCTCGTTTACCAGCACCACGGCTGTTAGCAAAAACTCGACCCCGCGCTCGAAATCGACAACGTAGGCGTTGTCCGTCACATATCCATAGGCCAATCCCACCTTGTTGAAGATCCGCACCGAGTCAGGCATGGGTTTCTTGTTGTCGCCGAACAGGAAGAATTTTACATAGCTGTCGTAGTACTTTTTCGGGTCGTATTGGGGATGGGGACACTCGCGGGGCAACATGGACATGGCGCGGTAGAGGAAGCGGTAGGCGTCGGGCCGCAGGTCGAAGCGTCGCTCTGCGGGCAACTCCTCGGGGAAGAACACCGCCATGAGTAGGTCTTGCAGCACTTCTACCGACATGTAGTTCGACCCGGCGAAATCCTTGGGCGCGGCTACCAACTCCCCGTTTTGGATGTGTCCCTCGCCCTTGGGAATCGGCGCGGGTGCGCGCCACGTATGCGGATTGACCAGCATCGGCTGCCGGTAGAGCACTTGGTCGCCTCGATAGAAAGCCAGCGGATTTGTATGCCGGTTTTCCTCGGGCGAGCGCGCGATGGCGAGCCGGTGCGTCAGGCGCACATCCCGGTACCCCTTCTCCCACAGCCCTTCGTTCAACCGCTGCTGCCCCACAAACTCGTAGAGCCGGTTGTACGCGTCGTTGTCGCTGACGGCGAAGAGCTTGCGGATGTAGTGGGCGATTGTGGGCAGTCCATCCGGTGCCGTCGGATCTTCGCGCACCGCGGTCTGGCCGCTGAACGCGCTGTCGATGCGGACGGGCGTATGGCGGTCCACGCCCGCAATGCCCAGTTGATTGAGCTTTTCCAACGCCAGCAGGGCACCCGCTAGCTTGATTGCACTGGCCGGATAAAAATAATCCTGCGGATTGACGCGGTATTCGTGCCGGGTAAAGTGCGGTCGGTTGTCGGCGTCGCGGTCGATTTGCGTGTAGAGAATTTGCACCTCGTGCTTGTCGGCCGAGAGTACGGGCGCGCAGATGGGATTGGGGCGCAACAAGGATTCGAGCAAGGTTCCTCCATCTCCGCGGACCGCAGGGGGATAGATGCAGGTTGCAAAAACCGCGATCGCTGCCGCGACGACCGGGTTGACTTCATTGCTGTTCATACTCAAATATTTGTAAATAAAATACTTGGGATTAAAAATCGCGCTGAAGGTAGGGTTGTACCTACTGGGGAGGTGGCGGAGGCACGCTTTGACCGATGGTCTCGATGAAGACTCCGCCGAATATCCAGAGCAGCCACAAAAGCCCAAGTGAGAGGGTCGCCTTGCGCGCGGGCGCGTCGGCTAGCACGCTCAAGCCGACGCCCATGATCCCAATCTGCCACAGGTCAAAGGGATTGAGGGCCATAAGGATCCGGCCGCCAAACGTGGCTGCGGCCTCCTCGGACAAAAAGAGGCCCAGCCCCAGATGAGCCCCGATGTCGCCCGTTGCCAGCACCAGCACCGCTCGCGTCACCCACTCGACGCCCACCACCAACAGTGCATACGCTTTGACTACCAGCATTTGCCGGTAGCTGACCTCGGCTTGGAAAGCGGAGCGCGCCAGCATCAAAAGCACGCCCCCGACCACGACTAAGGAGAAAAAAAGTCCCACCGGGACCATCATCCAGCCATGTGCCTGAAGAGCCTCTGCTTGCTGTCGCTCGGCCTCGTCCAAGCCCTCTAGCTGCTCCTGGACGGCCGGTGCTCCTACGTCGAGGGTCAGGTTATAGGAGCCAACCCCCACCGCGCAAACCAAGAGGATTGGCAGTAGCCAGTCGTGCGCGCTCTCTTGGCCACGCACCGCGGCAAAAGCCGTGCGCGGCGCGTAAAACACGCGCTGTATCCGCTCGAAGAGGCTCAGATCTTCGGCGGCAAACCCCGGTCCGGTTGCGCTCATTAGTCGTCTGTTTCCGTTTGTGCGAGTGGATGGACGGACAAACGGATTGGGCCGTCTATCCGGTTATGAATTCCTTTAATATAGAGGCCGTAGGGCCAATTCCAAACCAAGGAGTGGAGGGGACGAGATGGGTTTGAGCAGGTTGGACGGTCCGGCGGTAGGCAAATTAGTTGCTTGTGCTGCGGCTGAGATTGACTATATTAAGCCCGTCACTTGTCTCTGCAATAGTTGTAGGGGCGTTAATGCACCACGTTGGCAGTCGTTCGGATCCGCGTAGATTCCTACCCCCGGGCCTGATGTAGTTTTCCTACCGAAAAGCCTGAAGCAGTAGATTCCTACTCAAAGTTATTCGCACGTTCTGCTCTAACCGCACATTGCAAAGGATTTTACCCATGGCAGATCGCGAGAAGGGAACCGTAAAGTGGTTCAACGACGCGAAGGGCTTCGGATTTATCGAGCGCGAGAACGGCGAAGATGTCTTCGTCCACCACAGCGCGATCCGGGCCGAGGGTTTCCGCACCTTGTCCGACGGGCAGCAAGTGGAGTTTGAGGTCGTTCAGGGCAAGAAAGGCCCGGCGGCTGAGAGCGTCGTAGCACTTTAGGCTCGTCCTGATATAGTGCAAAAGGGGGTGATGTGCACTGCATCACTCCCTTTTATTTTTGGAGTTTGAATGAAAATTCGAATCGATAATCTATCTTCTGATACCACCGAGGACGACCTCCGCACGCTGTTTGAGCTGTTTGGGGCCGTCGCCGCTGTTACCATTGATCCGCGCCGCCGCTGGGGCCAAATCGACATGCCCAGCAAGGCCGCAGCCCGCGAGGCCATCGACATGCTCAACGGGCAACATCTCAAGGGCCTTGACCTGGTCGTCCAGGAAATGGTCGACCGCCCCTCCTCACGCCCGCGCGGCAAGCCACGCAGAGGCCGACGGCGCTAGCCCTTATTCGTACCACTGAGCTTGTAGGCTGAACAAGCGGCTATACTCTCCTCCCTGCCGCATCAAGGCTTCGTGCGTCCCTTGCTCGACGATCTGTCCGCCTTTGAGCACGAGGATTCGGTCGGCGGCGCGAGCCGCGCCCAGCCGGTGCGAGATCATTACCGAAGCCTTGCCCTTAGTCATCTCCCCGAAGCGCCGATAGACCTCGGCCTCGGCCTTGGGGTCCAGCGCGGCCGTCGGCTCGTCCAGCACCACGAACTCGGCCGCTCGCACCAGCGCCCGAGCCGTGGCGAGCTTCTGCCACTCACCCGTAGATAAGTCAGCACCTCCTAGTTCCTTGCCCAGCAGGGCCTCGTACTGACCGGGCAACTCGGCGATAAATGGCGCTGCACCAGCTAGCTCGGCCGCCCGCTCGACAGAGGCTTCTTGACCCATCGCCCCAAAGGCGATGTTGTCTCGCACGGGAAATTGGAAGCGCACAAAGTCTTGGAAGACCGCGGCAAAGAGCTGCCGGACCCGATCTTGAGGATAGGCCAAAAGCGGTTTGTCTCCGAGCAAAACCCGTCCTCCTGTCGGCTGGTACAGCCCCATCATCAGCTTGACCAAGGTCGTCTTGCCGGCCCCGTTTTCGCCGACTAGCGCGATGCGCTCCCCCGGTCGGATTTCTAGGTCGATGCCTGCGAGCACGAGGTCGCCGTCTGGATAGTGGAAGGATACCTGCTCAAAGCGCAGCGGCAGGTTTTTTAGGTCTTGGCCTGCGTCCGCAGCCCCTGGGGACGCTTGGGGTGCTGTCAGGTCGAGGAATTCGTAGAGATCCCCTAGATACAGCGACTCCTCGTGCAGGGTGTTCAAGGAGCGCATAATCCCGCCGAGTTGCCAAGAAAACTGCTGCACGGCCCGCGCCAACATGCCGTACTGGCCGATGGTGAGCTGCGCTCCGGCGACCAACCAGACGAGGATCGTCAGGCAGCCGATGTACCCCCAGCCTCCGATGCTGGAGGTCAGCCCGCCGAGCCAAGCCCGTTTGGCCTCCAGCCCGCGACGTTCTATGGCCAGCGCGACGGCTTTCTCGCGCCACGTATCGAGCAAGTGGTCGCGCAGAGTGAAGAGCCGTACCTCCATGGCTTGTTCGCGCTCGGTTAGCAATTCGCGGAAATAGGATGTCTCGCGGTATTGCGGCGTGCGTTCGCGATAGACGTAGTGCGTCTTTTTGCTGATCCACATCATCACCAACACCCCAGGGACGGAGCCGATCAAGGTCAGCGGCCCCAAGGCCCAATGCCCGGTCAGCAGCACGCCTACGACCGCGGCCATCCCCCCCAAGGTGCCGACCGTGTCCAGCGCCACGTTGAGCAGGCTGAGGAGCCGGCCGCTCAGGTCTTCGTTGGCCCGCTTGAGCGCGTCGTAGAACGCGGGATGCTCGAAGTGGACCAACTCGACTTTCTGCACCTTGTCCACGACTTGCCGCTGTAAGCGCACGCTGACTCGGTCTTGGACATCTGTCTGCAAGACCGCCCGCACCATATCGAGCAGCATATGGGTGAAAAGCGTAGCGAAAAAGCCGCCGACCCAAGGCAGGGTCTGTAAAAAAGCCGCTCGGCCACCGCCCAGCGCGGCGGCGAGTTGATCGACGATTCGCCCGGTGAGCCACAGCTCCACAGCCGGCAGCAGCGAGCCAATTAGCACGATGATGGCCAGCCCACCCGTTCCCCAAGGATGGACGCGGAGCACCTCCTTGAGGAGCGTGGGCAAGAGGCGTATCGCGCTCAGTCGCTTCACGACGCCTCCTGTTGGTACCACTGCGCCTGCAGGGAAAACATGCGCGCATATTCTCCACGGCGCTGCATCAGTTCGGCGTGCGTCCCCTCCTCCAACACCCGGCCTTGGCTCAGGACCAAGATCCGGTCGGCCACCCTCGCCGAGGCCATGCGGTGCGAGACGAAGACCGCGGACTTGCCCTCGCTCAGGGCCAAAAATTGGCGAAAGACCTCCAACTCGGCGCGCGGGTCGAGGGCCGCGGTCGGCTCGTCAAACACGAGGACTTGGGCGTCGCGGAAGTACGCGCGCGACAGGGCTAGCTTTTGCCACTGGCCGCGCGATAGATCCTGCCCGCCCTCGAAGTAGCGGCCCAGCGTGGTGTCGTAGCGCTCGGCTAGGGACTCGATTAGCAGCGCACTGCCGCCCGCGGTTGCGGCCCGTTCCACCCGAGCCTGATTGGCGAGGGCTTCGGCTTGGCCATAGCCGATGTTTTCGCGCGCGGTGCGCTGGTATTGCACGAAGTCTTGGAAGACTGCGGCGCAGCGCTGGCGCAAGATGTGCGGGTCGATTTCGCCGCCATCTACTCCATTGTAGAGGACGCTCCCCGCGCTCGGCTGGTACAGCCCTAAAAGCAGCTTGATTAGGGTCGTCTTGCCGGCCCCGTTTTCGCCCACTAGCGCGAGTTTTTCTCCCGGCCTAAGCCGCAGATTGACCCCGCTGAGTACGGGCGGCCCGTCGCCATAGGCAAACTCCGCGTCTTCAATCGCGATTTCCAATGGCGCGGTGGGCAGGACTGTCTGGCCTTCCGGCTCGGGGGGCGATTCGACGAAGTCGCGCAAATCGCGGATGTGGAGCGTTTGCTCAAAGACATCGCCCATCTGGCGCAGCAGTTGGAAGAGCGTGTTTTGGAAGCGCGTGATGGCCTCGGCAAGGGCGAAAAAGCCCCCCAAAGTCAGGGTGCCATAGGTGGCTTGGTAGAGCAAGATGACCAGCGATAAGAGCGCCGAAGTGATGCCGCTCAGCCGCCCGCCGAACATGTAGCGCTGCTGGCGCAGGGTCAGCCGCAGGCGCTGCTGGCGGAGCGTTTGCGCCACCGCCTCCCAAGTGCGGACGAGGAGATCGCCCAGCCCGTAGAGCCGGACTTCCTTGGCTGCGTCGCGGTCGGTCATCAGCTCGACCAAGTACTCAGCGCGTCGCTGTTCAGGCGTTTGCTGGTAAAAGAGCGCGTAGATTTCGCGGCCCCGCCGAATTTGGATGTAGAAAATCGGGGCCGTGCCCAAAAAAAGCACTAGCGGGATCGACCAGTGCCCGGTAGCAAACAGCGCGATTAGGGAGCACAAGACGACAAAACCTTCGAGTACGGCGGTGGCGTCGCGGAAGATGCCGTAGGCGCGGAAGTACGCGGCCTGCCGCGCCCGCTGCATGCGGTCGAAAAATTCTCGGCGCTCAAATGCGTCCAAACCCACGCCGGCCGCTCGGTTGAGGACTCGCTCTTGTAGCTTCCAGCTAGTCTGTTCCCGTATGGCCGCACCCGCGTGTTCCTGCACCGCATTCAGCACGGCTTCCAACATTTGCAAGCCCGCCAAGCCGGCCAGCAGCGGAACCACGGCGATGAACTGATCCTCGCCGTGGCCGAAGGCGGCGTGGACGGCATCGACGAGTTCCTTGATCAACAGGATGCGCCCGGCCGGCAGCAGGGCCGCTAGGAACCGCCCGCTGACGTTTAGGAGCATGGCCGTGGGTGCGCCGCGCCACAGGATGCCGGCGAACCACATGAGGGCTTGGCGTACTTCGCGGGGATGGATGTTGGGGGCGTTTTGATTCACGTTTGAGTCACCGCTACTTCAATTAACGCACGAATGTGCACAATCACCACCCCGAGTCTCTCAAGTGCAATTTTGCCACTGCACGCAGAATCCCTTTTTATTTTTTGTATTATAAACGACACCAAACGGGTAGTGTAGGGGCGTCCCTTGTGGGCGCCTAAGCAAGGGCAACCACAAGGGTTGCCCCTACTGAAGCAAACAACGCTAGGCTTTGCCTATGCACAATGTAGCGCTCGATTTACTCATCTTGCTCGCCGGGATTTGGCTGGTGGCCGTGACCTTGCGGCCGCTGGGCCTGCCGACGGTGATGGGCGAACTGATCGTCGGGGTCTTGGTGGGGCCGGCGGTGTTCGGCTGGATTGAGCCGGACGAAGCCATTCAGTTGTTGGCCGAGATCGGCATCTTCTTTCTGATGTTCCACGCCGGGGTGGAGACCCAGCCCAACGAGTTTTTCGCCGCGCTCAAGCGCTCGCTGGGGGTGGCAATTGCAGGAGCTGCTGTGCCCTTTGCCGTCAGCTTTGCCGTCGCCCAATTCTTTGGGCTGGATCTGGCCGCCTCCGTCTTCGTGGGGCTGATCATTGGAACGGCTACCGCAGTTGTAATCACCCTAAAAAGCTTCAAGGACTTGGGGTTGACCGATACTCGCGTTGCGCGGGTCGTCGTTGCTAGTTGCATCATCAACGACCTTTTGACCTTGATCTTTTTTAGCTTGGTGATGGGCGCACTCTCTGGCGGCACCTTTGCCCCCTTGGACTTGGTAGTAAACTTGGGCAAGGTGGTGGGCTTTTTCGCGGTCGCGCTGCTTTTGGGTACCTTTGTCTATCCTCGTCTCACCCTGCCCTTCCGCGCCGAAGGCGGCAAGGGCTTCACCTTTGTGCTGCTGGCCGCCATTGCCGCCGGCCTTTTTGCCGAGGCCATTGGGCTGCACATGATCTTGGGTGCCTACTTGGCGGGTCTTTTCTTTGAGGAGCGCGTCGCCCACCCCAATTTAGTCAAGGTGGTAAACGACCGCGCGTACGGCATTGCCTATTCATTTTTAGGGCCGATCTTCTTCATCTCGCTGGGCTTTTCCATTTCGTTTGACATTAGCGCGTCGAGCGTGGCGTTTATCGCGCTTTTAGCAGTGACGGTCATCGCTGGGCAGGTGCTTAGTGCCGGTGGCATGGCGCTGCGCATTGGCATGCCTTGGAGAGAGGCACTGACGGTGGGCGTGGGCATGTGCGGCCGTGCCGAGATGGCGTTTATCTTGGCCGCGCTGGCCCTGGCTCAAGGAGTGATCGGTCAGGAGACCTTTACCATTTTGATCTTCACCGCGTTCCTGTTAAATCTCTTCACGCCGCTGGCGCTCAAGGGTTGCTCAATCCTCCTAGAAGGCCGGGTGGCGCATGGAGGGGACACCCACCTCGGGGTGTTTCAGATCGACAAGTTCAATACCCCCCTCTTCGACGAAAACCCGGCCGAAGGCACCTTGCCCGCAGTGGAGGACGCCGTGGTCATCTATGGGTACGGGCCAGAGGTAGAGACCCTAATAGACGAGCTTTCCAGCCGGCACCTGCCAATGGTGGTGATAGAAGAGGACGAGGCGACAGCGCGGCAACTCCAGACAAGCGCTGATGTACAGGTCGTACATGCGCACCTAGCGGCGGAGACTTTGGACCTGCGGCCTTTGACCAAGGCCAAGGCGCTCGTGGCCAACGGCTCAGACGACGACAACGCGCTGTTCGCGCTCAGCGCCCGCGAAGCCGGTTTTGCCGGTCCAATCGTGGCGATGATCGAGCATCCCCAGCGCCGCGGCCCCATGTTGCTGGCTGGCGCGACTGCGGCCTTTACTCCCAACCACGTTCTCGCCGCGGCCATTGCCGTCCGCGCCAGCGCGAAGATCGGGCCGCGGGTGGCGGGCGTGGAGTCGCTCGACTCGTTCCTCGAAGTGGCCGAACTGCGCGTGCACGACCAAAGCCCGCTCGCCAATCGCACCTTGGCCGAGACCGAGCTCTATACCCGGACTGGTGCTCATATCGTCGGGCAGTGGGCAGACGACGCGCTTGGCTCGCCGCCGGCCGCCGCGGAGAAGCTGGAACCAGGAACAATTCTGGTGGCGGTTGGTGCGCCTGAGAGCATTCACCGGTTAAACGACATGTCTCGGCCTATTACCCAGCAAGGGCCGATTGTGGTGATTGGCTTTGCCGATGTCGGGCAGAAGTTGGTCGAGATCCTCCACGCTGCGGGCGAGGATGTGCGGGTCGTCGATGAAACCGACCGCGACGGAGTTGATGTGGTCGGCGATGTGCTCGACGCGCGCGTCCTGGACCGCGCGGCCATTGCGGAGGCGCGGGTCGTCATCCTCGCCCTCGACAGCGACGGGGCCGCCCTGTTTGCCGCGGCGGTGGTACGCGATCACGTTCCGGAGATCCCCCTGTTGGCCTGCGTGTCGCACGTTGAAAACGCAGACCGGGTGCAGCGCGCTGGCGCTGATTTTGCGCTCTCGGTCAGTCAGGTCGCCGGCCAGTTGTTGGTCCACCACGTCCTCGGAGAGATGGTTTCACACAAGCCTCGGATCAAGATGGTCAAGCTACGGCCCGGCCCCCTCGCCGGGCGGCATCCGCTATCAGCGCGCATCCGCGAGCGCACGGGTTGCTCGGTGGTGGCGGTTGAGCGCGCTGGCGACGTGATCATGGAGATCCCGGCTTCGTTGGTGCTTGAGTCTGAGGACGCTCTTTACGTCTGCGGCACGCCCGCGGCTTTTGATCGCTACTACGAGGAATTTCCGACTTAAGTGGTTGGTATGGAACCGGCCGGCTGTTGGGAAAGCTGTTGCGCCGGGACCCACGGCCTTGTCAAGACGGGATTGTAGGTCCTAACACATGACCGCAACCAAAAGGGCGTTGGACGGCGTTCCCTAGGCGAAATTGCAGGCGAATCGTCAGTTGTGTGGCTAAGTGTGATTCTCCGGTGCCTTGAAGAGGGTAATCCGGTTGCCAGTGATGTCGTTGAAGACCGCCAGCGAACCGAAGCCACCGGGAATCTCACTCGGCTGCATCAGGACGGTTGCTCCAAGACTCACTGCCTCGTCGAGATAGGCTTGCAGGTCGTCAACCATCACGGCAACCGAAGGGGCGTTGGGCGGCATACCTGCCATGTGCTGGAATATGCCTCCTCCAATGCCATCCGGCTCCTGCTCTACGAGGCGGTAGGTCATCCCGCCTCCCATATCCACGGCATTTACCTGCCAGCCGAACATCTGGGTGTAAAAGTCTTCGAGCGCCGCAGCGTCGCTCCCGCCGAGCTCGAAATGGACTACGGGCGGAGCGCTGCCCTTGGGAGGCATCTCGCCGTTCCATTCGGCCGGCAAGGAGTACAGTCCGATGGTGTTGTGGGCGGGGTCCGTGAACATGGCGATGGAACCCATGCCAGGGGCAATCTCCATCGGCGATACCACCGTGGCACCACCCATTCTGGACAGCTTGTCCAAGGCTGCCTGAAGGTCGTCGACCTGGATGTAGAAGGTCACGTAGCTGCGGGCGGACATGTCCTCGGTGGTTCCAAAGATGCCGCCGCCTATGCCGCCCTCATTGCACTGCACCAAGCCGTAGTTGCCCATCTCCTCGCCCTGCCCCTGCACCTGCCAGCCGAAGAGATCCTGATAGAATTCCTGCAAGGCGAGGCCGTCGGGGCCTGCGATTTCAAAGTGGACTACTGGATTTCCCATTCTCCTCCTGGGGTTTATGGAAATGCGGATTTACTGCCGTTGCTGCTGGAAGAAGAGTATAGTCAATTACCTGAACAAAAAAATAGTAAACATTTGTGCATAAGTCAAGAATTTTGCCCCCTTTTTTCGCCCTGTTTTACAGAGTTTTTCCCATCTAAACAAAAAACAATAACTTATTGATATAAAAAAACTTAAGTAGAATTTTTTCTGGAAAATTAGGGGAGTGGATAGACCCTGGCCCTAGAGATGCTTCGACTCCGCTTCGCTCCGCTCAGCATGACAGGTACTACCCTTCGCCTCTTGGTCATGCTGAGCGGAGCGCTTCACCGCGCCTTTAGGCGAGACAGCATCTCACACCCAAAGGGCCGTGCTCAACATCAGTTAAGAAGTTTGGGGTGGATAGGCCCGGAACAAATCCCGCTGCGCTTGAGTGAGGCGGGCAAATGTCTCCGGGGTGATGTGCTGCTTTTCGTCCATGGTGGCGATGTTTTGCGACATCATCCAGTACGGTCCGTAGCCCACGTGCAGGGTCTTGCGCGTCTGCTCAGAGCGGTTGGTGAAGCCGCCGTGGCGCAAGTTCTCGGTGAAGAGAATCGCGTCGCCAGCCTTGACCTCTAGGCCGATCATGTCGGGGTCTTCGTCCGGGTCGTTGCTGTGGGGCGAGGGCAGGTTGGTCTTGTGCGTCCCCGGCACCACGCAAAAGGCCCCCTGTTCGTTGGTGCAGTCGTGGATGAAATAGACCATCCGCACCATCATGCAGTCGATGCCGTGATCGGTGTAGCTGTAGCGGTACTTTTGGCTGGCTGAAGCGGTGCCGCCGTGGCAGCCGGTGGCGTTGCCTTGGTAGCGGATGCGAATTTCGGAGTTGTTGATCGTCGGGCGCTGTTTGACGATGCCGTGGATGTAGTTCATGGTCGGCTGGTGGTCGAGCAAAACGTCGAAGGCCGGGTTGGCGTTCCAGTAGTCTTCGATCATGAGGGTTTTGCCCTCGCCCCGCTCGCCGTTGGTGTGATAGCCGCGCTCGGGATTGGCGTGGTAGTTGGCTCCCCAGCCGCTTTGCTTGCGCGGCGGCTTGGTGACGTGCGCGAGCGCGTGTTCTTCCAGCTCATCCACGGCCTCGACCAGCGCAGCCACTTGGGTCTCGTTCAGCAGGTTCTCAATGACGATGTAGCCTTGGCGGTCGAATTCAAAGGTTTCGATTTCGTTCACGTGTTACTCCTTATTTGTTGAACCATCGAGCCAAGTTGCCGCCCTTGACTAAGGCTCGCTCGGCGTCCCTATAGTCTGATAGATGCGCATCGACAATCGCTGGCGTGCCGCTGCCCCAGACCATGCGCTCCGGCCCGAAGGCTTCTATCACGCGACGCGTAAAGGGTTTGGCACTTTCGTACAGCGGCTCGTCTTGGGCAAAGTGGCCGAAGCCAGAGAGCTTCATATAAACTTCGGCGTCAGCATGGCTCAGATCTAATATGTCGGCGTATTCGACTGCGCTGCCCTGATGCGGCTCGGCCAAATGGTCGATCAGCGCCACCGTCTGGGGAATGTCGCGCAGAACTTGGGCGACTTGGGCACCGTAACTAGGCTCAATGTGCAATTCGACGACCAAGCCCAGTTCCACCGCCTTTTCCCACAGGGCGCGCACCCCTTTGTCGTCGAAGCTGTCGAAATACAGGTCCCTGCCTCGGTACGCGTGAAAGCGCGTGGCGATGATCTTGGGCTCGCGAGCGACCAGATCGGCTAGCTTCTGGGGCGCGTCTGGATCTTTGGGATAAAACAGCGATGTGCCCCGCAGCCGCTCTGGCTCGCGCTCTAGACATTCGAGTATCAGCCGGTGGTCGTCCCCATACGGCTCGGGATGGACGACGACGGCCCGGTCGATTCCCTCGTCGTCGAGGCGCTGCAAATAGGCCGCCAATGGGGCTGGGGGATGCACGGAAACATCTGGCCGGTAGGTCGCCTTGGGATGCAAGGGATAGCGCTGGGTATCGGGGCTGAAGATGTGGGCATTCCACTCAATGATCATCGGGCCGTCTCCCTCGTGCAGAGCAAGAGTAGCACGCCGGTCCGCGACTGTCAAACGGCTCTGCCGCAGCACCTTGACAATACAGTTGGAGAATTCTATTTTTTGAAGCTGTCAGGCTAAAAACAAACCAGTTGGCCCGTTCGTCTAGAGGCCTAGGACGCCGGCCTCTCACGCCGGTAACACGGGTTCGAATCCCGTACGGGCTACCAATTATAAACCCCAGGTCGGTTACACTGACCTGGGGTTTTCTTTTTGCCAATTCGCCTTGTCTGATTCTATTCTAGCTCAGCATCCGCATTTGATTTCGGTCCCGGGCTGCGCCCCGTCGCCGGCCGTGGCGTAGCCGTCGCGCTTCCACCAGTCGAGCCCGCCGATTAATTCGCGCACTTGAAAGCCCAGCGTCAGCAGTTTTAGCGCCGTCTTCGTCGAGGCGTTGCAGCCGATGCCGTCGCAGTAGCAAACATAGAGCTTTGATTTGTCGAGCGATTCAGTGGAATTAAAGCAGATTTCCCGGTGGGGTAGATTGAGTGCGCCCGGAATGTGCTCTTGGGCATACGCCTCCGCCGAGCGGCCATCGACGACGGTGATGGGTTCGTTTTCACCCAACGCCACGTAGAGATCCCACGAATCCATTTCATAAGCAAGCTTGCGCTGGTAGTGGTTTAGTTGCTCGATGGACATAGTTTTCCTTGTTGTTGAAGTGTCAGCGTCTTGTGGAATTGTAAAAATTACGACCTGAAAGCTACGAACACCAATAAGCGTACAGGCGGGCGTTGTGCAGTGCGAAACGCAGGCGCACTGGCTGTTCTCGCAATGCGCGCAAATCCCGGCCGTCGCGCCAGCGCACGGGCACGGCGACTCCGTCCTCGGCGATGGCGACGCAGTCTTGGGCGGTATGGCCGGGAATGGGGTGCCCTTCCTCGTCAAGCAATTCTACGGTTAGCTGCCCGTAATCCGCCTTGGCGTTGACCTGCAATTCGTCCCCGGCCAATGCGAAGGGTCGGGTCGTTATCTGCCCGCCGTCAAAACTGGCGTTGATTGACGCGAAACCGTCGAGGCGCAGCATGGCCAAGCCAATGCCCATCGTCCCCGGGTCCTGATCCTCTGCAATCGGTGGATCGAATTCGCGGGGGATCTTGGCGTGCCGCCGCGCCGTGCCTCGGTAGTAGATATAGAGCTTGTCGCCCACGGCAATGGGCGGCGCACCGCTGAGCATTAGCTGGAACCGATCCCACTCGCCCACCGCGCCCAAACCCACCAGTGGCTCCCCCGGCACCCGCTGCCAGCGCTCCCCGTCGCGGCTGCACAAAAGCCGCAGGACTTGGGTCTGTTGGCGCGGGCGTTTGTCGAAGTGGGTCAGGATGCCCAAGTAGTGGGCGCCGTAGTTGAAGCCGGTGTTGTTGTAGAGGGCTTCTTCTTCGTTGAGCGGTGCCAAGAAGGGGCGCGGCGGCGACCAGTGAACAAAGTCCTCGCTCGTGCTCATCAGCCGCTCGGGCACGCCGCGCAAAAAGGCCACGTAGCGCCGGCGCTCAATATCCACCATCATCGACTGCGCGTCCCCGACCGGCCCCAAGTCGCCGGTGCCGGGTCGCGGATGGTAGCGGAAAATCGGGTCCGGCGAATGCGACCAGTTGATCCCGTCCGGCGAAGTGGCACTGTAAATGCCCGAGCGCGGCCCGTCCCAGTCGTAGCTCGACCAGCCGATGGCCTTGTAGCGGCGGGCGGGATCTGGGTCGAGGGGGTCCTTGAGCATGGTCTCCCAGTGGTCCTGCCCTTCGTGGTGGGTTGCGGGGATGACGATGTTGTTGTCCTTGGAGCCGAGGGCTTCGTGGATTCCGAGGGAGGGGCGCTCCCAGTGGATTCCGTCCGGCGACAGCGCGAGGCACTGCACGTGTTCGCACTCTGGCGCATAGTGGCCGGCCATGTACCACGCCTTGAAAATTTGTTCCTCGGCGTCGAAAATCACCGCCGCGGTCATGCCACTGTGTTGTTCCCACGGCGCTTCCTGTTTGAGCACGGGATGCGTGCCGTACTTCTCCGCTTGGTGGAAGACTCGCGTCACGTTTTCTTGGCGCTCGACGTCGTCCATATCGACGAAGAGGCGCTTGCGGTGGTCGAGTGAGTCCATTGGTCTTACGTTCGCATTCCCGACTGCGATTCGAAGCCCAGCAAGCGCTTCAAGGTCGGCGTCGCCCGCGCGACGACCTCGGGGCGCGCTAGCTTGAATTGGTCCTGCTGCGGCTTCATAAACGAGCGGCAAAAGAATCCCAACAGAATCATCCGATCCTGCTCGGTGTGATTGGCACCGCTGCCGTGCCACGTCGCGCCGTGGAAGACGACGATATCGCCTTTGCGGACGTCTAGCTGGATGACGTCGTCGTATTCTTTTTCCGGATCGGGGGCGTACCCGCGCTTGTAGCTGCCCGGCACGATATGGGTGGCTCCGTTTTCAGGCGCGAAGTCGTCGAGCACATAGATGGTATTGGCGCAAAAGGCGAAAGGTGGCGGCGGCTGGGGAAAGCTGCCGAGCGGAAAGTCGATGTGCAGGCGGCCGGCTGGCGCGCCCGGGCCGATAAAATTGACGGTGAAGCTGCTCAAGATGCAGTTGTCGCCTAGCAGGTACTCTTGGAGTGCCAACACCTGCGGGAGCTGGATCATCTCCTCGTAAATGCGGCCCTTGTTGACTAGGTTCCACACGCGCTGTGCGGAGCCGTCGAGATAGACATGCTCTCCCCCGGCGGCTCGCTCCTTTGCAATCAGCTCGGCCGAGCGATCGCGCAGGGCATTGGCCTGGTCCGGGATCAACGCCTCTTTGAGCACGGCATACCCGTATTCGTCGATATGGGCCTTGGCGTTGTCGATGGTCATGGTGGTCGCTTCTAACCTCGCCCGACAAACGGCATTTTCGTCGCCATGATCGTCATAAACAGTACGTTGGTGTCCAGCGGCAACTCGGCCATCTGCACTACGGCGCGGGCTACGTGTTCGACGTCAAAGCGCGGCTCCACGAGCCTGGAGCCATCGGCCTGCGGCACGCCGTCGTTCATCCGCTGTGTCATATCGGTCGCCGTGTTGCCAATGTCGATCTGGCCGCAGGCGATGTCGTATTTGCGCCCGTCGAGCGAGGTCGATTTGGTGAGTCCGGTAATGGCGTGTTTGGTGGCGGTATAAGGAGCGGAATTGGGACGCGGGGCTGCGGCCGAGACCGAGCCGTTGTTGATGATCCGCCCGCCGCGCGGGTCTTGATCCTTCATAATTCGGAAGGCCGCTTGGGTGCAGAGGAAGCTACCCGTCAGGTTGACGGCTACTACCTTCTGCCACTGTTCGTATTCGAGGTCTTCCAACAGCACGGTCGGCGCTCCGCCCCCGGCGTTGTTGAACAGCACGTCGAGCCGGCCAAAGTGCTCGGCGACTTGGGCGAACAGCGCGTCAACGGCTTGGGGATCGCCGACATCAGTGGGCACCGGCAACATGCGGGCATCTGTTCCCGCCAGCGCGGCCGTTTCCTCTAGGGCATCTTGACGCCGTCCGGCTAGGGCAACCGCATAACCGGCCTCGGCCAATGCCAAGGCGCTGTGGCGGCCAATGCCGCTGCCGGCACCCGTGACGAGGGCGACTTTTGCATGTGATTCCATTTGTGGTCTCCTTGAATTTGAAGGGTGGTTCTAGGCGATTCGTCGGGCGGCCTTTACCTCTCGCCGCCGCTTGTGCAACACGTTTTCCGTATATCCGTTTGGTTCGGTGCGACCGTTGAATACTAGGTCCAGCGCCGCTTGGAATTCGACGCTGGCGTCGAGGTCGAATGCCATGGGGCAGTACGCTGGGTCTCCGCTGTTTTGTTCGTCGACTACGGCCGCCATGCGAGCAAAGGTCGCCCGCACCTGGTATTCGCTGGCGATGTTGTGGTGCAGCCAGTTGGCGATGTGTTGGCTGGAAATTCGCAAGGTGGCGCGGTCTTCCATCAGGCCGATGTGGTTGATGTCCGGCACCTTGGAGCAGCCAATGCCCTGGCCGACCCAGCGCACCACGTAGCCCAAAATCCCCTGGGCGTTGTTGTCTAGTTCCTGCTGAATTTCCTCGGGGTTGAGCTGGCGATCAAGCATCGGAGGACTGAGAATCGCGCCGAGGGAGGCCCGTTCCCGTCCAGCTAGCTGGTCGAGGCGCTCGAAGACATCGACTTGATGGTAGTGCAGCGCGTGCAGGGTGGCCGCCGTGGGCGAGGGCACCCAAGCGGTCGTCGCCCCAGCTTGGGGGTGGCCGATCTTGGTCTCTACCATCTCGCGCATTAGCTCGGGCATGGTCCACATCCCCTTGCCGATCTGCGCTCGTCCCACTAAGCCGGTGGCGATGCCGACGTCCACATTCCAGTCTTCATAAGCACTGAGCCAGGATTGCTCTTTGATTTCCATCTTAGGCAACATGGGGCCCAGCTCCATGCTGGTGTGGATCTCATCTCCGGTGCGGTCGAGAAAGCCGGTGTTGATGAAGACGACGCGCTCAGCCGCGCAGCGGATGCACTCGCTGAGATTGACCGTGGTGCGGCGCTCTTCGTCCATGATGCCGATTTTTAGGGTGTTTTTACTCAGCCCCAGCGCTTCCTCCACTCGCGTGAACAACTCGACAGTTGCTGCTACCTCGTCTGGCCCGTGTTGTTTGGGCTTCACCACATAGACGCTGCCGGTCTTGCTGTTGCGGTAGCGGCCGCGGCCCTTGAGATCGTGGATGGCCGCTAAGCTGATGACCATGGCGTCGAGAAAGCCCTCGGGGATTTCCGCGCCGTCGGCTGTAGTCACCGCATCGGTGTACATGTGGATGCCGACGTGGCGCACGAGCAATAAGCTGCGCCCGGATAGTGTCAGGGTGTGGCCGTTGGGGGTGGTAAATGTGCGGTCGGCGCGCAGGTGGCGCGTCAGGGGCTGCCCGTCCTTGACAAAGGTCGCCTCCAGCGTGCCCTGCATCAGGCCGTTCCAGTTGCCATAGACGAGGGTCTTGTCCTCGGCATCGACCGCGGCCACGGAATCCTCGCAATCTTGGATGGTGGTAATGGCCGCTTCTAAGAGGACATCTTTGACGCCGGCGCGGTGGGTGCGCCCAATGGGATGGGTGCGGTCGATTTGGATTTCGATGTGCAGTCCGTTGTGGCGGAGCAAGACGCTGCTTAGCTGCCCGCCCTCGCATCCATAGCCGACGAACTGTCCGGCGTCTTTGAGGCCGACCTCGTCGCCGCTTGCGAGGCGGGCGCGCAAGGTTTGCCCGCCAGCGTCCTCGCGCAGGAAAAATTCCACTACCTCCCGGTACGCACCTTGTTGGAGGCCCACAACCGAGTCGAGAAACGCCTCGCTGCGCGCGATGACTTGGGCACCGCGCTCGGCGTCGTACTCGCCTGCCGGGACGCGGCCTTTGATTACATCCGTGCCGTACAGGGCGTCGTACAAACTTCCCCAGCGCGCATTCGCCGCGTTGAGCGCGTAGCGCGCATTGTCAACTGGGACGACTAGCTGGGGGCCGGCTAGGGAGGCGATTTCCGGGTCGGTGTTTTCCGTGCGGATCCGCTGCGCGTCGCCCGTGGGCAATAAGTAGCCTATTCCTTCGAGAAAGGCTCGGTACTCTGTGGGATCTAACGGTTCGCCGCGCCGCTGTTGGTGATAGGCGTCGATCTGGGCTTGCAAGGCGTCGCGCCGCTGAAGTAGCTGTTGATTCTTTGGCTCCAAGTCCTGGACGATCTTCCCCAACGCCGCCCAGAAGTGATCGACATCCACGTCCGTCCCGGGCGCAATCTGTTCGGCGACGAGGGCGTAGAGCCGCTGGTCGATGTGCAATCCACCGCTAACTATTTTTTTTGCTGATTCCGCCATGATGTGCTCCGTTTAATTTTGCCGAGCAAGAGTATAACTATCTTACGGTGTGTGCAACCTATGGACAGGGTGGATGGAATTTGGATAGCTTGTAGGCGCTAGCGCATGACAACACTATCGCAGGAGGAGACCATGCCCTACGACCCATGCCAACGCACCTTTGACTGCGAGCCGACGCTCACCGACTCCGAGGTCCTCGAATTCTGCCGCGAAGGCCATCTCTTGCTCAGAGGCGTTGTATCCGACGAGATCAACCAGCGCACCTGTGCTTGGCTCGACGGCGATATTCCAGCCAACCCGAGCTATATCCCCGACGGTCTGACCGAGGCTGACCTCGACCGCATCCGCTTTACCCACGAGCCGACCTCCATCTTCTTGGAGGACTGGTTCGTCGAGCACGTCCTGCTCAATCCCCAGTTGGCCGGTGCCATGCGCTCGCTTTTAGGCCCCAACGTCGGCCTGCCGGTCTTGGCCAGCCACCACCGGGCCGAATGCCCAGAGGAAGCCCAACGCTGGCACCAAGACGCCGACCACATCTATGGCCCGGAGCTGCGCTTTTTGGAGGTCTTCTACTTTCCGCAGGACACGCCCGTGGAGCTGGGGCCGACCGAGTTGGTGCCTGGCTCGCACATCCAACCTGGTGGTCACCGCGACGAAGAAGAAGGGGGCGTGTTTTGCGACGGCCCGGCCGGCACCATTGGGGTTCATCATCAAAGCATCATGCACCGCCGTGGCAAGTCCACCGCCAAGGGGCTGCGCCGGATGCTCAAGTACAATTACTGGCGCACGGCACCTCCCCAGCGCGATTGGATCGTCGAGGAAGACTTTGATTTCCAGAGCGCGTATTACGGCGGGCACGGCACGGCGCGCTTCTATGCCCACATGTTCTATTGGCTCTGCGGCAAGGGCGATCAGTTCCGCATTATCGGCGGCCAGGCTTGGCCTTGGCAGACCGAAAACCAGATCGGGCCGTCGTATGGTTTTGACGCCGAGGAAGGCTACCAGCCTAATTGGCGGCGGGACAATCCGGATGGATATGCGCGTTGATTACCTAGATGGGTTGCGTTGGTGAGGCAGTGGCCGCCTCCAACAGGAGGGACTGGCAGGGGCAGGGCACCGGCCCGGCGGGTGTGGG
The DNA here is from genome assembly GCA_028875335.1 of Gemmatimonadota bacterium. The sequence goes on from JAPPEF010000033.1 coordinate 22,130, forward strand.
ACGGTACTGATTAAATCCACATTCCCCGTCTAACTACGGGAGCCTCCGCGCTCGTCGAGCGAGCTTTGGCAGAACCCGGATCTATTCACGGGGGGATACACCGCTGCCCCTGCTGAGGATGGCGAACGGAAGAGACGCGAAGCCCTGTTGCTAATTCGCTGAGGGGCTCCCGGTGCTGAGTGGTTAGCCGCTAAGTCGTTGAGTGGCTTTGCCGGATAATTGGGTTATCAATCCCTGAGGTCGCGCGTTGCAGTGCGCGCCGAGTCTGGGCTATGCGCCGTCACCAGCGCAGTCGCACTTGCTTCCCTGTCTCTTCCGTTCTAGCGGTCTTTACTGTTCGTCAGCATATTCCACCTCTACCTCGAACGACGCGGCGCGGATCTGCCGATTGAGCTGGCGGAACTCGACGCGCGCCTCATCGAGACGGGTGCGGCAGTCGTCGTAGGGCAACTCGTTGTCTTCGACGATGTCGCGCTCTTCCTTGTGGATGATCCGCTCATAGGCGGAATCGACGACTTGGGTATGCAACTCTCCGAGGCGGTCGTTGAGCGCTTTGCGAGTCTCAAGGGCCTCGGTGAGGCTCATGTCGTCGCCCCCGTGTTCAACGCGGTGCTCAAAGTTGGCACGCTGGATCGCGGCGTTCAGTTTGCGGCGTTTGAATTCGAGGGCTCGCAACTGGTCGCGCGCCTCGGACACACTGAATCCGGGTGCTGGCCGGCGCGAGGAATCGTTGTCTCGACGGGAGAACAGGTCTCGATTCTGGCGCGCCTCGGGCAGGCAGTCGCGCAGCGTTTTGATGCGGGCGTCGTACTCGCCGCGCAGTTCGAGGGCTTCGTAGAGTCTGATGGTCTTTCTAACTTCGGTCATACCTCACCTCCTTCTAGTTTCACCGGGAGATGAGTCGAAATTCGAGGGAGTGTAGAACAGTCGCAATAGTTCAGCGACTTTTTTTGTGGGCACCTGTTCAGGTGACACCTTGCTGATCATTTCGGTCTGCTGGCCGGTTGTCTTGAGTAAGTCAATGGCTCACCTTTTAAGCATATGGTTGAAAGCATTCGATGGAGGAGAAAATGAGTAAGATCGGCGGCAAAATTATAGACGGGTTGCGCGATGCACTGAAGTATGCAGAAGGTGAGACGACGAGCAATAAGGAGCATCGCGTCTTAATACCTGAGCGCGTCGATGTGCGGGATGTGCGTCAACGGCTCAATATGACGCAGAAGGAGTTTGCACAGTTCTTTGGGTTCAGCGTCTATTCTATCCGCAATTGGGAGCAGGGAAAGCGGCAACCGGAAGGGCCGGCTCGGGTGTTGTTGACGGTTATCGATAGGGAGCCAGAGGCGGTGCGGCGGGCGTTAGTTTTGTAATAAGCTATCCAAACGACAGCTACATCACCACGTCTCACCCCAACGCCGCCGCATAGGCGCACCCGAAAGCGTCTTTCACTCCCGAACCGCTATGTGCAACTCCCGCAACTGCTCGGGCGACACCTCGCTTGGCGCGCCCATGAGTGGATCCTGTGCATTCTGGTTCATCGGGAAGGCGATGACCTCCCGTATGTTCGGCTCGTCTGCCAGTAGCATGACGATGCGGTCGATGCCGGGCGCGATGCCGCCGTGGGGCGGAGCGCCGTAGCGAAAGGCGCGGATCATGCCGCCGAACTTGCGATCCACTTCCCGCTGCGAGTGCCCGGCAATATCGAACGCCTTGTACATGATGTCTGGTCTGTGATTGCGGATGGCACCGCTCGACAGTTCGAGGCCGTTGCAGACGATGTCGTACTGATACGCCTTGATATCCAGCGGCGGTTGCGTCTCCAGCGCAGCCATGCCACCCTGCGGCATGGAAAACGGATTGTGCGAAAAGGCCACGCAAGCGCGTTCTTCGTCCCATTCGTACATGGGAAAATCGACGACCCAGCAGAATTCATAGCAGCCCTCCTGACGCAGATCAAGTTGGTCTGCCAGATGCAGGCGCAACCGTCCCGCCAGAGCCGCTGCCTCGGCTGGCGGCCCGGCGATGAAGAAAATGGCTGATCCCGGAGCGGCTGCGCATTCCTCGATAATGCGATTGCATACGCTTTGTTCTAGGGCCGAGGCGATTGGGCCGGTAGCTTGTGCTCCGTTGATGAGATACGCCAATCCCTTGCCGCCTGCTTCTTTGACAAATGCTTCGAGGTTGTCGAAAAACGAGCGCGGCTGTGCCTCCATTTCGGGAACGCACAGGGCGCGGACGACTCCTCCTGCTGAGACGATGTCCCTGAACAGCCTGAACGAGGAGGCTGCGAAAATCTCGGAGAGGTCTTGGATTTCGAGACCGAAGCGCAGGTCTGGTTTGTCCGTGCCGAACCGCAGCATGGCGTCGGCGTGGGAAAGACGCGGGAACGGCGGTGCAGGCACTTTCCAATCGGTGAACTCGCGAAAGAGACTGGAAAAGAGTTCCTCGATCACTGCGAATACATCCTCCTGCTCGACGAAAGCCATTTCGAGGTCGAGCTGGTAGAATTCGCCGGGGGAGCGGTCGGCGCGGGCGTCTTCGTCGCGGAAGCAGGGCGCGATCTGGAAGTAGCGATCGAAGCCGGACACCATCAGCAACTGCTTGAACTGCTGCGGTGCCTGCGGCAGCGCGTAAAATTGGCCGGGATAGAGTCGGCTCGGCACGAGGTAATCGCGCGCGCCCTCGGGCGAACTGCTGGTGAGAATGGGCGTCTGGAACTCGGCAAAGCCTATCTCCGTCATGCGTCGTCTGATGCTGGCGATCACCTCCGAGCGAAGCTGAATGCGGCGGTGCAGCCCGGCTCGGCGCAGGTCCAGAAAACGATAGGACAAGCGGGTGCTCTCTCCCACGTCGGGATCTTCGGCCACGGAAAAGGGAAGCGGCTCCGCTAGCGAGAGCACTTCCAGCTCGCGGACGGCGAGTTCCACTTCTCCGGTCTCCATCGCGCTATTGATAGTCTCGGGCGAGCGTTCGCGCACGTCGCCTACGACGCGGATTACGGACTCGCGAGGGACCTTTGACGCGGTTGCCGCAACGTCATTCTCCGGCGAGATCACGAGCTGGGTGATGCCGTAGTGATCGCGCAGGTCTAGGAACAATATGCCTCCGTGATCCCTTTTGCGATGAAGCCAACCGCTCAGGTGGATGGTTTGGCCGGCGTGGCGCTTGCGGAGTTCGCCACAGGTGTGCGTGCGATAGCGGTGCATGGTACCTCCTAAAAACAGAAAACCCGCCGCGATGCGTGTTCGCGACGGGTTGTGAATTCGGATTGGGTTGGAATCAGTCGTCAGAACACGCGCAATGGGACCAACGGGTTATTATTCTGTGTGCGGTCGTTCTGGCGAGTCATCATCATCATAGTCGTCTAAAATAGTTTCGATCCGAGTTCCGTCAAGCCGGGCTAGCCTCTACAGCCCGAACCAGCGATTGAGCTTGATCAGGAAGATACTGTCGCCATCGTCGGCGAAGGCACGGCTCAAGTCGCCGGCGGGGCGGAACCTCGGGTCACTAACGTCGTCGAAGGCGCGGTCCCGGCTCTGCTGCCAGACCGCGAAGAGCGTGCTGCCGGGCCGGTACTCCCAGCGCAGCACTGCGTTAGAGCGCAGCGAGCGGCGGCGAAAGTCCGGGTTTTCTTCAAGGCCGGCGTAGGGTGAGAATTCATAGGACCGCGGGCGCACTAGCTCCTTGATGGCACCGTAGTCGCCGGTTGTCACAAAAGGCTGCACGAATAACTGCAAGCTCAGGCTCGGGGTGAAGGCATAGGTGCCGCGTACGCCGATCTCAAAGACGCGGCTTTCGAGCTCGCCGAAGATGAAGTGGTCGTCCTCGCCGTCGCCGTCCTCGTCCTCGTTTTCTACCCACTGGGCGAAGTTGCGGTTGAAGTTGTAGCCCGGCTCGATTTCCAACTCAAACTGGGATACGGGGCGCAGTGCGATCTCAAAGCCAACCCACGATCCCAAGTTATCGCCCCCCCGGCTCCCGCTGATGTTCCAGCCGAGCCAGCCGCTGATGGGCTTGCGGTCGTCGGTCCACACGTCCATGCCAAACCAAGTGTGGGCGGGCGAGAGCATCAGAGGTCCGCCGCGGGTGGCTAGGTCGTCGAACGCGGCGAAGTTGCGGCTGAGGCCCATCCAGAATCCCCAGTAGTTGTGCAGTTCGTGCCAAGTGTTGAAGTTGACGCCGCGGGACAGCCGCTCGCCGGCGAAGTTCCAGTGGTTCCAGGCGTTGAAGTTGAACCCAGAGCGGCGGGCGAACCAATAGGGGTCGAGCTTCTCGTAACGGATGTGGGTGCCAGCTTGGATGCGGTCGTTGCGCTGCATAAAGCCGAGGTCGTTGGCCTCAAAGTCGGGCGATTGTGCGTCCACGTACGCTTGGCCGCCGAAAGCACCGCCCGTTTTCTGAAAGTAAAGTGCGCCCTCCCAGCCGGTGTCGCGTTCCTCGGCCTGCCCAGCGCGACTGACGGCGAGCCGGCTGTAGAGGCGGTAGGCGTTCTCCCACCACTTAACGTGCAGGTCGCCGGCACCGACGTAGGCCGGGTCAAGGCCGCGGCCGTTGACCGCGGTGAGTTGGGCTCCGGCGGTGGAGTTGGTGAGCAGATCCTGTTGTACGCGACCGATAAAGTAGTTGGTTACCGGTTCGATCTCGACGGTGCGGCGCACCGTGTCGGCTAGGCCGGTCTCGGCGTTGATAATGCGCTGGTCAATGAGCGCCTCCTCCCGGGCAGTGACGGCGTTGAGCAGGCCGAAGGCCGTGCGCCCTGCGGTCTTGCCCGAGACTTTGACGGCACCGAGGATTGTGGTGTTGTCGGGACGGTCCACCTCGTCGCTGTCTTCGGGCAGGTCAAAGCGCGAGGGCGGGCGGCCAATGCGCCGCGAGTGGAACAGGCGCGTGGGCCGGCGGATGCCGACGATGAATGGCGTCGGCGATTCGAAGATCTGGATGCCCTCCAAAAAGAAGGGTCGGCGCTCGCGGAAGAAGGTTTCGAAGACGCCCAGATTGAGCACTGCCGGGTCCCCCTCGATCTGGCCGAAGTCCGGGTTGATGGTGGCGTTGAGGGAGATATTCGACGATAGGCCGTAGCGCAGGTCGAGGCCGGCCGAGGAGAACAGGTCGTGCTCTCTGCCGCTGTCTCCCGGCGACAGGGTGCTGCGGCCTAGCGCGAAGGGGAAGATCTCGAGGCTGCGCTGCGGCCGGATGCCTTCGATCCCTTCGAGATGGCCGAAGCGCGAGACGTATCCGCTGACGCCCCGAGGTTTGAAGCTCCACTGCGACCACTCGGCGCGGCGGGAGATTTTGCGGAAGACATTGATCCCCCAAGTGTAGCTCTCCTTTTCGCCAAAGCGCAGAACGTGGTACGGGATCTTCAACTCTAGGCTCCAGCCGTCAGCACGCCGCGCCGTCTTCACTTCGGCCACGCTGTCCCAGCTATCGTCAAAGTCGTCGTCGTTGTAGATAATCCCGTCCCCGATCCAGCCTGAGGGCCCCACGACGAAGTAAACGCCTGTCTGATGGTCGTGGTGGGGGTCGAGGTTGATCTCGAACAGGTCGCGTTCGCGCCACTCGTCGCGCCGCGCCAGCCGCGTGGTGATGCTGTCGGGGCGGGTGTCGTAGCAGATGCCGGCGATGTAGAGCGCGTCGTCGTCGTACGCCACCTGAAAGGTGGTGCGTTGCGTCGAAGGCTCGCCGTTATCCGGGTCGTTCTGCGTGAACCCCTCGTGTACGGGCGAGCGCAGCCAGATTTCGTCGTCGATGACGCCGTCGAGGCGCGGCGGCACCTCGGCCCGCACGGCTCGGGCGGTGCGTTGGGGGTGCGTCATCCAAAACTGCATCTGGGCATCGCTCGTGTCGGTATGGGCGGGTTGCTCATCGGCTCCGGCTGCCTCGGAGATGAGAAAAACGGCGGCTAGTATGGCCGCAAACATGTGCATTGTCCTTCCTTACTTGGTTGAGGATAGCAAAGGGCTCCACTTAGAATTCAAGCTCCCCTGCCGATTGAACAATGTCAAAAGTGGGTGTGGGCGTTCTGCGGGTGGGTGACCGCCGGGCTTGCCTCGATAGGCCGATGTGACTACAATTGTCCTTATGTAGTTACAAGGAGATAGCAATGAACGCATCCGTACGCGACCTGAAGAGCAGGTTGTCGCGCTACCTTCGGCAAGTCCAGCGGGGGGAGACAGTCGTCGTAACTTTGAGGGGGAAGCCCATCGCCCGCCTCGTGCCGTTACCGCCCCTCTTGTTGGAAGAGCGGCTGGCAACCCTGCCGGGGATCAATGCCGGGACGGGGGGAAAACCGAGAGGTGCCATGCGCCCCGTACGCGTCAAACCTGGGGAGAAAAGCGTTGCAGACATCGTGGTGGAAGAGCGGCGGTGATCCTCTTCCTCGATACATCGGCTCTCGTCAAGCTATACGTCGAGGAGGCCGACTCCGAGACGGTACGCGGTTGGGTGGATGTGGCCGAGGAAGTCGCCTGCCAGTGGATCGCATACGTGGAAGCGCGATCTGCTTTGGCTGCCAAGCAGCGTTTAGGTGGCCTGTCTGATGCAGAGCTAGCAGAATGCAAGAAGGAACTGGAGCGAGATTGGGAAAGATATCACCGCGTCACGGTCACCCAGACTCTTCTGCGACGGGCTGGTACTCTGAGCGAACAACTCGGCGTGCGTGCCTATGACAGTGTTCATCTTGCGGGGGCTGAGTACCTGCAATCTTCGCTAGGGGTGTCGATAACCTTCGGGTCTTTCGACCGCCGCCAGGTCGATGCGGCCGCCCAGCTTGGAATGCTCATCGCATCGGTTGATGACGATACGGACCAGGGCGATGACCAGAGTGATGACCGGAGCGAAGGCGATTCTCCTTCACCAACGGCATCTGCTTCGTAGCAAAGGAGATGGATTTGACGGATCTAGGAACGCTGGATAGCGTTAATCTTCGAGAGGTATGGCAGAACGAAGCCGCAGATTTCACACCGTGGCTGGCGGATAACCTGGACTCGCTGGGTGATGCGCTCCAAATGGATATCGATACTGAGGATGTGGACACCGAGGTATCAGTCGGTAAGTACTCGGCTGACATACTGTGTCGAGATGCAAGTGACAATTCACGGATTGTAATAGAGAACCAATTCGACAGTACCGATCACGACCATCTCGGCAAGTTACTCACTTACGCGTCTGGTTTGGATTCTGATCCTCCGGTAAGCTCAGTCATCTGGATCTCAGAGTCGTTCAACGATGAACATCGTTCGACTTTGGATTGGTTGAATAGGATTTCGCATGACGAGATTCGCTTTTTTGGCGTCACGATTGAACTTCTGAAAATCGAGGGATCCAAACCTGTCCCGCGCTTCAATATTGTCGCTAGTCCCAATGATTGGACAACAGCAGTAAGGGCATCAAGCAGTGGTGAGGTGTCAGATCTTAAACGGCAATATTATCAGTTTTGGACCGATTTAAGAGAGCACCTGCTAATGCTAAGGTTAAGGTCTGCGACTAGGCTGAAGCCACCGAACCCGCTCCCAAGATCATATTTTAACCTCGCTATTGGTAAGGCTGGGTTCGCGTTATCCTGCATGCTGAGTCAACAAAAAAAGCAATTACATGTTGTCTTGCAAATAAAAGGAAAAAATCCCTCCTACCACTTCAATCTCTTAAAGCAGCAAAAATCTGCTATTGAAGAAAAGATAGGTAGTCCACTAAAATGGCAAGGGAAGACTAAAGGCCGAGCGTACAAAATCTCACTGATCAAATCCGGTAATCCGACAGATGAATCTGATAGGGAAAATCAGATCAAATGGATGGCGCAAACGCTGAATAAGTTCGACAACGCATTCCGTGATCGTGTCCAGAATCTGACTACAGAAGCCTTTCAGTAAAGGGTAGTGTATCCGTTTGAAAATCAGGTGCGCCATGCGCTTTACGATGAGTCCTAAAGATGAGCAACAAGCCGTTGGGAGTTGACGTTGCCCGCTGTCGCGCAAGCATGGCAAAGCTGCTAACGAAGACGGTCGAGATGACCTGCAAGCTCGAACGGCGGTTGGATGTCACCGGCGGTTGGCGTGAGGCCATAGCGGAAATCGACATCGATGCAGATCCGGCCGCTACGCTACGGATCGTAGGCGCACTACTGCTTCGCAAGGCGCGGATACACACGGTCGCCGTCCTCCGGGCCAACGAGACTAGCAACCTGCACTCGCTCGCTGTACAGATGAGGCCGGGCCTAGAATGTGCCGGACAGGTCGTGTTCTTCTTCCAGAATGCAATCATTGCGCCGAACGTACTTATGCCGCCAGAGCGTGCTGCAGAAGAATTTGGGCACCGCGTGAACGTGGACCATTATCAGATGCTCAGCAGGAGAACCAAGGGCAAAGTCAGCGCCGAAGAATTGCGAGAAGTGGAGGCGCAGGCGCAGGAGGCTGCAGCGGCGTCCGTCGGGGCGACTAAACCGAAGAGGCGGAAGGGGCGGCGTTTCACTAACGCAGACAAGGTGGCAACACTAGCGAAAGGCCCCGAGTGGTACGGCTACTTGAGCGAGCACTTCAGCCACGGCAGGGTGGAAGATTGGAGGGGGCTTTCGTGGCGGGGTGGAGTCATCTCGATTGACACGGTTGAGGACGAGTTCGCGTTCCTTGGCTTGATGTCCTACTTGGTGGACCAGGTGGCTCTCATGAACGCTGCCGCAGCATTGTGCCCGGTCGAGAAAGACGAGAACCACCAATGGCAAGAGTGGGTAGAACCCACACTGGCGCAACTAAGCGATGTACGGGAGTCGTCGAAGAAGCTCGTGGATGCCGCCAGAGTCGCCGCCACAGGGGGACTGGATGGAAGCGCTCGAACCGATTGAGGTGCAGCGCCGCCGGTGCATGGAGTATCGCAACGTGCTTCGCAACCTGACTCGAATCCATATAGAGATCGACGCCCCGAGGCGCAAGGTCGGAGCGGATGAACCCGACTGGGTCTTCCGGCTGCGCAAAGTGTGCTTCCATGCGGTAGCGATTACCAAGTGCGAGGTCAGCATTGATGGCGTGCACGTGATGACAACTGAGCTGCGCGCGGCTTATGAGCAGATGGACGCCATATGGCAATGCCTGCCGAGTGATTTCCGGTTCGACGAGGATGGTAGCTGGTGGGCCGATGAGGCAAAGGACCGGTTGGCGGAGTATAACCATCCGACGATGATGAGCTTGGCCCTGTCACTCGCGTGGGGCGGTTTCGCCGATGCCGAAGACCCAGAGAGCTACCTACGGCTCGCCGTCTGGCTGGGTCGTCTCGGATGCGGATACGGACAAGCCCTCGCCTATCTGGCGCGAGTGCTAGACGTCGAAGGCGACATCGATTCCCGTTTAGAATCGGTGCTCGCCGAAGTGCGCTGATGGCGTGCACGTTGTGGGGCGACGGGAGGGTGTTCCTGCATGTGGCCCGCGTTAGGACACGGGAGCACTTTTGCTGACCAGAGGACAAAATTTATCGGTTGACGCGCCCCTATATAGCACGAAATTAAGATAATGGAACTGCTCCAGCGCCTCGCCGTTGGGAGAGATATTCTGTGCGTGAGCCATTTAAGAGGGACGCATCCGAAAGCATCCCCTACGTGACGATCAACGGCGAGAGACACTATATAATTCCCTCTCCGAATTTCAAACGGATACACTACCCAGTAAAGCATATCGCCGTGCTTGTTGCCCCCATCTGTAAAACCGTACATTAACCCGAACCCGGCCCCAACTAGTCCCCCCAACCAAAGGACAATTCCCATGAGCGGCCTCACCTCCAACCAACTCGACTTCTATCGCACCGAAGGCTACCTCCTCGTCGAGGATGTCATCGACCCCGCTGTCTTCGACCGCCTCATCGCCGAAATCAATGCCATTGTCGATACCGCCGCCGAGGAGGCTCACGCTGCTGGTGAACTGTCCGAGCTGCACGCGGATTTGCCCTTTGCCAAGCGCTTGGTCCACATCCATTCCCAGTTGGCAGACCCTGAACCGCTGTTGCGCCAAGTCAACGGCAAGCTCAAAACCGAGGGCATGTTCGCCATCTTGACTCAACCGGCGCTGCTCGACATTGTCGAGTCCGTGATTGGCCCCGAAATACTGGCCCACCCGCAGTTCAACCTGCGCGCCAAATTGCCCAATCAAGACGCCACCGTGGTGCCTTGGCATCAAGACTTGGGCTATTTGCAGCCCGACGCGGAAGAGACCTTCATGGTCAATTTTTGGATTCCCTTGGTCGATGCCACTCCTGAAAACGGCTGCATGGAAGTCATTGCCGGCAGTCATCGCGCCCCGCTCATCGGCCACGAGCACGGCTTGGGACCCGGGGCCAATTTCAAGGGCATCACCGATCAGTACCTGCCTCCCGGCGAGCAAGTTAGCTGCCCAGTAAAAGTCGGCGGCGTGCTGCTCATCCAGCACAAGACCATCCACCGCTCCATTCCCAACCACTCCGACCACATCCGCTGGAGTCTCGATCTGCGCTACAGCGATCCGGCGCAGCCCAGCGGACGCGACGGCGTTCCCGGCTTTATCGCCCGCAGCCAAGCCCATCCCGAGTCGGTGGCCCAAAGCGTGGACGATTGGTTGGCGTTGTTCGAAGCGCCGGTCGCATAAGCAAGAGCACTGATATGTCCCATCTGACGATAGGGCAACGGCCCAGTCTGCTTGTCGCAACCGAATCGGCAGAGTGCCTGATGCTTTAGGCGGCGTTCAATGCTAGAGAAACTATTCCATTTACAAGAATCGGGAACGACGGTCAGGCGCGAAGTTGTAGCGGGCTGTACGACATTTATGACCCTCTCGTATATCATCTTCGTCCAGCCGGCCGTGCTATCGGCAGCGGGGATGGATGCGGGTGCCGTGATGGCGGCGACGTGTATCGCCAGTGCGCTGGCGATGGTACTGATGGCGTTTCTCGCCAATTATCCAATCGCCCTCGCGCCGGGCATGGGACAAAACTTTTATTTTGCGTTCACGGTCTGTCTAGCGCTTGGCATATCGTGGCAACATGCGCTCGGTGCCGTCTTTATCGCAGGGGTATTTTTTATTCTGATTTCCTTTGTAGGTTTGCGCGAAAAGGTGATGAATGTCCTGCCCGTTTCGCTGAGAAATGCCATTCCCGCGGGCATTGGATTGCTCATCGCTCTTGTGGGCTTGGAATGGGCGGGAATTATCGTTGACCATCCGGTGACCCATGTCACTCTCGGCGATCTGCACTCGGCTCCGGTGCTGCTCTCGCTATTTGGTATTGGTGCGATTGCCATCCTGTTTGCTTTGAACGTGCGCGGCGCAATCTTGATCGGCATCCTCGCCTCGACCATCGTTGGGCTCCTCACTGGAATGGTTGCATTTCAGGGCATTGTTGCCGACCCGCCTTCTATTGCGCCGACCTTTTTCCAACTCCAGATCCCGAACATTTTCGCCGAACCGAACCTGATCGCGATCATCTTCATCTTCATCTTTCTGGATCTGTTCGATACGGTTGGAACGCTGATTGGCGTCAGCCAACAAGCCGGTTTGATGGTCGATGGCAGACTGCCGAGGGCGCGGCAAGCCCTGTTTTCCGATGCAGTTGCCACCAGTGCCGGTGCGCTGCTCGGGACATCGACTGTTACCAGCTACATTGAAAGCGCGTCGGGGATTTCCGCAGGGGGACGCACGGGCTTAACCAACATGGTGACGGCAGCCCTGATGATACTGGCCTTATTCTTTAGTCCACTGATCATGATGGTCGGGGCGGGATACCCAGTCGGCGAAAATGTGGTACTCTATCCCGTCATTGCCCCGGCACTGATCATTGTCGGCAGCCTGATGCTCAAAAATGTCGTCCACATTGATTGGGACGATGTTACAGAGTCCATCCCTGCTTTTCTGACATTGTTGATGATGCCGCTCACCTTCAGCATTACGGAAGGGATTGCGTTTGGCTTCATCTCTTACGCCCTCCTGAAACTGATAAGCGGCCAAGGGAGACAAGTGCATTGGTTGATTTACCTTTTCGCCGTGCTTTTCGTGGTTCGGTACATCTGGCTCGTTGGTTAGTGTCAGGAGACCTCACATTCCCCAAACACTTTTTCGGAGATTACTATGCTCTACGATCTGCTCCTCAAAGGCGGCACCCTAGTCGATCCAGCTCAAAAACTACACGCAGTGCAGGACGTGGCTTTTGCCGACGGCAAAGTCGCTGCGGTCGGGGCCGACCTGTCCGCGGACCAGGCGCGCCGAACGCTCGATGTCGCGGGCAACGTGGTGGCCCCTGGCCTCATCGACCTGCACGTTCACGTGTATTGGGGGGTCAGCCACTTCGGCGTCGAGCCTGATCCCACCTGTATAGCCCGAGGCGTCACCACCGTGGTCGATGCTGGCTCGGCTGGTGCCGATACCTTTCCTGGTTTCCGCAAGTTCATCATCGACGTTAGTGACACTCGCATCTTGGCCCAGCTCAACATTTCCTCGCAGGGCATGTTGACGCAGGAAATCGGCGAGTTCGAGATCCCCGAGTACGCAGACGTGGACAAAGCCTGCCGCATGATCGAACAACACCGCGACCTCATCTTGGGCGTCAAGGTGCGGCTCACCCGCAACAGCATTGTCAGCGAGCGCTCGGGAATGCTACCCCTGCACCGGGCCCGCGAGGCCGCGGATGCCGCCGGTCTGCCCATTATGGTTCATCCCCAAGATGCTTGGTGCGACAGCCTCGATGATGTGCTGGCCGTTATGAAACAGGGCGACATCCTCACCCATTGCTTCCACGGCATGAAGTGCGGCATCCTCGACGAGGCCGGCCAAGTGCGCCCTGCGGTACACGAGGCCGTGGAGCGCGGCGTGCTCTTTGACGTTGGGCACGGCGCTGGCTCCTTCTCCTGGGAGGTGGCCGAGACCGCTCTGAGCGCTGGCCTTGCGCCGCATACTATCTCCTCAGACCTGCACGTGTACAATCTCCACGGGCCGGTATATGACTTGGTCAACGTCGCGTCCAAATTCCTCCACTTGGGCATGGACCTCGACGCCGCCTTGGCCAAAGTCACCTCAGTGCCAGCCCAAGTCATTGGGATGCCGGACGAGATCGGCACCCTGGCGGTAGGTGCTTGGGGCGACGCCGTAGTGCTCGACGTGCGCCAGGGTCAGTTCCTGTTGGCCGATTCAGGCGGGGAGATACGCACGGGCCAACAGCAATTGGAACCGCTGATTGTGGTCAAGGGCGGCCGAGTTTATCGCCAGTATTGAGACCCAGCCAAGGAGAGGCTTGTGAGTTCATCTGAAAATCAGTATGACGCGATCGCCGAAGCCTATCAAGATTCAAAGCAATTGCCCTTTCGGGAATACATCGAAGCGTACTCTCTTTTTGAGATCTTGGGCGATATTCGCGGGGCGACGGCTTTAGACTTGGCTTGTGGTGATGGGTTTTACACGCGCAAGATCAAGCAAGCCGGGGCGCTGGAGGTCACGGGCGTCGATCTTTCCGCAGAGATGATCAAGCTGGCCGAAGAAGAAGAGCGCGCCCGTCCCTTGGGCTGCAAGTATTTGCTCCGCGATGTGGCCGCGCTCGAGTTGTCTGAACCGGTTGATCTCGTGGTGGCCATGTACCTTTTGAATTACGCCAAGACGAAAGAAGAACTGCTCAGGTTTGTCGAGGTGGTTTACAACATGCTGCGGCCTGGGGGGCGATTCGTCGGCTTCAATGACAATGTTCAGTGCGTTCCCAAGGGGACTGTTTCCTTGGCTCAATACGGATTGGAAAAAGTGTGCGCCGATGACCCGCGAGAAGGCGATGTCGTTTTGTACAAATTGACAAATGAAGATGGGACGCAGTTTGAGTTTAAAAATTACTTTCTCAAACCAGAGACCTATCAATGGGCCTTTCAAAAAGTTGGATTTGCCGATTTTCAATGGGCCGGTCCTTATTTGCACCCGTCCCAGCAGCACAATCCATTTTGGGATGCCTTTATGTCTCATCCCCCAGTCATTGGCTTTAGCGCGGCGAAATCGTGAACAATGGGTTACATCAGCGAGGAGTACGAATTATGAACGCGAAACACGCATTTTTGCTAGCCCTCGTCTGTACTATGGAAGCATTCGCAGAAGAAGAGACGGACGAGCGGAAGATATACGAAGTTGAAGAGATCACGGTGACCGGCTCCCGCATCAAAAGCGCGGAGACGCTCGCGCCAGCGCCGATTGTCGTCTTGTCATCCGAGGAAATCAGGGCGCAGGGCTTGGCCTCCCTTGGGGACGTGCTGCAAACGCTCACCGTGCAGTCCAATGCGATCAACACCCAAGCCAACAACGGCGGCGACGGCTCTACCCGCGTCAGTCTGCGCGGCCTCGGTTCCAATCGCACCCTTGTGTTGGTCAATGGCCGTCGCTTTGTGCCCGGCGGGACGGGCGCGAATTCATCCGTTGACCTAAACGCTATTCCCGCCGCCGTCATCGAGCGCATCGAGGTACTCAAAGACGGGGCCTCGGCTGTCTATGGCTCAGACGCCATCGGCGGCGTGGTCAACGTCATTACCAAGACCGCGATAGAGGGGATAGAGATCGACTATTACACGGGGACTTCGGGCGCGGGCGACGGCGAAGTTTTGGACCTCAGCCTAACCACCGGCCTACAAAGCGAAAAAGGCCATATCGCCTTTTCGGCAGGCTATCACAATCAGTGGCCGGTTTGGACCGGCGACCGGAGTTTTAGCGAGTCGGACAAGGCTTACGACTGGGAAAAGAACGACGGATCCTATAACAACAACGGCAGCTCGGCCACCCCGGAAGGCCACATCATCGACCGCTCAGGTGACGAGGGGAACGAAGCTTGGCAGGCGGTCGTGGCAGCGGCCGGCGACGAGGCCGGGGATTACCACCGCGATCCGGATATTGGCTGGCGTCCCTTTAATTGGGCGGGGATCTCATCGGACGGGAGCGGCGACACGTATAACTATCAGCCGGAGAACTACCTCTACACCCCGCAGACGCGCTACAGCTCCTTTCTCAGCGGTTCCCATACCGTTGCCGAGGGAGCGAAGGCGTATTTCGAGGTGGTGTACACCAACCGCCAGTCCGACCAGAAGCTAGCGCCAACGCCGCTGTTTATCATCAGCGACGGGATCGTGGTGTCGGCCACCAATCGGTACAACGAATTCGGCCGCGATTTCATCGATGTGCGTCGGCGCTTTATCGAGGCGGGGAATCGCAACTTCCTCCAAGACATCGATACCTACCGCATGGTGTTAGGGTTGGATCATCGGCTCGGAAGCTTTGACTCTGACTTGTCTTTTACCTACGGCCGCAGTGAGGGTACCAATGTCAACGAGGGCCGGTTCATTCTCAATCACGTAAAAAATGCCCTCGGGCCGGATGAGGATTGCACCGGCGATTGCGTCCCGCTGGACCTCCTCCACGGGGCCGGCACCATCACCCAACCGATGGTAGATTACATCCAGTACACCGGCATTGGCCGGGGCTATTCCCGGCAGCAGATCCTACAGTGGAACCTGACCGGTGAGGTGACGCGCCTGCCTGCCGGTCCGCTGGCAGTGGCGGCTGGTCTCTCCTCGCGCTGGGAGGCGGGAGCCTATCTCCCCGACCCCATGACCGCATCGGGAAATACCACTGGCAGCAAAGCGTTCCCGACCGAGGGCTCGTACTCGGTCAGGGCGCTGTACGCAGAAACCCAACTGCCGATTTACGAAGCAGGAGCTGTCAGCCTCGATGCAACGGCCGCCGGACGCGCCTTCGACTACGACACCTTCGGCGGGGGTTTCACCTATGAAGCCGGAAGCCGTCTCCAGCTTTCCGAGGGACTAGCTTTCCGGGCCACCTCCTCTAACGCTTTTCGCGCCCCCAGCATCGCCGAGATGTTCCTCGGAGTCAGCGATTCTTTCCCCTTGGCCAGCGATCCCTGCAGCAGAGTGGACGAAGCGGGCAATGCCCGGGAGTTGACCGAACAGCAGGAGCGGAATTGCGCCGCCCAGGGCATCCCGGACGACTTCGAGGACTCGCGCGCCCAGCTATTGGCCAAGCTGGGCGGCTCCACGGATCTCGATCCGGAGAAAGCCGCGATGATCACTGCGGGCGTGGTGTATCAGCCGGATTTCTTGGGGGGATTAGACCTGACCGTCGATTACTATACCACCAAAATTGAGGATGAGATCGGCACCCTGCCAGCCAGCCTCATCCTGAGCAACTGCTACTCGCAGGACGTGCCATCCGACTGCGATCAAGTCGTGCGTGATCCTGACAATCACCTGATTAACCGCATCTTGGCGACCAATACCAATATCGGGGAGACTGAAACTAGCGGTGTGGATTTCGGACTTAACTACATTGCAGATGCGCCCATTGGTGTTATCTCGGCGCAGTTCGAGAGCAACATGCTCGTTAAGTACGAGCAAACGCTGCCCTCAGCCAGCGGTCCTGAGCTGGTCAAGGGGAAAGGCTACTACGATTTGGGCGTGTTTCCCAAGTGGCGTCACGCCGCTTCCGTTGGCTTGGCAAAGGAGCGTTTTTCCGTTGGGTTGACGTGGCGCTACGTTGGCGGATTCGAGGAGTGCGAAGACGACGACTGCAAGGGTAAGTACCGCGAGGACGTAGAAGAAATACCCCCAAGCCGCAAGATCGATCCGAACAGCCTCTTCAACGTGCGTGGATCGTATGAATTGGGGACGGCCCTTGGGCTCTCCACCCTGACCGTCGGCATCAACAATCTACTCGATCAGCCGCCGGCGGTGATCTTCAATGGGTTCCTCGCTACTTCTGATTCCAATACGTACGACTTTATGGGCCGCTACCTGTACGTGCGTCTGTCCCATTCTCGGTAGGGCTGGTAAGGGCGAGCGATCGCTCGCCCCTACAATTCGGCGTATGTCTGCGTCCATCGGCGGATCATCTTGTGAATGATTATTACGCGGTGTCGCATGGGCGTCCACAAGGGACGCCCCTACATCGACCGGTTCGGTGCCGATGCGTAACGTAGGGGGCGGTTTCAAACCGCCCCCTACAATGCGTAACATCAATTAATAATCGTACGACAGCGAAATGTTCCAGCGGCGCCCCAACCCGAGGAATACGCGAGCGCTTGCGGCGTCGTGGCCATCGCCGTCATCGGCATCGGACACGTAGCTTTCGTCGAGCAAATTAAAGACATGCAATCGCAGCTTCATATTGCTAAACGAAGCGCCGGGCAGTGTGTAACTCGCGTGTAGATCCACCAGATTGTAATCTGGGAGTTTCCACGACTGTGCGCGGTCGTCGGGGTCAGTGCGGTTGGCGGGATCAAATTTGGCGTAGTGATCCATGAACCGCCGTACACCCAGCGAGGCATAGAGGCCGCGCGTGGGAAATACCGCACCGCTCAGGCGCATGGTCTTTTGCGCTGCGTCGCCCACTTTTAGCCCCTTGGCATAGACTTGAAATTCGCCGATCGTCTCTGGATCCTCTTCGGGCGAAAATGTGGTATTGACATCGTTGAGCCATTCCCAATTGCCCAGCGACACCATGCCGCGTACCTCGAATTTGTCATGGGGACGAGCTTTCAGATCGAACTCTACGCCGGTATGCAGCGCGTCAATGCCGTTTAGCAAAAATCGGAAGCTCTGTTCGAGCTCATCGCTGTAAATACTTTTAGGCCACGAGCGGTCTATCCATTTGGTGTAATAGAAGTTTGCGTTGCCGGTAAACATACCGCGTTTGAAATAACCGGCACCCAGTTCAAAAGAGGCGACTTTTTCATTAAACGTGGGATCGTACAGGCTGTTGTCGTAGTGGTAAACCGAGTCGAATTTGGGCGCGGTTGAAAGCCAGCCCACGTTAGCATACACATTGACTGTGGGAGTGGCGTTGTAGTTGCCACCCACTTTCATGGTGTAGCCTGGGAAGTTCTCCCAAGCTGTCTGATCCCAGTCGCCATCGACCTTGGCGCGGAAATAGTCGATGCGCTTATAACCCGTCATCGATCCCGAGGTGCTCAAAAAGGCCGTGAATTTGTCAAACTGTCCTTCGAGCTGTGCAAAGCCGCCACCCCAGCGCGTAAGGCCATCGTTGTGGTAGGCGACTCGGTCGCCGAGTCGCTTGACAGAGGTGGTTGCATTGTTGTCCCATTCAAAGACGTAGTAATCGGCTCCGAGCAAATTGCGCACTTCGCGCCAGTGCTCCCCTTTGTAATAGCGCAGATCCGCACCAAAGGTCAGCTTGTAGATGTCGCTCAAGTGATATTCGGCCGTGCCCAAATACCCATACCAAAAGTGCTGATTGACTGAGTTGCGGATAATGGTCTGTGCCGCAATTTCATCGGCACCCACTTCGCCGGCAGCCACCAACGCGGAATCTGCTTGGGTATTCAACTCATCAGCAACGCGTTGCCAGTTGATGGTGCCGTCGGGTAGCGCGCCTGGATTGGCACCCAAGCGCCCAGTGCCGCCGCCTTTCCCGCGCGAGAAATAGACCACATTGGACAACATGAATTGCGCGCTGGGGGTCCAGTACCAGTTCAAATTGGCCTGGGGTTTGTGGTAAAAATTTTCGCGCTCCATGATGATTGCGCTGTCGCGTGCATCGTGGACGCTGCCGTTGTAATACTCTTGATAGGACGAAAATGGCGAGCGTCCCCAGTTGGGATTGTAATCGACGCCGTAGTTTCTTGCGTCTGCAACGTCAATGCCCAGGGATTGGGCGTAATCGGCGTCAAAGGTTGCAATGGATTGCTTGTAGAGACGGTGCCCGTGGCGCTGCGGTGCGCCGGTGACGAACAGATCGATTTTGTGCGTATCGGATGCCAAAAAGCTCAATGCACCAAAGTAGGCCCACGCCGACGACCACGCCTGCGCGGGCAGACCCTCGCTGCTCTTGCGCGTCATGCCCACGGTGAAAGCCGTTTTTTTGTTGATCAAACCCGAGGAAAAATTGAGCGTGGTTTTGTAAAAGGCGTTATTCCCAGCCTCCTGTTTGATTTTGAATCCGCGCCGTTGACTGGCGATATCGGTGATGATGTTCATCGTGCCACCCACCGAGGCAATCGCCAGATTGGAAGCCCCCAATCCGCGCTGGACTTGGATCGACGACGTGACGTCGCTCAGTCCATCCCAGTTGGACCAATAGACCCAGCCGTTTTCCATATCGTTGACGGGTACGCCGTTGATCATAACGGCGACATTGCGCTGGTCAAAGCCCCGCACATTGATGCGGGAGTCGCCGGCCCCTCCGCCTTGCGCGGTTGCATAAACGCCCGGTGTATCATTTAAAATCAACGGTAGGTCACGCGAGCCGAGTTTGCGCTGCATGTCGGCTTTGGGCACATCGGAGAAGGCAACGGGTGTTTCGCGCATTTTGGCCCGATCGGCGACGATGATGATTTCTTTGCCGCGAAATACCTCGGGCATGAGCTCGACAAACAACTCGACCGCATCCGCTTCTACGACAACAGGGCTGCGGTGTTCTTTGTAGCCGATAAAACTTACGACGAGCGTGTGGCTGCCGGCACCGACATTGGCGATGGCAAATTGGCCGTCGAGGTCTGTAGAGGCTCCGCGCTCGACGCCTTCTATATAGATGTTGGCACCCGGCAGTAATTCGCCGGTTTCGGCATCGCGCACTGTGCCTTTTAGCTCGGCGGCAGACAGAGCTGAATGGACGAGGAGCAGCAAGGAGAAAAGCATGACCATTGGCTTCATGGGACACCTCCGTGGGGGAATGGGGACGCAGCAGTGTCGCTATATTTATATCGTTTTTATATAAAATTTAATTAAAAACATATTTAATCTAATGAATCGCTGATGCTCCGTCAAGCTCCGTCGCCGTTTGGGGGTAGCGGTACTGCCAGCGACAGCATGTGTCGAGCGCTCACATCGCGTAGCGCCGCCTGCTCGTTCCTTGATTGACTCTCGATTAGGCTCTTTATTTGGGCTATTAGAAATCATGATGGAGAGAAAGCCGATGAACTGGCGAGAATACATTATCGTTGATCCCGAAATATGCCATGGGAGAGCCTGCTTCAAGGGCACCCGAGTGTTGGTGTCCACGGTCCTCGACAACCTCGCGGCTGGATTGGATTCAGAGGAAATCACGACAAGCTACCCGTCGATCACCCATGAGTCCGTTCAAGCGGCAGTGGGCTATGCTGCGGAGTTGGCCAAGGAACGGGTAGTGTCGTTGTCCGGATAGCATCTGCTTAAAGAAGGTGCCGCTAGGTTATTCTCGGGATAGAAGGACAAATACTGCATTTTGGCAGTTCCAAGGAGAACAATGGCCGAAACACTGAAGCGACTCGATCAGAGTCGCCTAAACGTAATCTCAAAGTATAGAGCTAATCCTCTCGCTTGGAGGGGGCAGTTCACACCACAGTTGGTCGACTACCTGCTTGAATCCTTTTCAGACCCCGGAGATCTGGTCGTTGACCCGTTCTCAGGGAGTGGGACAGTGCTGTTCGAGTCCGCGTCCCATGACATGCCATGCTTTGGTAATGAGTTGAACCCTGCGGCGTATCTCATGTCGAAGTTTTTCCACTTGGTGAACTTCGAACGCTCGGAGAGAGAGGCTATTATAGAGCAGCTCAGAGAATCCCTCAGCGGACTCGTGGGCAGGTACGATGATCTGCCGCTGATGAGCCAGGCAGACAAACATCGAGAGAAGTACTCCAATCTGCTTGCGCTTGCCAAGGAGCTACTCGCAGCTACATCATACGATTCCATGGTCCTTTGTCTTGCGGCTAACGTTCTGTTCAAGGCAGAGTCTAGTCGAATCAATGACTTAGGGCAGGCTGTTTGGCGGTCGTACGACTACATAGCCACCTTTGCAGGCGAACTGCCGTATACTACAAGTCCTGTTGATGCACAACTTGGAGACGCGCGAGCCATGCATCAGGCTCTCGACAGAAAGGCGGGGTTGGTTATCACCAGTCCGCCCTACATCAATGTTTTCAACTACCACCAGAATCACCGAGCGATAGTTGAACTCTTGGGTTGGGATCTGTTGCGTGTCGCACGGAGCGAAATTGGGTCGAATCGCAGGAATAGAGGGAACCGGTTTCGAACCGTAATTCAGTATTGCCTCGACATGAGTCAGTTTCTGAACGCTATGGCTATGGCTATCCGGCAAGAGGGCATCCTCGTACTGATTGTCGGAAGAGAATCGAACGTCAGAGGAGTGCCGTTCTACAATGGAAAGATAATCCGTGACCTCCTCCAATTGCATCCATGCTTCACCCGTCTTGGGCATTATGAGCGTCACTTCATAAACAGATTCGGTCTTAAGATCCATGAAGACATTCTCGTCACGAAACGAGATGATGTGTCGCCACAACTATTTCCCGAAGAAAAGGTGCGGAGAGTCGCAAGTAAGCACCTGAAGTATGCCAGAAAAACGGCCTCTGATAAGGTCAATCGCGACCTAGAGTCGGCTATACAGGATGTTTTAAGCCTCCCATGCTCGGATTGGTACACCACAATGGAGAATCCTATTGAACTTACGATATCCGCATAGGGATAAGCTCAATGCTGCACTGCGCAATCCCAAGTGCAGTGCTGACTTCGATCTCTTACAAGAGGCCATGACTGCATATGATGAATGGATTGCGGCGACGAGTTCCCTGACTACTGCTGGTCGAGAGCGTGTTGGGCAGATGGTGTCGCTCCTCAACGAGTACAAGGATTTCCTTGAGGTGGACCTGATCGCAGATAGAGGTTCTCCCTTCATTAGACGTCAGAAGGGACAGCTCAAGTTGGATAACTCTGTCCTAGAGGAGTTCGCCATACAACTGATCCATCCAAAGATCATTAGTGGCCTACCAAACTTCGAACTCTCAATCGGCCCCAACACCGCGTTCATGTCTCTGTCGTTCATGCCGGAGAGCATTGAGAGCTTGTCTGGTCCTCCAGCCATAGTCCTGAAGCGCAAGGATCAGGACTTCGCTCTTGGGAAGGTGATCCACTATCAGTTCTCACCAGACGAGGGCTTCAACCCGTCGGAAACCTCCTCAGGTTCGTTCTGTCTTGCCGTCTTTGCTGCTGAGATCAAGGTGAACTATGACAAGACCATGTTCCAAGAGTGTGCTGGCACTGCAGCTCGGCTGAAGCAGGGCTGTCCTATCGCCAAGTACTACGCACTAGTAGAATATCTTGACATGACACCAGAGGACTGCCGTTTGACGGAGATCGATAATGTCTTCCTGCTTCGAAAAGCCAAGCGACTCCCGGCTGGAAAACGCGACGACGCCAGCGAAGTGCGCGCTGCTCATAAGGATAACCCTATACAAGCTGATATTATCTGGAGCTTTGTAGAGGAGATACAGGATTTTGTGCAAGCAGTTTGGTACGATCCAGATGCCGCACTCAAGAGAGGTTCGTTCGTGTGATTAAAATTGGCAGCGCTATTTGAGGTATCCCCGAGAAATTCATTTGAGAAGTATCCTCGCCCACAATCCAAACGGCCAATTCGCAGCAAAGTAGAACTGCGAATGTCCTACGACCACACCCACTAATTCTCTCAAAACCGCAACGCAAACACCGTCCGCACCCCCGGTTCCGAGCGGGCAGAGATAGATCCCCGGTGGAGCCGCATGATCTGGCGGCACAGGCTCAGCCCAATGCCGGAGCCGTCTGGCTTGGTCGTGAAAAAGGGGATGAAGACCTTGCCGAGCGCCTCTTCGACGATTCCCGGCCCATTGTCTGCGACCTCGACGACGACCTTGTCGTGCGCCAGATGAGCGGTCAAGTCAACGCGGGCCCCAGCGCGACCGGCAGCGGCTTCGCGGGCATTGCGCAGTAGGTTGATGAGGATTTGCTCGACTTGCTCGGGATCGGCAGTCAATTCGAGGCTGGGGGGATTGACCTCAGTGTGCAACTCGACCGCGGACTCGGCGAACTGGGGCCGCATCAGCTGCTCCACCCGGGCGAACAGACCGGCCACCGGGACGATCTCAAAAGACGGCGCTGGTACGCGGGTGAGGTCGCGGTAGGCTTCGACGAAGTGCAGCAGGCCCTCGCTGCGGCGCTGGATGGTGCTCACCGCAGTGCGGATGTCTTCGGTGGTCTCGGCATCGAGGGCGTCGTCTTTTAGCATTCCGTCCGCAGTGGCGGCCAGCGAAGCGATGGGGGTGATGGAATTCATGATCTCGTGGGTGAGCACGCGGATCAGGTTTTGCCAAGCCTCCATTTCCTTTTCGTCGAGGTCGGGGCCAATGTCGTGGAGGGCCACTAGGGTGTGCTTGTGGTCGCCGATCTGGAATACCGACGCGTGCAGGGCGAGTCGGACTTCTTCCAAACTCACTAAGTCGCGGCCCCCGGGCCCGAGGTTTTGCAGGGTGGTGGTTAGGATGGGATTGACGCGGTTGAGATCGGCGATGTGGCCCAAGCGGGGCACCCCCAACAGGCGCTTGGCCGCGTTGTTGATCAGCGACACCTCGCCAGCGTTGTCGAAGACGATCAAGCCGACGCCA
Organism: Gemmatimonadota bacterium; assembly: GCA_028875335.1. The sequence continues at coordinate 45,533 of JAPPEF010000033.1, forward strand.
ATGTGCTGCACCACGGTTTGCAGATAGCGCGCCTGTTCTTCCTTTTCGGCCCGCGCTTGGCGAAAGGCGTCGAGGACTTCGTTGAACGCGGTCTTGAGTTCGTCGAAAGAGGAGCCGAGGCCGCCAGTGACAAAGGTCTGCGAGAAGTCGGCGTAGCGGATGGCGTTCAAAAAGCGCGCTAGATCGCGGTTGGCGCGCTCGACGTAGTGGACGAGGGCGTAGAGCTGGTAGAGCAGGACGAAGCCGACGACGATAGGGACGGCCAGATGATAGGTTCCTTTGGCTATTATGTAGAACAGCAGCCACAAGGTGGCGCCGAGGAAGGCGACGCGCAGCACGATCCGCGTGCGGAAGGCGCGGGCTCCTTGCGCCAAGCGATGCAGAACGCCCTTAAAGTCCATACTTCTCCATGCGGCGGTAGAGGGCCGTGCGGGTCAAGCCGAGTTCCCGCGCGGTTTGGCTGACGTTGCCTTGGTGCTTGCGCAGCACCCGGGCGATGACCTCGCGTTCGACGTCTTCGAGGTTGTAGCTGTCAAAGGCGACGGATTCTTCAGGCGACGGGGCTGCGGTCAAGGGAAAATCGTCTGCGGCTAGTCGGTCCCCTTCACTCATAATGACGGCGCGCTCCACTGCGTGCTGCAATTCCCGCACATTGCCCGGCCAAGCGTACGCGCGCAGGTGGGCGAGCGCCTCGGCAGTCAGGCCGGTCAATGCCTTGCGGTATTTGGTCCGGTACAGGTCGAGGAAATGGCGGGCCAACAGCGCGATGTCTTCGGGGCGCTCGCGCAGGGGGGGCAGGGGGATTTCCACGGTGTTGATGCGGTAGAGAAGATCCTGGCGGAAGGTGCCGGCCGTGGCCATTTCGTGGATGGGCTGGTTGGTGGCGCATATAAGGCGCACATCTACGGATACGGGTTGGTTGGCACCGACGCGGACGACCTGCTGGTTTTGCAGAGCCGCGAGCAGCTTGACCTGCAAGGGCAGCGGCAGGTTGCCGATTTCGTCGAGGAACAGGGTGCCCCCGGAGGCGATTTCAAAGCGGCCGGCGCGGTCGCTGCGGGCGTCGGTGAAGGCGCCTTTGACGTGGCCGAAGAGTTCGCTCTCGAACAGGGTTTCGCTCAGGGAACCCATATCGACGGAGATGAAGACTTCGTCGGCGCGCGCCGAGCGGCGGTGAATCTCGCGCGCGACCAGTTCCTTGCCCGTGCCGTTCTCTCCGAGGATGAGGACACTGGCGTCGGTGGCGGCCACCTTGGCCATTGTTTGAAAGACCTCCTGTAAGACCGGGGCCTCACCGATGAGGTCGCCAAAGGGCTGGTCGAGGTCTGCGGACAGCCGCTGCTGGCGCGAGCGGAGGTGGTGGGTTTCCCGGCGCGAGCGGTGCAATTCCACGGCCGCGGACACCGTGGCGAGCAATTTCTCGTTCTGCCAGGGTTTGAGCACAAAATCGACGGCCCCTTCCTTGACGGCGCGCACGGCCATCTCGACATCGCCGTACGCGGTGATCAGTAAGACGACGGCGTTGGGGTCTAGGTCTCCGATTTGCTGGAGCCAGTAGAATCCCTCCCGGCCGCTGGTTGCCTCCTGCGTGAAGTTCATGTCGAGGAGGACGACGGCCGGCGACTCCCGTTTGAGGGCACTCGGAATGGCTTGGGGATCGGTCTCGGTGCGGACTTGGTAGCCCTGCTGCTTGAGGAGCAAGCGGGCGGCGACGAGCACGTCTTGATTGTCGTCCACGACGAGGATGCGAGCGGCTTCAGCAGACATGGGATATGCTCCCTAGTGTACGCCAGCGGACGGTGGCGTAGGGGCTGGGCAAGGGGTCAATTGGGCTCATCTTTTTTCTTTATCGGTGATGGCGAATCAAATGGATCCAATGTTTCCACACCAAGTTGGGCAAAATCGTCGATGTTACGGGTCACGACGATCAGTCGGTGAACCACGGCGGTCGCCGCGATCAAGGCATCTTCCATCAAGGTGTCCGATTGCCGGTGCTTGAGTCGGGCCCACACGCGAAAGGCAGCCGCGTCCACCGACAATAGGTTGTAGGAGGCGAGCACCCGGCCGAGCCAAACCTCCAGTTCGGCCGCCTTGGCGGGATCCTGCTCGCGGGTAATCTCAATGCCGGCTTGGATTTCGCCTACAGTCACCGCAGAAAGGAAAAGCTGTTCGCTGGCTACGCCCGCTAGCCAAGTCAGGACACTTGGATGAGGCTTGGGGCGGCGCAGTTCTGAAACGACATTGGTATCGAGAAGATACATCCTACTACTCGAGATTTAGCGACTTGCGGTGACGGCGTTGCGCTCGCGGCGGCGTCAGGGCATCGGTCCGCGCTTCGGGTGCGAGTAGCAGTTCCTTGAGGTCGGGCTTGGTCATCTGCTCTAATCGCCGCCACTGATCAATGGGGACCAAAACAGCCGCCTCTACTCCTCGTTTGGTCACGATTTGCGGCCCTTCGGCAAGGCTTGTTTCGAGGAGTTCGCTGAACCGCGCCTTCGCGTCTTGGACCTGCCATGTTTTGCTCATATATCCTCCCGATGTTTGTGGTCTGTTCTGACTAGACTTATAACCAGTCCGCACCCTAAAGTCAAACTAGATAAATCACGGATACTGCGCCCGTTCAGGAGCTAGAATTGGGTGAAACCAATGGAGCGCAAATGAACGTTGCGAGTGTACGCCAGCGGACACCGGGTGTATCGCCAGCGGACAGTAGCGACGGGCCTGTCAGGAGGGTGATTCAATGTATCTCATTGTTTTTTAGTGGTCTATATACTATGGCATACGTCTTGCTATTCCAGAGGTGTGAGTCGCGAATTACGACAAGACAAGGACGCAATTAGCTATGCCTGCAAAGATCCAAGTCTTTTCCAAAGACAAAGAGCACACCGAATCCAGCCCCGGCAGCACCCGCCTCGGCGGCGGCGTTGGCATGGATCGCAAAATCGAAAAGCCCCGATTCACGCCCAAGCGCATCGCCATAGGCGCGGCTGCTTTGCTGTTGGTCGGGCTATTCGGATACGCCCTGCTCGCGGACTTCGGGGTGCGCAAGCTGAATGTGGAGCGCGACCGGCTGACGATCTCGACGGTCGAGCTCGGCCCGTTTCAGGAGTACATCCCAGTGCGCGGCACGGTGCTGCCGCTGAATACTGTGTACCTCGACGCCTTGGAACGCGGTCAAGTGGAGCAGGTGTTTGTCGAAGAGGGTGCCTCCGTGGCCGAGGGCGATCCCCTGCTGCGCCTTGCCAACCCCGATCTGGAACTGACCGTCCTGCAACAGGAAGCCGACCTCGAGCGTAGCCGGGAGGCGTTGCGCAATGGTCGGCTGACTATGGAGCAGGAACTGCTGCGCTCGCGGAAATCACTGATGGAGATCGAGTACCAGCTAGCCATCAACAAGCGCAACTTCGAGCGCTACGAGAGCCTGTCGGCGGAAGATTTGACGGCCATCCTGTCGCGGCAGGAATACGAGCGGCTGCGCGACGAGTACCAGTACAGCGTCCGCCGCATGGCCTTGACTCAGGAGACCCAGACCCAGGACTCGCTGCTGGCGGTGAGCAAGGTGGTGCAGCTCGTCTCGGCTGTGGAGCGCATGGAACGCAACTTGGAAATCGTCCGCGGTCGGCTCGACAACCTGACGGTGCAGGCCCCCGTAGCCGGGCAGCTAACTATGCTGAAAGCAGAGGTCGGCGAGAGCAAGGGGACGGGTGTGCGCTTGGGCCAGATTGACATGATCG
>JAPPEF010000198.1 GCA_028875335.1 Gemmatimonadota bacterium
TCACCGCTGCTCATAGCGGTCGGCGCGGCGGCGACCCAATAGCTTTGGGCACAGGCTGCGGAAGTCCTCGGGCATGCGCTCGTACGTCTCTGGCCACAGAGGCTGGTGGCCGCCTTCAATCCAATTGTTAAACCAAGGGGGATAATACGCGATATTCAGCCCTATCCTTACGTCCTCGCTCTGATTGGCCCGGGCTTGGTGAAAAAGCCCCCCGTGCCACAGCATCACGGAACCAGCGCGGCCTTCCACGGGCTTGATCAATGAGTTATCAGCACCCATATCGGGTGGTGGAGCAGGCCGCCGCGACCGGTGGCTCATGGGCACGACGCCAGTGGCACCGTTGGCCTCGGTAAAATCTGTGAGCATCCAAATGGTGTTGATCATCCACGGCACATCGGGCACTTGGACAAACGAACCCGCAGAGTCCGCGTGTAAATGCTGAGCAGGAGCCCCGGGCCACGTGGGCTTGGAGCACGCTTCGACGACGCGGCAGCGCGGCCCCAAAAAGTGCCGCGCAAGGGCCACGGTATCCGGGTGGAAGGCGCAGTTCCAAACCTCGTCGTCTTGGTTGAGCATACCGAACAAAGTCTGATAGTACTCGTCGCCCACGATGTAGTCCTCGCAGCGCGGGTCGCTGTGCAGCGCTAGACAGCGGCGGCCCAACGCCAAGGCGGCCTCGCGGGGTATGCGATCCTTTAGCACGCAGTACCCATACGCGTCTAGATGCTCGGCCGCGGCTTGCAATTCTTCGTTCACGTCTCTACCTCCACGCCAGCTTCTTGGGCGACCTGCACTAGCTGGCTCCAGACCCCTTCTTCCACCGGGATGCCTTCGCGCCGGTAGCGCGCCTCCGCGGCGAATTCGCGTTCGCCCGGCACCAGCACCCCGTTGCTGCCACGCGCCGGCGCGGACGAGCGCACATAGGCGATCATGCTATCCAATTCAGCGCGAAAGCGCTCGGCATTGCCCCGAGCCGCCGCATCCACCGCCAACAGCCACATCGTATTGGCATTGGATTCCAGTCCCTCCTCGCGCCAAGTCGGCTCGCCCAGCAGACAGCTAAAAATCTGGGCCATGAAACCCAAGCCGAAGCCCTTGTATCCTTGGTCTCCGCCAAAGGGCAGGATCGCCCCGGCCTCGTATAGATCGGCTGGTTCGGTGGAAGGCGCTCCGGTCCGATCTACCAAAGTGTTTTCGGGTAGCGCTTGCCCGGTATCCCGGTATAGGCGCACGCGTCCTTCGGGCAGGGCCGCGGTTGAGAAATCCATTACTACGGGTCGGTTCAAGGTGGGAGCCGCAAACGCAATGGGGTTGGTGCCCAGCCGCCCTTCGCGGCCGCCAAACGGCGCGACCCAATGCCCCTCGCCCGACGTGCTGCAGGTGACCAAGGCCATGCACCCGGCCTGCGCGGCCTGTTCCGCGTACGCGCCTAGCCGCCCTACGTGGCGGCAGCGGCGCAGACTAACACTGCCCACGCCAAATCGCTGGGCGCGCTCAATCGCCAACTCCGTGGCCCGCTGGGCTCCAATCTGGCCGAAATTCCACTGCCCATCCACCAGCGCGGTCGCCGCGGCACCCTCTCGCACCAACATCGGCGCGCCCGGCACAATGGCACCGCGGCAGATGTCTTCTACGTATTGCTGTACGCGCAATACCCCGTGCGAAGGCAGGCCCATGAGATCGGCCTGCACTAACAGGCGGGCCACGGTTTGCGCCTCTTGGGCCGGGGTGCCGTGAGTCTCAAAAATGTCGGCAGCTAACCGCTCCAGCGCGTCGGCTTGAAATCGTCTCGTCATATAGCAATTTGTTTCTACTACTCTGCGTCTATCTGCGTCTATCTGCGGATCATGATTTCTATACGTCCGCAGATCTCACTCTACGACAAAGGTCGCACGGGTCTCTTGGCTCTCTTCGTACCCAATGCGGATCGCCCTGGCCCGCAAGGTGGTCGTCCCAACTTCCATGCGCAACGGCTCGGTGTAGAGGTGCCAGTGCGGATCGTCGTCCACGGCGTACGCCATAGAAGCACCCTGCGTGGCGCAGTGGAGTTGCACCAGCAGCGGTCCCCGGAATGTACCGCCTTCCAGCGCCGGTTCGATCCCAAGACTGTCGGCGCAGATGGGCACGCACACCGGCGGGGCCGTCTGCGGCTGTTGGCCATCGGGATACCACTGCCGCACCATTTCGCTTTCTGCCATGCGGCCCATGTCGCCTACTTCTTCCAGCCATTCGTCCAAGGCTCCGCGCAGGCGGTCCCGCTCCGGCTGGTACTGGGGATTGGCCGCCAAGTTGTCGATCTCGTGCGGATCGGCTTCGGTGTCGTACAGCTCTTCGACCGGTCTCGGGTAGCGGAACATGGCCGATTGGGTCTCGTCCAACTCGTCGGCCAAGTGCAAGCGCCACATCTCCTGCACAATGGGGTGCCGATTGCGGTAGGGGATCCACGCCAAGTAGGGGAGGTCTGGCCGATAGTTGCGGATGTACTTAAAGCGTCGGTCGCGCACGGCTCGCACCATGTCGTACGCCTCGTCGTGCCGGTCGCGGCTCGCGTAGATGTACTCTCGCGGCGGTTGGGCTTGGCGGCCCAAAAACGCCTGGCCCTGCATGTGGGCGGGCACATCAATTCCCGCGAGCGAGAGCATTGTAGGGCCTAGATCGACGGTGCTTACCAAGTCCCCACAGACCTGACCCGCTTCTATGCCCGGGCCGCGGGCGATCAGAGGCACGCGAATGCCTGAGTCGTACGGCCAGCGCTTGCCGCGCGGCAGCGGGCCGTGATCGCTCCAGTGAAAGACATACGTATTCTCGGACAAGCCGTCTTCGTCGAGTTGTTGCAGGAGCTGGGCCAGCTCTTGGTCGCTGTGCGCAATATGCGTGTACATCCGCGCCATGGCTTGGCGCACTGCGGGAGTGTCGGGGAAATAGGGCGGCAGCGGGATGGCATCTGGGTCGAACTCCGGCTCGGGGCATTTCTCGGGCCACATGCCGCTTTCGTGGGTGCGCGTGGGGTTAAAAACCGCGAAAAACGGCTGGGCTGGATCGGGACGGTCGCGCCAATGGGCGTGCGGACCGAGCGCGTCCCAAGCGGTCAGCGGGGGAGTAAACTGGTAGTCGGTCTTGGCGTTGTTGCTGCAGTAGTAACCAGCCGCCCGCAGGTATTCCGTGAAGCACTTTACGTAGTGCGGTACAACAGCCGAATACGGCGTGGGCATCTCCGGGGTGGCGCGATTGGCGTGCGTCGTGCGCATGTGATGGGTACCGATGGAAATCGCGTACATACCGGTGATAATGGCCGACCGAGCCGGAGCGCAGACGCCAGCCGTGGAGAAACAGCGCGTCCAGCAGCACCCCTCGGCTGCGAGCCGGTCCAACGTGGGCGTGCGCGCCACTGGGTCGCCGTAGCACCCGTACCGGGGATTGGTATCCTCAAATGAAATCCACAGAAAATTGGGTTTGCGATCCTTGGCCATAAGACTCCTTGCCTTGATTTTTGTTGACAACGTAGCGATTCGCACCTCCCGCGCCCACCGCGCGGAAAACTGTAGCGGAACGCGGCAAACTGTCAAGCGCGTGACTCACCTGCACCTCGGCTGTTTGGGTGCCGGGACAGGGTTGTTTACGCCCTACTCGTTGTGCATACTATGCGCTGCTAATTCTCAAAAACAAACGACGCCGATAAGAAGCCGCCATGAATCAGAGCAGTCCGGCCACAGCCTTGTGGCCGCATGCCTATCGCCGCATACAAGCACTGATGGAAGAGGCCGACATGCGCATCGGCGGAGATCGGCCTTGGGATGTAGCGATCCACGACGACCGCTTCTATCGGATGTGGACGTTCTACTTGCTGTCCTCCGCGGGATCCTTCCGCGTCAGGTCGAACCAGCTTTGGCAAGTACTCTTCTCGTCTAGGGGGATTGAAGGGTCCTACGAAGTGCCTCGGTAAAGAGTAATTGCAAAAATAAAACATTCAGGAGGTCAATCTTGAGCGAAGTGAAACACCTAGCCATGGAAGCGCTAACCGCCGGGTTAGACGCCATTCGTCAGTCGCCCAAAGCCACGGGCGCATTGGAACTCATCGTGCGGCGGCCGCAGACGGAGGCGCGGGAAGTCTTAGACGTGGGGGAACTCGATTTAGTCGAAGGGCTGGTGGGCGACAACTGGAAACAGCGCGGCAGTTCGAGCACCGCAGATGGATCGGCGAATCCAGAAACGCAACTCACGCTGACTAACGCCCGCTTGATGGCCCTAGTGGCCCAAGAAAAGGAGCGTTGGCCTTTGGCAGGGGATCAGCTATACGTCGATTTCGACCTAAGCGTGGACAACATACCGCCCGGGGCTCGCCTGTCTCTCGGCGCGGCCGTAATCCAAATCACGGAGCCACCCCACACCGGTTGCAAAAAATATGCCGCTCGCTTTGGGCTGGACGCCCTGAAATTTGTCAATTCTCGGGAAGGCAGACAGCTTCGGCTGCGCGGCGTCAACGCCAAGGTCATTCGCCCAGGCGCAATACAGGTTGGAGACGCCGTGAAGAAGCTGTGATCCCAGCCTAGCCCCGACCGACTCTGGCCGAGGACCGGTCTCTTGGTTCTAAAACCCGCCGCCCTGCGGACCGTCTCCACCCCCTCGCGGCCCACCGCGCTGGCGCTGCTGCTGGCGTTGCGCCTGCTGTAGATGCGTCTTTAGAGCCTCGATCTGCTCGGCGTCTAACGCCGTGGAGAGCGCGGCCATGATCTTCTCTCGCATCTTGCTCTGCTGCTCGCGCATTTTCTCGCGCAGAGCCCGAAAATCGGTCTCGCCACCGCGGGCACCGCTGAACATTTCCGCCATCATCTGCTGTTGCTCGACGAATAGCGGCTTAAGCGCCTGCCGCAGCGCGACTAGCTGCTTGTCGGTCACGTTGAATTTCTCGCCAAAGGCCAGTAGGGCAAAAGTCTGCTCCGGGGTCATGCCGCCACCCGTGCCGCTACGTCTGCCTCCTGGCTGGGCTTCGAGCGCCACGGCGCTTGACAAACAAACAGCGACGATCCATAAGGCCATCTTGCGAATGCGCATCTCGATTCTCCTTGTATAAGTTTTGCGGGACACTACGGCTAATTAGACACGCTATCGCCGCGATTCATTCCCTCGCTTTGGCAGCAGTTGATTCGACCGACGAGGTCGGGCAATTTTCGGTCTAGTACGTCCACTGTCGCGGCAGCGGCCGCTCGCGCTCTAGCAGCCGCTCTAGCAGCCGCTTGCGCACCGCTTGCAAC
>JAPPEF010000235.1 GCA_028875335.1 Gemmatimonadota bacterium
CCATCATCCTCGTCGTCGGCGTCTTTGCCGCCATCTGGTTGGTCAATCTGGCGGCCAAGCCGCTGGGCGCGCTCTTGGGCTACGCCGTGGGCGTGGCGCGCGATGAGAAGCCCACCGACGACAACCTGCTGGCACGCGACGACGAAGCTGGACACTTAGCTCGACTCTTCCTCTACGTTGCCGACAAAGGCCAGCGCACGCCTGAAAGCACAGAGTAGATTGCGCAGCGGGACTAGCGAGTGCTTGGCGATTGAGGTCTAGGGAACATGGCGCAACAAAGAGTACTAATTCCGCGCTCGCTTATGGCGCTGTTCTGCACGGTCCTGCAGGTCTGTTTTGGGACGGTGTACGCGTGGAGTTTCTTTCAGACGCTCTTGGTGCGGCAATTGGGTTGGTCGTTCACGGAAACGGCTTGGGCTTTCAGCCTGACGATCCTTTCGCTCGGCACTTCGGCGGCTTGGGCGGGCGCGCTACTGCCGAAGGTCGGGCCGCGGCGCTTGGCCGTGACCGGCAGCGTCATGTTTTCGGGCGGCTATATGCTGGCGAGTTTGGCGCTAAAGTGGGACATGCTCGCGCTGTTCTACGTGGGGTACGGCGTCATCGGAGGAGCGGGGATCGGACTAGGTTACGTCACGCCCGTGGCGACGGTGGCCAAGTGGTTCCCAGACAAGAAAGGCTTGGCGACCGGCATCGTCGTGATGGGGTTCGGGGTGGGTGCCTTTCTGTTGAGCAAGGGTTTGGCACCTCTGCTCGTATCCCACCTAGCAGGCGATCTGGCCGATGTCTTCTTCGGGCTCGGGGTAATCTTCGCCTGTGTCCTAATCCCCTGCAGCTTGCTGTTGAGCAATCCCCCTGCCACTGAAGCGGTTGCCGAACAAACGCCCGCCGACGAGTCCGACTCGGCAGTACCGTATCTGCGCTCTTCTGAGTTCGCCCTCATGTGGATTGTCTTCTTCTTCAATATTGCCGCTGGCATCTCCGTCATCAGCTTTCAGTCGGAACTTCTCCAAGAAGTCTGGGGCCTAGCCGATCCAACCGTAGAACCAGCCACGCTAGCCGAGTATGGGGCCACGCTGATCGCCGTCAGTTCGCTGTGTAATGGCGTGGGCCGACTGTTTTGGGGCTTGCTCTCAGATCGGCTGGGGCGCGTCAAGGTCTTCAGAATCCTGCTCGCCAGTCAGATGGTCGTGTTTGGCGTGTTGATGACCGAGCGCAATCCCTATGTCTTTTCGATCCTCGTTTGTTACATCCTCTTGTGCTTTGGCGGCGGCTTTGCTACCATGCCCTCTTTTGTGCTCGATGTTTTTGGGCCGCAAAAGATGTCGACGATCTACGGGACCATTTTGACGGCTTGGGCGGCGGCGGGAATTTGCGGGCCGCTGTACGTGGGATATCTCAAGGATCAATACCCCGACCGAGCCTTTATCTATTGCTTCCTAATTGGCATTCTGATGCTTGGGCTTGGCTACGTATTCTCTTATTTGCTAAGCGACGATCGCATTCGCCTCCGCCGGCCGACCTTGGAGGATACGCTGCGCCAGTATGGTATTTTACCCGTGGGGCAAAGTAGCTAAATCACCCTATCAGTCGAATACAATAAACACGTGGAGATTTTAAAAATGGATGAGGAACAGCGCTTCGCTTTTGACACGTGGGGTTTCCTCACGGTGGAAGATGCAATCACCCCCGAACAGGTTGCGGACCTCAAGGTCACCGTCGATGCAAAAGGCCCAGAACTTCACTCGCAGCACGCGGACCGCGGCGGCTTCTGGTCGCAAACTTTCGTCGATTTACTGGACGTGCCGGTGATTTCGAAAATCCTAGCAGAGATCTACGGCGGCCAACAGCCCGGGGAACTCCCGCCCTTCCGCATCGACCATATCAACGTGCACACGCACGGCACCTTCAACAAAAATCTCGCCGGAGGGACCATCCACGGTGGCAACGGACGCTTGCTAGATCCCAATCGGCCGCACGAGCTAATCACGCATTACTTCGAACGCGATCCCGCAAGCGGGACGTTTTCCAACGGTCTAGTCACCGTGGCGTACGAGCTGGAGGACACCGTTTGCAACGGGGGTGGATTCGGCTGTTTGGCGGGATCGCACAAGGGGCATTATCCCGTCCCGGAGGCGTGGATCGATTTGTCCAAGGGCGTGCATCCAATGGTCACGCGCGTGCCGGCCCGCGCTGGCACCGCCATTATCTTCACCGAGGCCCTGTGTCACGTCACCCTGCCGTGGACGGCACCGAGCACGCGGACCACGCTCTTTTACAAATATATGGAACGCGGGGAGACCTATTCCGGCCCAGATAATTTTTTCAGCCCAACGGACGCCGATCAATGGGAAGGCGTGGACGAGCGCAAACGCTCGATCCTCGCTCCCCCACCGCAGGCATTCGTCGAGCGCAAGGCGGAACTAGCTAAAAAGAAATCAGCGTACCCCACTTAGCGGGTAACGCAGATTGGGAATCCATCGCATAACGTCCTCAAGGCGTCAGCAAGCTCAACGATACACTTCAGCTTTCTAGGCTGCATATGCGATGACTTCGAGTTCAGCGGCTTCATCCGTCCGCTCAAGTAAATTCTCAATCTTTTTCATGACCGGATCTTCAATGGAGAACTCCGTGCAATTGGTGCATTCCAGCACAGGTAGCTTCTTGATAACGACGATACTAGTTGGACCAAGGCAGAAGGGAAGGTCTGAAACAGTCGGCTCCAAGCGTCCTCCGCAGGCATGACACTTCATGGTGATACCCTCCGTGTTTTTAAGTCTGGCAACCATTCTAGAGTACTTGGTCGGTATGTGGTCACGATCCGGACGTTTTTGTCTTCTACATCCGTCGCGAAGAGAATATGATAACATTCTCCTGCGTGTTCCGTGTATATCAAGTAACTTGGTAGGTATTTGTCGTCTGGATACGACTCAATGATTTCATAGGAGTGTACAGAATCTACAATCGATTTTCTATTGATACTCTTGGTTCTAAGTCTCATATTCACATGATACGTCCAGACTATCCTATCATTTTGAACACAACGCCGGATAAATGCTAGCGGCTCTGAGGGAAATAAACGACCTATATCTGTCACACGACGACCTTTCCATCAGAACTTTTTACTACAGCACCCGATTTTACCTCAGAATATGCTCAGCAAGTTCTGAAGGGCGTCCTTACCGAACCAAGCACCCTGTGCAGCAGCAGTAAGCGCAGCATAAGGATCTTGGGGTCGTTTAACGGCGAAGGAGGGTACGGATGGTGGAGGAGCGGCATACGAAGAAAAGGCAGGAGTTGAATCATCTGATTCATCAACGACAGAATCCGCACCCTGTACACCGTTATTATCGGCTCGGTCTTCAGATTGAGGGTCGGGCTGGCCAAACCGCTCGGCCAGTACCAAGGCCCCCAAGTCACGTGGTGTACGCACAGCTCGGGCTTGGCCGTCTACCTCTCTTTTTAGGCCATATTTCCGTCCTACGTATGGCAGCGGAACCGCCAACGGTTGCTAAGGCACATAAAACAAGAATAAGTTCCACTACATATTCCCCTCCACTTCTTGGGATTGAGCCTTATGTACGAAAAAAGGTCTAAAAAGATAACTGATGTTACGCAGTCTTCCAGAAAATTCTCAATTTCACCCCAATATCTTGGATCAACAGGCTTTGACAAACCACAAGATAGAGAGCTACTGCGTAACGTCAGAAGATAAGTTCTATCGCACCTCACGCCACCGTTTGAAACCGCTCCCACGCCTCGCCAGCGGCAGCCGCTTGGCGCTCCAACTCGCTGCGCCAACCCACGACCTCCCCCGCTTTGATGCGTTGGATATCAAACCCAGCGTACCGATCTTCGAGCGTATCCCCTAACTTCTGAGTCTCAGCCCAACGGTCCCACGCCGTCTGCATCCACTCGTACGGCAACGCCTCTCGCACCGCAGGATCGAGCTGCCAAGCACTGCGCGCATCCGCCACTGACGGCTCTCCAGTAAACGGACCCGACCACTTCGACCAGCCGATGGACAAGGTGTTGCGCTCGCGCTCGGGGACGGTGTGCCCGGTGTGGATCGTGACCCCATTGCGGATGAGGGCTTCCCCAGGCTTGAGCCGAATCGACACTTGGCCCGGCAACGGATCCTTCCTATTCCAACTAGGCGTGTACGGCACCCCTTGGTCCTTCATCGATTGCGGCAAGAGCACATCGTGCTCAAACGGCGTGCGCCAGCGCTCGTGGCTGCCGGGGATGAGTTCGTGGCACTCGTCGTCCACCAGCGCCAAGAACATGCTCACGCCGTTCCGCTTGGTGAGCGACTTGGCATTATTGGCGCGGATTTCTGCCCAGCGGACTTTTTCGACTTCCTCGGAATAATCCTCCGGGCTTTCCCCTCGGTTGTCCCGCTGGGAAAAATAGGGTTTGCCCTCGCCCCACCACGTCACGTCGCGGTGCCAACTAGGCCCATTCTCGTGGTGCCGGGGATTGCACCACAGCAGCAGACCACTCAGCGACATATCTTCAGGTCCAAGCCCATCGCACCACGAGGCGACGAAATTGAGGAAATCGTCCGAGCCGTGGAACTCGGCAAAGCAAGGCTCCTCAAAGGCGGGATGGACGAGGCCCCGAATCGCCCACGGCTCATTGCCGCCCGCGCGATGCACGTAGCCCTTTGAGCAGTCGATCTTGCTGTAACCATGCTCGGGTGCGCAGGCCTCGGTGATGCGGCGGCCGGCCTCGCGGAGTACGGGGATCCAAGGATTATCGACAAAATCGGTGATGATGACGAAGCCATGCTCTCGCAAGTGTTCCAACCGCTCGGGCGTGGCCCCAGGAGCGGCGAGTTCGGGCTTGGAGTCGGCAAAAGCTGTGGCGCGGTAGGTCTCCTTCGCCGGAGATTGATCGGTAGTCATTTTGCACCCCCTCTTTCGGCGGATGGGAAGGTTGGCCCTGTTGTCGGGGTTAAGCTACGTTTGGCCTCATTAGCTTGTCAATAAATTTTAACTACTGGAAGTTTTTTCGATAACTTAGATATATCAACGCAAAGGCAATGGAATGCACAAAATCGTCTCGCTATTTCTCCTAGTGCTATGCAGCGCGCCGCTCCACAGCGACGAGGTTTTGCACCGGGCAGCCGTGGAGACCATGGTCAAAGCGACGCGCTATTTTCGCGGCCAAGTGGCCACTAACGGCGGCTATCTCTGGCTTTACCAAAGCGATTTTACCCGGCGCGAAGGAGAAGGTATCGCGTCGCCGACCACCATCTGGGTCCAGCCCCCGGGCACCCCATCGGTAGGCATGGCGTTCCTCCAAGCCTACGACGCTACCGGCGACACCCTCTTTCTCAACGGCGCAGTCGAGGCAGCGCAAGCCCTAGTCTGGGGACAACTGGCCTCGGGCGGTTGGGATTACCGGATCGACTTTGACCCAGAGAAGAGCAAAAACTGGCACTACCGGCGCGATGTCGAACAAGGCGACCGCACAACCGGAGAGCGCCGCAACCGCACCACCTTGGACGACGACAATACGCAGAGCGCCCTGCGCTTGCTCATGCAGGTCGATCAGCGCCTCGATTTTGCCAATGCGGATCTACACCACGCCGTCCTCTATGGACTAGAGTCCCTGCTCAAAGCCCAATACCCCAACGGTGCCTGGCCCCAGCGCTACAGCGAATGGGCCGATCCCAGCCAATTCCCCGTCAAAAAGGCGCGCTATCCAGCGACTTGGTCCCGCCAGTATCCCAAACAGCGCTACCTCGCGTACTACACCTTTAACGACAACGCCATCGCCGACGTCATCGAAACCATGATCGAGGCGCACAAAATCTACGGCGACGAGCGCTGGCGTCGCGCGGCCGAACAAGGCGGCGATTTCATTATCCTAGCCCAGATGCCCGATCCGCAGCCAGCTTGGGCGCAGCAGTACAATTTGGCGATGGAGCCGGCTTGGGCGCGCAGATTTGAACCGCCCGCCATCACCGGCGGCGAGAGTTTTGGCGTAATGCAAATCCTGTTGGAACTCTATCTCGCATACGGCGAGCCGCGCTTTCTCGAACCTATTCCCCGCGCCCTAGCCTGGGCTAAAGCCGCGCAATTGCCCGATGGGCGCATGGCCCGGTTCTACGAATTGCAGACCAACCGGCCGCTCTACTTTACCAAAGAATACGCGCTCACCTACAGCGATACAGACCTGCCGACACACTATGCCTTTAAAGTGGGCAACCGCACGGACCGCATTGAAAGCCTGTACCAGCGCATCCTCGCAGAAGGTCGCGAAACCATCCTCGCCGAACGCGCCCAAGTGCGCCCAGTCGCTGCGGAACGAATCCAAGCCATTATCGACGCCCTCGACGCAGAGGGGCGCTGGCTAGAAGAAGGTCGTCTGCGCAACCCCAAAGACCGCCGTGTACCCATCGTCGCCCAAGTCATCTCCTGCCGCACCTTCAACCGCAACTTCACTCTCCTATCTCAATACGTGGCCAGCCGGAATCGACCGTGATGCACGCTGGCACTGGCACTGGCGGTGGCTTTTGTTTGGGTCGTATAGAAAACGTGTGTTTGTAAAGGGGATAGTATCGGGTGTATCTTATTATTTTATCTCTCACATTTTCCAATAGAGGGAGCCGTCATGAAGCGTCTGATCACAGTACTCATTCTAGGGCTAGCCAGCCTCTCGTCCGCCGCGGCCCAAGACCCAGAGCGCCCTAAGGTAACGGCCAGTGAGGTGGTGGACCGGGAAACATTGAAGGCGTTTGTAGAAACGGGAAAAGAATACCTAGAGGGCATCAGAACTCTTACCGAAACCGCGAAACTGCGGGCCATCTTCAGAGCCGAGGGGGATTGGAAATCCGGCTCCACGTTCCTCGTGATACTGCTCAAAAACGGTGCCGTTCTCCTGCACGGGGGCGATGCCGCAATAGACAACGAAGTCCTGATTGACGTCGAAGACGGCAAGGGCAAGAAAATCGTGCAAGAACTTATCGCCGCGGCCGGCCGGGGCGGCGACTTTGTCGAATACTATTGGGACGATCCAGCGGTAGAAGGGGACGCCAATCCCAAGGTAAGCTACGCGGTCGAGTACATCTCTGGTTTATTCGGCAAGCCCCTCGTCTTGGTCGGAGGCTATTATCAGGATGTGTCCAATGTGGTCACTGGAATACCGAAGATGGCGCGTCCCGCAGTAACGGCCAGTGAGGTGGTGGACCGGGAAACCCTGAAGACCTTTGTAAAGGCGGCGGCCCAAATCTATCGAGAGACTATGCTTGACGACTACGGTCAGCTCTCACACGTAAAGAACGCATTTAGGACGGAGGGAAGCGATTGGAAGTCCGGCTCCGTCTACACCTTCATCATGAGCAACGACGGTTACGTGCTCTTTCACGGAACCGATCCATCCAGGGAAGGCAGAATCGCACTGGACTTCGAAGATAGCTATGGCGTCAAAGTCGTAAGACGGATCATAGATGCAGCCATCGCGGGAGGCGGCTATGTCGAGTATCACTACAATGATCCGACGGTGGAAGGAGATGAAGCCTTCGGCTCGCCCAAACTGACCTACGCCGAAGGCTTCCGCCTGCCAGACGGGGACCAACTTTTTATCATTTGTGCCGGCATTTATCTGGACTCCCCTACGGCCGATTGAAGGCCGCTTGGGGACAGCTCAAAAGCCACTTCTCAAATCTGTAGTAAACAAAGAAAGGAGAACCGTCATGAAGCTCATGACAGTAGTACTCATGCTCGGGCTAACTAGCCTCTTGCCCACCGCGCATCCTGCCGCGGCCCAATCTCCGGCGCTAACCGCCAGCGAGGTGGTGGACGCGGAAACGCTAAAATCCTTCGTGGAAGGCGCGAGAGCGCGCATTGAGGAGATAAACGCGGGGACAGAACTGCTGACGCCGTTTATCGCCAGCCTCAGAGAAGAAGGAGAATGGAGGCACGGAAACCTGTACCTCATTCTACTGAGCGATGAAGGGACCGTCTTGTTCCACGCCGACGATGAGGATGCGGGAGACAAGAACCTTCTTGCGCTCGAAGACGATCGTGGGAATACCATCGTGCAGGATCTCATCGCCGCCTCGGAGACAGGCGGCCACGTTGAGTATTACTGGGACGATCCAGCGCAGGAAGGCGACGAAGACACCCCCAAGATCGCTTATGCCACCCAGTTTTCCGGCCGTCTCTACGACAACACGAACGTCCTGATTGGAGGATATTATCAGGATGTATCACATGTTCCTCCGCCCGTGTACGACCTCTCGCTCATTCCGACTCCGGAGGTGAGGGCCGCCGACGTTACAGACCTCGAAAGCCTCCAAGCTTTTGTAATAGGGGCGCTTCAGGCCTATGTCGCCGCAGTGCAGGAGCACGGAGCCGATCGCTATAGGGACGTCCTGAACGTCTTCAGAGCAGAAGAAGGAGATTGGCGGCATGGCTCCATCTACCTGTTCATCTTTACCTCTAACGGATACGTGATTTTTCACGGAGCGAATCGGACACAGGAAACTCGGACCGTGCTCGACTCTGAGGACATCAACGGGGTCAAGGTCGTCCAAGAACTCATCAAGGCAGCTAGAGCAGGGGGCGGCTACGTCGAATACTACCTCGATGATCCGTCAGTAACGGGAGACGAAGACACCGGTTCGCCCAAAATCAGTTACGCCCTATCCTTTACCACGAGAAATGGCCGGGAGATTATCGTCGGTGCCGGGATATATACGGGAACCGCTACAGCGGTGGAAGGAGGGTCCTGGGGACAGCTCAAAAGTGACTTTTAGCATTGTGCAGAACACGTCTTTTGCAGGTGGGCTTGTCTGATAGATTTTTTTCGGGGTCAGGCGTATCTTACTCCATATCATTACACATTCTCACCCAAAAAGGGGATCGTCATGAAGCGTCTAACAGCAGTACTCATTCTGGCGCTGGCCAACCTCTTGCCCGCTGCACATTCCGCCACCGCCCAAGACGCGGAGATAGCGGCTGGTGATGTGGTGGACCGGGAAACCCTGCAAGCCTTTGTAGAAGGCGCGAGAGCATGGTCGGCGACCTTTACCGATCCGAACGGTCTCGCGCCTTATGTTACCGCTATCAGTACCGAGGGTGCTTGGAAGCACGGCAACACATACCTCATCCTCATGCAGCCAAACGGCACGGTGTTCTTTCACGCCAATGATCCGAGTGTCAACGGCAAAAACCTGCACGACATGGAAGACGACCGCGGGAATAAGGTCGTGCAAGCCCTTATCGAAGCCGCCAATGCCGGCGGCGGTTTTGTTGAGTATTATTGGGACGATCCGGCTGTGAATGGCGACGAGGACACCCCCAAGACCGCCTACGCCACCAGCTATATCTCCGGCACAACCGGCACTCCGGTAATCCTAATCGGTGGCTATTATCAAGATGTCGCGCAAGCCAGTTTCCCCCCGCTAGACCCGTCTATTGTTCCTATCCCCGAGATTACGGCCGCCGACGTAGTAGATCGGGAGACGCTCAAGGCTTTTGTGCAGGGTACAATTGAGAGCGTTCTCACGGTCTTAGAACAAATCGGGCTCGAACAATTTCTGCAACACTTGAATATGTTCAGGGAAGAAGGCAGTCCTTGGAAAAAAGGCTCCGTTTACTTCTTTGTATTTTCCACGGACGGTTACGTGTTATTTCACGCTATCGATCGGTCGTTAGAGAACACTACGAGAGACCTCGATAGGGAGGATATAAACGGAGTTAAGTTCATCCGGGAAGTTATTAGAGTGGCCAAGGAGGGCGGCGGTTTTGTCCAGTATTACTTCGACGATCCGGCGGTGGAAGGCGACGAAGACACGGGTTCGCCCAAAATTACCTACGCCGAGCTTGCAACGTACCAAGGTCAGGAGTATATCTTTGGTTCCGGGTTATATACGGGAGCTGCTACCGCAGTGGAAGGCCAGTCTTGGGGACAGCTCAAAAGTGACTTTTAGCAGGTGCGATACGTATTGCACTAAATGCGGAAGCATTAGCTAGCGTAAGAAGCCGTCTGAGAATTCGCAGTGCCGAGCAACCACCGAGGATTTTCAGGCGGCTTCTCCGTTTGCTGCGCCGCAAATGCTAGACGACAATAAGAGGAGATTTTCATGGCACCGCTTTCCACCCATGTCACCGCCACGCTAGCCAATGCTTCAGAGCGCCGCAGCATCGCCTTTGAGTACCAGCAAACACCCATCTACTATAAGCCCGTCACCATCGAAGTCCCCCTCGACGAAGCGGTAGAACTGCCGTTTACCGAAGCGCAAATGGTTTCGGTCGATCTCGACGAGGAGGCCAAGCTTTTCTTGGAACCGGGCGACCAGTTGCACATCGACGCGGACTTGCTCGATCTGCCTCATTCCCTCCGTTTTTCCGGCCAAGGCACGGCCAACAACCAGTTCCTCGCCGCCCTGCGGTCCCGTTTCCCCGATTACCTGCACATCGACTACAA
Source organism: Gemmatimonadota bacterium (assembly GCA_028875335.1). Next base: position 10,438 of record JAPPEF010000235.1, read on the forward strand.
AGACCTAGCGGTCGATGCCTTTCGCAAAATAGTCGACCAGCGGCGTTTGGAAATGACTCGCTTTCTGGACGAGGGATGCAGTCAGTACCAACTCACCCCGGCTTTCGTCGATTACTACCGCGCTGAAATCGCCTATGAATGGGCCAATTTCATAGTCTCCTATCCCACTGACTACATGTTCGCCAATGGCAGCAGCAATGAGAACCTCCCCGCGGACTATCACGATGCCCTCAATCAAGTCGACCTAGTTGACGAAGCTGCTATTGGCACCACCGATTACCGCACCTTTCTGGAGCGCAATTTCTGGCGTATAGAAGAAGAAGCCTTGACGCGAGCCTTCCGGGAGCAACTATCCGAGGAGCAACGCCGAGCCTTTATCCAACCCCACACCATCGCGTACCTGCCAGACTTCATTGTGCGATTGGACGAAGAGCAACGCCGAGGCGACTTAATCCAATCCCACAACATCAGCTACCACTTGGCCAAGCGGCTCTTGCACGACAAAGTCCTGTACTTTTTTCTCGCCGGGGAAATCATCGAAGACTTCCAACAGGGCCGTTTTGACCAAGGCGAACAACGTCTAGCCGAATTCCTCCCAGACAACCCCTATCCCGCATACACCGAGGCCGTCGAGGAGGTCGTGCGAGAAACCGCCCAGCTCAAACCCGGCCAGCCCGCCCCCGACTTCACCCTCGACGATCTCCAAGGCCAAAGCGTCTCCCTGAGCGATTTCAAAGGGCAGGCGGTTTTCTTGGACTTTTGGGCGAGTTGGTGCGGCCCCTGCATAGAGGCAGTACCCCATCTGGAAGAACTCAAACAGCGGGTCCGAGACCAGAAGGTGGTCTTTTTGAACATTTCTTTGGATTCTGCCGACGAGTGGCACCAAGCGGTCAATGAGCACGGCTTGACCGGCGTCCACGTCCACGCCCTGGGCGGCTGGTGGGCGGCGGTGGCTCAGTTGTACCAGGTCCGGGGCATACCCTCCTATTTCCTAGTGGGGCCAGACGGCCGCATGGACGGCCGCGTCAACCATATCTCCGATGTCTATATCGAGGAGGTAGTCGCCCGCATTGAGGAGGTGCTCTCTGGTAAGGTGCCGTCGTCGACAAGCGGACAATCGGGGATAATTATCAAGGGGTAGCCGCATTGGGGAACTGGTTGGATATCGCTTTTGCAGGTGGGCTTGTCTGATAGATTTTTTTGGGGGTCAGGCGTATCTTATTCCATATCATTCACATTCTCACAAAAAGAAAGGAAATCATCATGAAGCGTCTGCCAACAGTACTCATTCTGGCACTGACCACCCTCTTGCCCGCCGCGCATCCCGCCATCGCCCAAGACGCGGAGGTGACGGCTGGTGATGTAGTGGACCGGGAAACCCTAAAAGCCTTTGTACTCGCGGCGAAGGCATACGGCGATAAAGCCTCCACCCTGCCCGAATATCTGAATATCTTGCAGGAATTCAGAACCGAAGGACCTTGGAAGCAGGGCTCTGTTTACCTCTTTCTTTTTTCCACTGAAGGTCTCTTCATTCTGCACGGAGCGAATCCAGACCTCGAAGGCCAAAACTTGATAGACCTCGAAGACGCCAACGGAGTCAAAATGGTCCAAGAACTCATCGCAGTGGCGGCTGAGGGAGGCGGCTACGTCGAGTATCTTTGGGACAATCCGGCGGTAGAAGGAGACGAAGAAACCGGCTCGCCTAAAGTGAGCTACGCCATCCCCTATTCTGCTCTCGGCCAAGATTTCGTCTTGGGCGCTGGCTTTTTTCCAGAATCTGCTTCTACGGCGGTTGAAGATCAGTCCTGGGGACAGCTCAAAAGTCACTTTTAGACGCGAACGCGCTTGAACTGTCAGACGACTCGACGTAGAGCGATAAAGACCTAAATGGGGGCATCCGATGAGGCTTGCAACGGCCTGTGGATAGCCCCTCAAACGTTTGTTATCTGTGGTATGCCCCAGACTCCTAAACGGCATTCAATAGTAAACCAAGATATTGCCCTGCATGCCGGTGATGCCATCTATCGCGAACCAGACCCCACCCGCAGTTACATTGCCCAAGATCAACCCTAGGAAAAACGGCTGGAGTCGCAGGTACAGACCCGGCCCCCCGTATTTCAACACTAGATTCTTGAGCGCCCACACCAAGAAAATACTCAGCCAGATCTGACTGGCCACCGCTGTTGTGGCAATGGGAAAGCCGACCGGGTGCAGAGGCCACCACAACAGGAAGTGCCGCGCCACCATCAGCCCCACCATGACGATTGCGCCCACCAGCATGTAAAACCACCCTTCCCAGTTCACAGTCGTCGGATTGTCGATCCAGCCAGCCACGTCCCCAAAGGGATTTTGCGCCCCCACAAAAAAGTACTGGTTGAGGTTGATGCCGTCGTACGTGTAGGCTTGATGCAGTAAAAACCAATTCGATGCCAGCAGACTAACCACCAGCGATAAAGCCAAAGCCCAAAACAGCCGCCGCCGATTCAGTCCCCCACCGTGAAGCTCTCCATCGATCTTCAGCACATTGGCGCACGCGGCCATGGCGAATATGCGCACCTTCAAAATCCACCCGTACGTCATCCCCAAGGCGACTAAACCCTCCGACCCAATTGCCGTCGTCCCCACAGTTGAAGTCATGAGCGGCTGGGGATAAATGGGAGCGCGAATGGTCGCCAACCCGGCTTCGGCGACAAAGCGGGTCAACCCCACAAAGAGCACGAAAGCCACGAACAAGAACCAAAATACCAACCAGCCCGGCAGCCCGGAGCGCTCGAGCCACACGCCCAGCACCACCATGTCAACCAAAGCGCCGAACACGGCCGTGCGATACGAGAGCATCTCCGTAGAGTCGTCCACAGTCGGATCGCCCCGAAATGCCTTGCGGCACACCGCTCGCAAATGGTCTCGGGCCACCCACAGGCTGAAGAGCACAAAGGCGATCAGCGCCCCCATGCCCTCGTGCGCCGGGATCGCGGCTGACGTACTATAGCCGGTCATCCGCTCGGTCATAGCAATCCCCAGAATCCCCAAAGTGCCCTGCTGCACTGTTAGCAACAAAAAGAAGACCCAGATTCCCAAGAGCACCTGTAAATTGACGAAATAGGCAAAGCCTAGGCTCATAAAACTGAGGCCTATGGGTAGGACTAAGGTATTGCGAAAGAGGGGCAGACTGGTCTCTAGGGCGATTGAGGGAATGTAGTTGTAGTAGCTGTGCAGGGCGTTCAAACTCAAAACGACGAACGGGAGCGCAAAACCCAACCACATCAGCGGACGCCGAAAAAACGGTCCCCAAAGTCTTTTGCCCTCCCCTTCTGCAATCATCTCCAACGGCAGTTTCACCAGCGGATAGACCAAGCGTTCGTGCTCGACCCACTGTCGGCGCAACACCACCATCATGCACAGCATCACGAAACACAGTACCAAAAAGAAAAACCCCCAATAACTTAGCGGTTGGATCCATACTCCCCAGGGAATAGGCTCACCCAGCGGCAGGCCCTCAAAAAAATGGCGCACGGCCTCCTCGTCCTGGGGCGCGATCCACTCTTTGAGATGCGGATGGATCAGCTCGGCCCATTCGTTCTCTGGCGTGGCGTAGTACAGCACGCTGGCGATCTTGGGGACCATGTGCTCGACGTACCCTTCTGTCGGCACGGTGGCCGCCATCATCGTCATGATGAATACCACCCCTAATTCGGCCCGGCTTAAACCCAGCCGATGATAAAGTCTGGAGAGCAAAGGATGGAGGATGGCGACGAAGAGGAAAAAGACGAATAAGGCGATGGGCACGCTGATGTTGAGAGCCATCCACGAGGCGTTAATGAAGGTACTGTGCAAGGCCCCCAAGCTGGTGGCCAGCGACAATGTGCACCCCCAAACCACAGCCTTCGCCGTCAAACCCGAGGACTGAGGCTTTGTCTGCATTCGTCCCTGGCTCACTGTACTCAACGTTTCTGCCTCTCTTTGATCGACAGAACCTGATTGACGGGGACATTCTCGATGCGCTGGACCATCCCACTGGTCCAACGCACTTCCACCAAATCGACGCGCTGCTTGGTGCCCAGCCCGAAGTGCAGTCGCGGATCGCTGATCGACAGATAGCTGGAGCCGCTGCGCACCTGCCGCACCTGGACCAGATCGCCGGCGACCACTTTCACTTGGGTGCCCACGCCGTCCCGATTGCTGTGAGTGCCTTCGGTGCGCACCATCAACCAGTTGTGTGCGTTGCCTCCCTCATTGCGGACCAGTTTGGCCGCACCGCCGCCATTGGTCGCCAGGATATCGATGTCCCCATCCTCGTCGTAGTCGCCAAAGGCCGTGCCCCGGCCGACCTGCGCGAGGGCAAACCAAGCGCCCGAGTTAGTGTCCGCCAAGGCAAAGCGGCCCGTTCCATCGTTGAGAAAAAGCTGGTGCTCTTGGGCGTATTCCACGCCGGACTGGAACAGGGCGATCTTGTCGAGGACATGGCCATTGGTCACGTACAGGTCTAGGTCGCCATCGTTGTCGTAGTCGAGGAAATTCGTGCCAAAGCCCAAAAAGCTCCAACTCGGCCGCCCCAAGCCGACGGCCTCTGTCACATCTTTGAAGCGACCGCCGTCATTGCGGTAGAGCGTGTTGGTCTCGTGGGAGAAGTTGGTGACAAAGAGATCGAAGTCGCCGTCGTTGTCGTAGTCGCCAAAGTCCACCCCCATGCAGGCCTCGTCGTCGCCGTCGGCATTAAAGGCCGCGCCCACCTGCAGCGCGACGTCGGTAAAGGTGCCATCGCCTTCGTTGCGGAAGAAATAGTTCTCCATGCCATCGTTGGCGACAAACACGTCCTGGTCGCCGTCGGCATCAAAATCCCAAGCCACCACGCCCAGACCCTTGCCGGCCAAATCCGCAATGCCGGTTGCGGCAGATACGTCGGTAAAGGTTCCGTCGCCCTCGTTGTGGAAGAGCGCATCGGGTACGCCTCCGTAGTCGGAAGGCGCGCAATACGAACGGGTGCGCTCGGTGATGGCCAGCAGCCCCAAAGGGGTCGTACCCACAAAGCCGCCGCACACTTTATTGGTGGCAAAAGTGAAATCGACGTTGTTGACCACGTACAGATCGAGGTACCCATCGTCGTCATAGTCAAAAAAGGCCACGCTCGAACTCCACTGCGGAGCCGCTACCCCGGCCCAATCCGTCACATTGGTAAAAGTGCCGTCCCCTTCGTTGCGATACAGGACATTAGGGCCGTAGTTGGTCACGTACAGGTCCTGGTCGCCGTCGTTGTCGTAGTCGGCCACCGCGCAGCCCATGCCATAGCCCGTATCGTCGGCCCCGGATTCCCGGCTGATATCCGTGAAGGTGCCGTCCCCCTCGTTGCGATACAATGCGTTGGCAGCACGTCGGCCGGCGGCGGCGTCTAACATTGAGAAGTCGATGGCTCCCGGCCCCGCGGACCTCACTTGGTCCGGCCGCTCGACCCAATAGGTCTTTCCCCGCCGGTGGTCGAGATTGATGGGCACAGTTTGGATGCCGCCCAGATCAAAACCATTGACGAGGTAGATGTCCAAATCGCCATCGCCATCACTGTCGAAAAATCCTCCGCCAGCGCCATACGTCTCGATCAAGAAATACGCCCCTGAAGCGCCGTCGATGTGGACAAAGTCGATCCCGGCCTGGGCCGTGACATCCCTAAAGAGCACGGGTGGAGGAGCTGTATCGCACCCCATGTACAGGCAAAGACCAACTAAAAGCGGTTTCATAGTTTCCGCTCATCGCCCGGGTATCAAAACGACTCTGCGATCGACTTTACCGAACCGTAGGCCCCCCACAGTCCCAAGGCGAACAACGCGCCCATGAGGACGTTCTCCCACAGGCGATTCTTGTACTCTGCGCCGATGTACTCCGCCTTGGCGGTAATCCACCACAAGCCACCCACGAGTAACGGGATCAACACTACTAGGGCGGTAGCGGCGAATACGGTCATGACGACAAAACCCGGCATACCGGGCGCAGTCCAGACGACCGGGGAAATCAGGCACCAGACTACGACCCACCGGTAACTCGGATGCGCTTGGTACGCCTGCAACTGGACCTCTGGGCCGGCCCGCCAGCGCTGGTACCCGTGGGAGCACAGGGCACCAAAACCAAGGGCTTGCCCCACTAGGCCTGTGTACAAGACGGCAAAGAGACCCAAATAGAACAATAAACGGCCGCCTTCTCCGAGGATCGTGCTCAGCAGCCGGGGCAGATCCTCCATCTCTGCGATGGTCAAACCGCGCGGGTGAAGTACTTCGGCACCCAAAGTCCAGATCGCCAAGTCGAGGATGATAAGGACGACGATCCCTAGCAGAAGATCGTAGAACTGCACGCGACGGAACGCGGGTCCGATCCAGCCCTTTTGTTCCAAGAAGTAGGGATAGACCAGATTGGCCAGCGATCCGCCAATGGTCCCGATCAGCCCTATGGCCACTAGCAGCGAACCAAAAGGGCCTACCTGTTGGGGCAGATCGAAAGCAAAGACGCCCTGCAGGATCTTAGTCGGAGAGGGTCCGACCCACAGAGCCGCGCCTAAGAAGGAGACCGAGAGCAAGCCCAACAGGACTTTGAAGAGCAACTCAAGGCGGCCGTACACCGGGCGGAAGACAATGACCAGCGTCACCAGATTCCAGAACAGGCCCACAGCCAGACGTGCCCGATGCCCGTCACATTGACCGAGATTTCGCCGATCCCCACAATGAGGTACGCGCCTTGGATGTGTCCTATGACGACGCCCATCAACGCCAAGAAGGGAGGATACCAAGGATGCAGACGGCCCAGCCCATCCAAGACTCCCTCGCCCCGCTGGTTGCACAATTGGTACTTGGCGATCAAAGATACGAAAAGGAAGCGCACCACCAGCGCCAGCGCCAAAACCCACATCAGCGCGTACCCGTAGTTGCCACCGGCCACGGCCGACTCGACCACGTCGCCGGCACCCATCCAGGTCATGGCGATGACTATGCCCGGTCCAAAAGAGCGCAGGTACTGGAAAAAGGTCCGGGGCACCTGTGGGGCCGGTGCGCCAGTGGTTTCAGCAGCGGGTGATTTGTTCATCGGATTCACCTTGGAGTCCATGAGGAAATTCGCTCTGTGACCCGCAAGTAAGCAAGGGGTGGCGTAGGCTAGCTATCCTATGACTACTCTTGGCGCACCAATCGAGCTCCAGTGCCGGCATTGCGGCTGGTCGGGTCCCCTCCCGAGCGATTGGCCGACCGCAGGACGTGGCCGTAATTGCCAAAGGCCCCGCCGCGACCGACGCGCAAAAAACCCTCGGCCGGCCCCTTGGGATCGACCTCGGGCGAGTTGCTGTAAGTCTCGTTTGAATACCAATCCTGGACCCATTCCCACACATTCCCGTGCATGTCGTGCAGGCCCCATGGATTGGGCAGCTTGGTGCCCACGGCGTGGCCGTAGCGCTCGTCCACCTCCCAAGTGTTGTCCGCGTACCAAGCGTACTTTTGCAAAGCGCTATCGTCCTCCCCAAAGGACCACGGCGTCGCAGTGCCGGCGCGGCAAGCGTACTCCCACTCTGCGGCCGAGGGTAGGCGGTACACTTCTGCTCCGGCCATCCGGTTGAGACGACGCGCGAATTCCTGCACATCTTCCCACGAGATGTACACGGCCGGATGGTGCGGATTTTCCTCGACATGGCTCTTTCCCGCCCACGGCTGCGCGTGCATGACACTGGTCCACTGAGCCTGCGTGATCTCGTATTTCCCTATGTAGAAACCCCGGCTGATGGTAACCCGGTGCTGCGGCCCTTCGTTCTGATCCCGTCCGGGTTCGGTGGCGGGCGAGCCCATGAGGAAACTACCCTGGCCGACCCACACCATGTCCATGGTCGCACCGCCGGGTAGTTCCACGGCGATGGCCTGGCCCGTGGGCCTCCGCACCTCTTGGATGTATCCGGTTATCCCGGGCGCAAAAAAATATAAAGCTCCAGCTAGTGCGCCCAAAATCACTAGGACCAAGAGACCAATCACGCTTCTTGACAGTCGAAAAGCGAGCATCTATATCTCAACAATGAATGTCCACCCAGTGAAAGCACGTCTCTACACGGTCGCCGCCTCTATAGTCCTAGCGGCCTGCAATATCTCGTCCTCCCCTCCGCAGCAGGGGCCCGGCACAAAGCGCATGGCCGCCCGCCTCGAAGAAATCGCCCGCAATCTCAGTCCCGCCACAAACACCTATATCAATGATGCAAGAGTCGAGTACTTGCGCCAACTCGACCTGCCCGCCGATCCGGTCGACAGAATGCGCCTACAGGTGCATCTGGCGCGCGAATTCCTGCGCGCCGGCCACAGCCAAGAGGCCATCGACCGCTTTCTGCATCTAAAACAACAACTCGGTACAACCAAGACCAAACCGAGCGTGCGCAAACTCCTCGCCCTCTCCTATCTCCGCTTAGGTGAACAGGAAAACTGCCTGCAACAGCACACGAGCGAATCGTGCCTTTTTCCCATCGGCCCGGCCGGGGTACACCACAATCAGCGGGGAGCCCGGGCCGCGCTTGGAGAATTCACCGCTATCCTACAAGACGAGCCCGGCGAAATGACGGCCCGCTGGCTCCTCAATATCTCATATATGGTCCTAGGTGAATATCCCGACTCCGTACCATCGCAATGGCTCATTCCCCCAACGGCCTTTATCTCCGACGGCGACATCGGTCGCTTTGGCGACGTTGCCCCCCAACTAGGGCTGGACGTGGTGTCTCTGGCGGGAGGCAGCATCGCCGAGGACTTTGACCGCGACGGCTATCTGGACATCATGGCCTCATCTTGGGGCCTCCGCGATCAACTCCGCTACTTTCGCAACCGGGGCGACGGCACCTTTGCCGATATCACCGAAGAGGCCGGCTTGAAAGGTGTCGTCGGCGGCCTGCAAATCGTCCACGCCGACTACGACAACAACGGCTTTGCCGATGTGCTCGTCCTGCGCGGGGCCTGGTGGGAAGAAGACGGCCGGCACCCCAATTCGCTGCTGCACAACTACGGCAACCGCTTTTTCGACGATGTCACCGAAGAGGCCGGCTTGCTCGCCTTTCATCCCACCCAGACGGCTGCTTGGGGCGACTACGACAACGACGGCTGGGTCGATCTGTACATTGGCAACGAATCTTTTCGCCACAATATCCATCCCTGCCAACTCTTTCACAACCAAGCCGACGGCACGTTCGCCGATGTGGCGCAAGAAGCGGGCGTTGCGGTCTCGGGTTACGTCAAGGGCGTCGTCTGGGGCGACTACGACAACGACGGCCAACTCGATCTGTACATTTCGCAGCTCACCGCTCCCAATCTCCTCTTCAGGAACGAGGGCGAAAATACATCCGGCCAGTGGACCTTTGCCGACGCGACCGCCCAGGCCGGGGTAGCCGAACCCGTCTGGAGCTTTCCGACCTGGTTTTGGGACTACGACAACGATGGCTGGCTCGACCTATTCGTCTCCGGGTATCACGCCAACGCCGGTGATCTAGCAGCTGAGTACCTAGGTCTGCCTCACGATGCCGAGTACCCCCGCCTGTACCGCAACCAAGCCGACGGCACGTTCGCCGATGTGACCCTCCAAGTCGGGATCGACAAGGTGCTCTACACTATGGGGTGCAATTTCGGCGACCTCGACAACGATGGCTGGCCCGACTTTTACGCGGGTACGGGGTCGCCTTCGTTCCGCTCAATCATGCCCAATCGCATGTTCCGCAACGCTGAGGGGCAATCGTTCCAGGAGGTTACCACCTCGGGTGGATTCGGGCACCTGCAGAAAGGCCACGGCGTGGCCTTCGGCGATCTCGACAACGACGGCGACCAGGACATCTACGCGGTCATAGGAGGCTCCTATACTGGGGATCTGTCCCACAATGTCCTCTTTGAAAATCCCGGACACGGCAACCACTGGCTCACCCTCCAATTGGAAGGCGTGCGCTCCAACCGCGCCGCCATTGGGACCCGCATCCGAGTCGGGGTACATACCGCAAGCGGCCGTCGCGACATCTATGCCACGGTGACGGCCGGGGCCAGTTTTGGCGGTTCGAGCTTACAGCAGGAAATTGGTCTGGGCCAAGCGATGGCCGTCGAGTCAGTCTCAGTCACCTGGCCGACTTCTGGTGAGACGCAACTTTTCACCGACCTAGCTATGGATCGAGCCTATAAAATCCGCGAAGGGGATCCGGTGCCAACTCCCGTCGAACTGCAAGCCTTTGACTTGTCGCCCGCTAGCCGAGCCGGGCGCGCTCACCATCCCTAAAGAGAAGGACAGATATTCTCATGCTCATCACCCGCGTCGAAACCCTAGTCGTGAGGCTGCCCGTGGACCCGGCGGGACAAGGAGAAACCAGGGAGTGGTCCATCGTCCTCATCCACACCGATCAGGGTCTGCAGGGCATTGGCCGCGGCGGCGATCCACAGGTGATCGCCCGCGATCTGGCACCCCTGCTCATAGGACGAAATCCGCTCAGCATTGCCCAACTCTGGGAACAGATGTACGAAGCCGTGTGGCGCGGACCGGGCCGGCCGGCCATGTCCTCCATCGGGGCCTTGGACGTGGCCTTGTGGGATCTGTGCGGCAAGATCTGTGGACAGCCAGTGTGGCGGCTCTTGGGCGGGTACCGAGACAAGATCCCGGTGTACGCGGACGGAGCCGGATATCAAAATGCGCCCGATCAGTCTCCACAGGGCATAGCAACCGAGGTCAAAAAATTCGTCGACCTAGGCTATGACGCCGTCAAAATCCACATGTACCGGGCTGCCAATCCCGAGGAAGTAGTAGAGCGAGTGCAGCGTTCACGCGAGTTGATTGGTCCGCACAAGAAGCTGATGATCGACGTGCATCACGCCTGGGACGGAGACGAGGCCGTGGCGACCGCCCGTCAACTCGAAGACTACCAACTCTACTGGATTGAGGAACCAGTGCGCCAAGACGACGAGCTGTACTACATGCGCAAAGTCCAAGAGGTCACCACGGCCTTGGTGGTCGGCGGCGAGGGCGAGGGCACCCTCCACGGTATCAGGCGCTTGCTCGAAGCAGAAGCCCTCGAGGTAGTGCAGACCGATATCCTAGTCGGCGGCGGCTATACCGGGCTCAAGCGGATCGCCGCTCTGGCCCAGGCTTTTGATGTCCTCATATCCCCGCACGGGGCACAGTACCCGGACATCAACTGCCACCTGATGGCGGCCGTGCCCAACAGTTCGATCATGTCCGCCTGTCCCGAAAGCGAGAGCCACCAGATCTGGTCCCGTATGTACAATCCCCCTCTCAAAGTCGAGAACGGGCACATCGCCATGCGCGAACAGCCCGGCCTAGGCTTGGAACTAGATTGGGAGTTTGTCGAGCGTCACCGGGTCTGATCGTCGTCCCGTCCCAAAACAGCCTTCACCCGTTCCAGTTCCTCCCCCACCAAGCCTGTTCCATTGGACGCTCCGGCGTTCATTTCCAACTGCTCCATTTGCTTGGCCCCAGCGATGATAGTCGACACCACTGGATAACTCAGGAGGTACTGGAGGGCGGCCTGAGCTTGACTGCGCCCCGCCCGTTCGAGAAACCGGAGTTCTTCCACTTTCCGCAAAATGACTTGGGCGTCCACCACCGCCCCTTGTTCGTGCCAGCCCGTGCCCGTGAAGGCGTCGGCCGCGTACTTGCCGCTTACCAAGCCCCGGGCCAGACCCTGTTTGACCACGACGCCCACATCCCGCTCGGCCACCAGCCCGAACATGGCGTCCGCCATATCGTGGTAGAGCATGTGGAAGGTGGGCTGGAGCGAATCAATCAAGTCCTGTTCCAGCAGCCAGACACCGGCGTCGATGTGATTGACACTAGCTCCCCAGTAGCGAATCTTGCCCTGCTCCTTCAGGCTCTGCATGGTCTCCAGCCAATTGTTCTCCTGCAAATGATGAAGCTGTGGACTGTGCAGTTGGTACACATCAATATAATCCGTCTGCAGCCGGCGCAAACTCGCCTCTACAGCCTCTTCAATATGCCCGGGAGAAATATCTCGTCCCTCTCGGGGGATGACACTGCCGACCTTGGTGGCCAGAATCATCTGGTCGCGGCGTCCCTTCAGCGCCTTTCCCAGCACGACCTCACTCCGCCCTTCCTGGTACACGTCTGCTGTATCGACGCAATTGATGCCCAGCTCCATGGCCCGATGCACCATGGCGATGTGCTCGGACTCGGTCAGCTCCTGCCGGCCCAGCATATTGGTGCCATAGCCGATTTCGGAAACTTTTAGTTCAGTCCTTCCCAATCTTCGGTAGTGCATATTCACCTCGTTTAGAAATAGACCAAGATATTTCCCTGCATGCCCGTCGAACTATCGATCAGAAACCACGCGCCGCCCGCAGCCACATTGCCCAGAACCAATCCCAAGAAAAATGGCTGAATCCGTCTGTACAATCTAGGCCCCCCGTACTTCAACACCACGCTCTTGAAGAACCATACTAGAAGGACGCTCACCCAGATCTGGTTCGTAACCCAAGTCGTGGCGATGGGAAAGCCTACCGGATGCAGCGGCCACCACAAAAAGTAGTGCCGCGCCAGCATCAGCAACACCATAACCCCGCCGCCCACGGCCACGTAAAACCACCCCTCCCAGTTCACCGCCATCGGGTTGGCGATCCACCCCGCTACATCTTGAAAGGGCTTTTGCGACCCCACGAAGAAGTACTGGTTCAGGTTGATACCGCCGTAGGTATAGGCTTGGCGAAGGAGGTACCAGGTCGAGCCAACTAAACTGATAACCACGGCCCATACCATCGCCCAAAACAGCCGCACTCCGCCGCCCCGCGCGTGCAGTTCCCCGTCGAGCTTTAGCGCGTTGGCGCACGCGGCCATGGCGAAAATGCGCACCTTCAAAATCCACGCGTACGTCATGCCCAGTGCCGCCAACCCCTCCACGCCAATAGCCGTGGTTCCCACCGTAGAGGTCATAAAGGCCTGTGGATAAATCGGCGCCCGGATGGTCGCCAACCCCGCCTCAGCCACAAAGCGGCTCAACCCCACGAATAGGACGAAGATCACGAACAGAAACCAGGGCACCAACCAACCCGGCAGTCCCGACAGAGTCAGCCACACACCGAGGATAGCCAAGCCGATAATCATACCAAACACCGCAGTGCGATAGGAGAGCATCTCCCCAGAGTCATCCACTGCTGCGTCCCCCACAAAAGCTTTGCGACACACGGCCCGCAGATGATCGCGCCCCACCCATAGACTAAAGAGTACAAAGGCAATCAAAGCGCCCATACCCTCGTGGGCGGCAATCGCCTCCGAAGTGGCGTACCCAGTCAGTCGCTCTGTCATGGCAATGCCTAGGACGCTGAAAAAGCCCTGTTGGGCGGTGGTCAGCAGAAAGAAGACCCAGATGCTCAGGAGCACTTGCAGGTTGACAAAATAGGCGAACCCCAAGGTCATAAAGCTGAGAGCGAGGCGCAGGCTCACTTGGTCGCGGAATACGGGGATACTGGTGTCGAGGACTATCGCGGGGATGAAGTTGTAATAGCTGTGCAGAGCGTCGAGACTCAGCAGTGCGAACGGTATTGAGAATCCCAGCCACATGACGGGATTGCGGAAAAACGGCCGCATCAGCGAGCCGTCCTCCTCGATCATCTCCAAGGGCAGCTTCACCAGCGGATACACCAAGCGCTCGTGGTCGATCCACTGCCGCCGCAGAATGACCATCGTACACACCATCACGAAGCACAAGGTCAAAAAGAACAGCGCCCAGTAGCACAGCGGTTGTAGCCACGCCCCCCACGGAATGGACGCCCCGGCTGGCGAGCCCTCGAAAAAGTGCTGTACCGCCTCGCCATCCAACGGCGCGATCCACCCCTTCATGTACGGGTGGATCAGGTCCACCCAATCGTTCTCGGGCGTAGCGTAGTAGAACACGCTGGCGATTTTGGGAACCATGTGCTCGACATAGCCCTCCGTCGGCACGGTGGCCGCCATCATCGCCATGATGAAGACGATCCCCATCTCGGCGCGTCTCAGCATCAGCCGCTGATGGATCAAACCGAGGAGGGGATTGACCAAACCCGCGAAGAGCGCAAAGACGAAAAAGGCGATGGGCACGCTGATATTGAGGGCCATCCACGAGGCGTTGATAAAGGTCGAGTGCAGCGCGCCGAGCGCAGCGGCCAGCGAGAGGACGCAGCCCCAAAAAAATGCCTTGCAACTCAGACCGGAGGATGCAGTTGGCGGTTTGGAATCCCGAGGCACCGGCTGCTGGCTCATCGCATGGACCTCAGTTTTTAATGGGTTCTCGCTCTCCGCGGGGGTAGTAATAGCCAATCTCGCGGTCAAAGGCGTACTCGATGTCGATCGTCTCGATCGGTTCATCGCGGAAGTTAAAACGCAGGGCTATATCGCCGAGGTGCAGACGCACTTTGCGAACCTCTGGGTGGAGGTCCGCAAAGGCAATGAAGCCTTCGACCTCCTGCCCGCTGAAGACCACCCCGCCAGGGTACAGCGTTCTGCTCAGCAGATCCTTCCGGCCTTGGAAAGTGGTGTAGAGTTGGCCGACATAACCGGTGATGTACTTGCGGTAGTACTCCTCCATATCGGTCTGGCTCAGCGCTGGATAGCGGCGGCCGTTATCACTGATGATGCCGCTCTTTGCCGGATCGATCAGGATTTTCGGGTACTGATAGTTTTTGACTTTGAGCTGGAAGACGGTAAAGCGCCGGGGCGTCGTGCCCGTGGAGGGATCGCGCCAATTGCCAAAGGTATAGGGGTTGGTCGATTCCGTGCCCTGGAGGGATTGCGCTGGGAACAGCCTGTTCAGTTCGCCGTCGGAAAACGGTCGCACCGATATTTCCAGCCGATCGGCCACATAGGTGACCGTCCCATCGTCGCTGACGATCATACCGGCAGTTTGGCCCTCTTCATCGAGAGGACGCAGCGGGTCGGCGTAGTATTGATAGCCGTACCTACAGCTAGCAAGACCCAGCGCTAGGACGAGAATACACGCCCATCGCCTGTCGCCAAAAGGAACCAAAGCGCGCATCGGCAATGCCTTCTCCTAGTATGCCACGGCCACTGCGCCACCGCGGACCTGCGCGCCGACGGCGGCGTCCATTAAAACCCGATAGATGTACATCCCCGGCGGTACGAGTTGCCCAGCCCCATCCCTACCGTCCCAGACTACGCGGCCGAAACCGCTGGACTGGGACATCGCTTGGCTCCAGACGAGGCGGCCGGAGAGATCGTGTACTGCGATTTCAACGGGAACGGGTACCGTGGCTTGAAACAGGTTATACGTGAACTCCGCCCAATCGTTCACACCATCCCCGTTGGGCGTAAAGGGATTGGGATGGATCTTCACCTCAGCCAGCAACTCCCCCTGCTCCTTTGGGGAAAACCCGACGAGCAAATCCTCTGAATTGAGGTCAATGTGCACATCGCCGGGAACAATTGGCTGGGGCATCTCGTCGCGTTTGCTGTTGAAAACTCGGCCGGCAAAGCGCGTGCCCGCAACAAAGACGCGGCAGTCGAAATCGACTTCGACTAGGATCGCATCCCGGTCGATCAAGCGCTCGGGAAAAGAGACGCGCAAACGGTTTTCCTCCACCTCGGCCACAAAATCGTCCGAGCTTATGCCGGCGATCCGCACCTCTTGCACCACTGCGGCGGTAGGTGTGACAATCTCCACCCCGTCGAAACCGGGGTCTCTAGGCCCCACGCGCGGCCTCAGCGCATAGGTGAAGCGCACGAGTTCGCCCGGGGAGACGAGCGCGGGCCAGATCTCGCCGGCGACCTGCTCGACCAAGGGCGAAGAAAATTCGACCGAGAGAGAATCAATGCGAGAGCGCGACAGCGGCAGCGCGCTGGCAAAGTCGATCTCAAACTGGAAATAGCGCGCGGGTTTGGGGGCCACCAAGGGTTCCCTCCCAGTGGACGGATAGGGCGCAGACCACGGGGTCCAATTTTCCGTATCGGCTACAATGGGTCCCCTCGCCTTGGGGTGCAGCGCCTCGTACGCGCTGCGCGATACGGCCTGTTGGCCATTCTGTCCTATGCCCGTAAAACTGAGGTAGATATTCGGATCGGGCGTCGAGCCGCTCCGCGTGCGAATCTGTAGGGTACTGCCGGGATCGTCCACCGCATCCCAAGTCATGGCCCCCAGAACGACCGACTCGTCAAAGTCGATGATGTCGGATGTAAAGGTGGCTGAGGAGGCATATCCCCTGCCCCAGACCTCCACCTCGCTGAGTTGCCAGAGACGGGCGCTAGGCAAGCTGATCGTATCGGACAGAGCCACGTAGCGCACCAAGCGCGGCGGTATTTCGATGTGCGCTGTATCTGACTCGGTCTGCTCCACCTCGGCTACCAGCTCCCACTCGCGCACGAACCAGTGCCAGTTTCTCTGCCTTTGGGGAAAGGCGACGGGCTGTTTGCCGTCTTGGATAAAAACTTGGAATCCTTCGATAAAGCGGAACTCGAGTCCCTCGACCGACGAAAAACCAATGCGGTCCACGCCGAATGGTGCCCCCAAATCGACGACTAGGACGACGGCGAAAAAGGGGTCGTTCTCGCGCGTATTGACGATATCGAGTTCAATGGGGGGCCAGCCGCTCAAACGGTCGCCGTCCACTACATTTTTCAGGCTCTCGAATTTGCGCCAAGTGTAGTTGGTCAGCACCCGCGCCGAGTCCAACTGGCGCAGGTTGAGGGCGAGATTTTCGCCCGACACTTCGAGCGGCTCTAGCCAGCCAGAACTCTGCTCATCGCTCAGCAGCTCCAAGGTGCCGACGGTATTCCAGGGGCGCTCCTGCCCGCCGACGGTCCAGAGGTCCACGGCTGCGGCCCGTGCCCAGAGGCCTAGGACGAGAAACAGAGTAGCAGTGTGTCTTCTGGCCATCAGTCCAGTCCGGCGAATATGACGAGGAACGATTCGACGCGGTTTTGTTCCCGGTTCTCAAAGCGCTGCTGCTGCACTTGCGTCCCCAAGTTTATGGTCACCTGATATCCGAGGTACGCCTGGGTAACGGATAGCTGCAGCGCGCCGACCCAACCCCAAAAATCGAGCTGCGCCCCGGGTTTGTCGGCCCAATCCCAGAATTTGGTCAATTCCGTGCCGCCTTCCAGCTCGAGATTGGGCATCAACTGCACCGCCAGCGTCAGAAAGAGGATCTCGGACAGGTCGTTTTTGCTGCCCACACTTTCCAGATAGGCGGTCTGGCGTCGGTACATACTCTTCAATTTGGGGTGGAATACCAGTGCTTCAGTGAGTTGGAAAGAATAGTCGAGTTTGTGGATCAGGCCGAGGAAATGAGAGTCGTCGATAATCTCCGGTTCTTCCCCAGGTCGGGTGAGCCGGGCGACATTGTCGCCGCGCTGAGCAAGACCCTCGTATTTGACCTTGGCCGACGTGTTGAAGCGGCCCCAAGCCTGATCAAAACCAATAAAAACCGAGTTGACGACCGCGTTTTGGGCCAGCATGGGATCTGCAAAGGGAAATTCGCTCACGCCGAACGTACCCGGCGGCTGCGTCCAAAACAACTGGTCGTCGATGATGTTGTCCTCGACGAACTTGAGCTGGTAGAAAAGGCGGAACTGGCCCAACGCGACCCGGTCCTGCTGCATTTTGAAGAGCAGATACGAGAAGCGACTGCGGCGGTCTGCCGACAACAGCCACTGGTTTGAATAGCCCCCTAGCAACTGGACCCCAGGGAAGATATTGAGGCCCAAATATCCGTTGTACCCTCGGTGATCCCGTTGAAACGGATAGTCGGCCTCGTCATCGTCCTCAAAACGGTCGATCAGGGTGTTGTTGTCCATGTCGATGCCAAAGAGGAATTCGGGCGGATCCACAGTATAGCGGAGGAAGGGTTCGTCGTAATCGGGCCGAGTGTTGTCGTTCTGGTTAAAATCCGAAATAAAATCGTTGTTCTCGTCCAGGCCGGGAAAGATCCCGCCTCTGGGTCCGCCGGAGATGGATCGGCGCTGACTTTCGTTGGGTTGCTGAGCCCGGCGCCAGTCGGGAAAGCGATCTTGGTCATCGTTGTCGTCGACAAATTCGTACACGCCGCGCAGCTTGTTGGTGTAGTCGAGCTTGCCCTGCTGATCCTGGATGTACATGGACGTGGAGTAGTCCTGGTCCACGCTGAAAATCTCGCCGTACGCAAACCACGGATAGTACCGACTCGTGGTGCGCGCAGTCAGGTATCCGACCTGGGCGGTGTTCGCAGCCCGCACATGCCTTTCGAAATTCACATTGGGCAGGCGGCGCCACTGATTATTGTTATTCCACTCAGCCATGATGTCGAGTCCGGCGACATCCTGGACCTCGAGCGTCAGCCCGTAGATTTCGTTGGCCGTCGGCAGGCCGTAGTCAAAGCGGACGAGACGCTGGTTGGAGCCGTCTTGGACATTCCGCGCAGACTTGGCCACGGGCAGGTACACAGGTTGATCCGAGAAGTCGGTCTGTAGGTTGGAAGTCACCTCCACCAAGTAATCATTGGCCAATACCAGTTCAAAGACTAGCTTGCGGATCAATTCGGGCTGGGCGAACGCGTAAGTCAGGACGATCTGCTCGGCTCCGTCGGCGACCAAGGCCCCGCGACGCGGAGTGCCGCCCTCGACTAGGGGGACAATATCGAGGGGTTCGGTGTCCGCATTCGCCAAGACGCGCTCGGAAAAGAGAATAGCACCCCCCTTGCCATCTTCCGGCGAATCGTCGCTGATGCGGATTTGCACTTGGCGGATGACGTCGCGATTCTGCTCGGTCGTCAAGTTCCCCGCGCGGATCCCGGCCAGACTCAAATCCGGCGAGGTCCGCCCCAGATGGGCATTGACATACGTGCCGCCCATCTGGACGAAATCCCCTATCTGCACCGTCGTCCTGAAACCGAGCAAATTATTGAAATCGGTTATCTTCGATTCGTTTACCTCCCCCCCTTCGAGGGCTATGGGCAGGTTGACCCGGGACATGAGCAAGGTCGCCGCGTATTTGTCCGACTGGAGATCAACCTGGACCCCATTGAAGGCCGGTTTGGAAAAAGTAAAAGGAGTCAGGGCCGTGCGGATTTCATCGCCGACCGTCACGGCAAAGTAGTACTGGCCCCTTTGTACCTGGGTCACAACGAGCCTGTTGAACCAAGAATTGAAGCGGCTGCTCTTGAGGATGTCGCTGCCAAAGGTCGTAGGCTGCTCCTGGGTCCAGCGGTAGATCTGCCACCCCTCGGTCACATAGTTCCCGTACAGATCGTACCAGCGCGTGCCCTCCAGTTCGGTATCTACGTAGCGCTGGTAGGGGACTCTGGCGTAATTGGAGTACTGCCACCAGTCCCACTTATACTCGGCGTAGAGTTGCTGGGGGCGATACCACTTCTGGATAGTGGGATCAATGGCCTCAAAAAAGGTCTGAGCCCCCGTCGGGTTCAGGGCCTGCGCCCGGCTCGATGATGGCACGGCCGCGAGCAAGGCCACGGTGATTGCGATGTATTTGCAGTAGGTCACGGAAAACCGCCTCAGTAGGCTACCCCGACGAGCCGCGTAAACTCCCTCGTCGGTTTATCGCTGTCGATGCTCAGGCGAAACAGGTACACCCCAGGGGGCACCCTATTTCCCGCCCAATCGCGACCGTCCCACAAAAGGACGTACTCCCCGCTAGACCCAGACTGGTCGCGCAGCCGAGCAACCAAGCGACCGCCCAGATCGTACACGGCTGCCCGGAGTTGGCGGGACGCCTCCAAGCCGACCAGCGCAAAGCGCACAGTCAACTGTTCGTTGCGCCCATCTCCGTTCGGGGTGATCACCGGCGGATTGATCGTCGGGGTGCGGAGACCGCTGCTGCCGGCGGGTAGGAAAACTCTCAGGTCGTCGCCTAGCTCGTCCGAACTCGCATCCCCCGGATCGATCTGTTGCCAAGAGTCCGGCTCAGCCGAGCGCCGTACAAAACCCTCAAAGAGCGTGGCATTGAGGAAGACTTGGGTGGCAAAATTCACCTCGATCAGTTGCGCGACCTGCACCGCCGTCGGCAGGGTGAGAACCAGTGAGTCCGCCGCGGCTCGCACGGCAACCGGCTCTATTTCCTCGTGATTTAGTTTCAGGCCCCGAAAGACAGGATGGGTCGGAACGCGAATCAAAATCTGGTCGAAGCCTCGGGACCCGGATCCGAAACTAGGGCGGATGAAGTAGGAGAATTCTTCCGTCTGGCCAGGTGTAGCTACTCGGGGGACGATTTCGGCGACGATCTGTTCGGCCGCCGGATCCGTGAATTCAAGCACCACACTGGACAGGGCTGGAGCCCGCTGCGGATCATCGCTGATCAACTCTACCTGTATCTGAGCATAGCTGCGGGGGCTAGGTGATTGAAAGCGCGCACCCGAATACTCGTAGGGCAGGCTCCACGGACTCCATCCTGCGCCCGGGATGAGTTCGACTGTAGGCTCTTTCTCGCGTTTGAAGGGCGGCAGCTTGCTCCAAGCCTTTTCAGTGTATTCATTGCCCTCCTTGTCGAAGTAGTGCAGTTTCTCGCCTAGCTCGTTGCCCGTGCGCGTGCGCACCGCCAGTCTAGTAGCCGGCGGCGTTTCTCCGCTCCAGTGGATGGCCGTCAGGTTCTTGGCCCCGCCCAGGTCAATCAAGCTGGAGGTCAAGGTGACGCCCGGAATGAACCCCTCTCCAAAAGCCTGGATTTCCCGCACGGTGGAGACGCCCGTGCGCCGCTGGTTGCGATTCGACCAGAACAGGTAGCGCACCTTGCGCGGGGGCAGGTGCTCTTCAAAGATGAAGCGCTCGGGAGCGGGATTCTCTTCGAGCTCGGCAATCTCTTCCCAGACCAAGTCGTCGAAATCGATGAACTCGCCCGCACCGGTGCCGCTACTCCGCGTCCCGTCCGAGGCAAAGAGTTTGTACCCGAAGACCGGAACGTTGCGCTTGCCCGTGAACTCAAAGGACGTGATAATGCGCACATGGTCTATCCAGAATAGCGTTCCCAAATCTATGTTGACCCACCCCCACCGCTTAGGGTCGCCGAAGAAATAACCCAGGGAATTCCAGCCCGTATTGTAATTCCCGTCTATGATATCCGAAGCAAAGGTCGGTGGCTCGCTTTCGTCGCCTCCGGCTGGTGCGATGAGCGCTCTGCCCCCCCGTTGCTCACTGCCCAAGACGATATTGTCGCCCAAGGCACTGACCTCGATTTCGGCTAGGCGCGGATTTTCGGCTGTGCGCAAGGCCCGAAACAGCACAAAGCGCACGAACTGCCTAAAGGTCAGCTCGCCTCGACCGCTCAATTTCACGTCCTGCGGCAGGAGCGGATAGGTGATTTCGTACTGGGTATTGGGACGGGTCGTCTCGGCCAACAAGCTGTATTTCTTGAGTCCAGAGCCAAAATAGACTGCTTCCTCGCCCGTAGAGACAAAGACCTGAAACATGCTGAAGGGATTGCCCGAGCGGGCGAATTTTACCGCGATCTCCGTGGCGGAGACGGCCCGGCCCAGATCCACTTCCACCCACCAATCCTCAAGGGGTGCGCCGGCGGCAGGGGTCCAAAATGTCTCCTCGTCGCCGTCGAGGATGCGGCCGGCCATTCTAAGGTTCGTGCCTGCCCCGCGTATGCCGCCCAAGCGCTCTTCTCCGTCCCCAAAGTCGCCCAGCACTGAGAACTGGTTGGCATTGAGTGCGGCATTGATCGATTTGCGGATGAAGACCGGGCTAACTCGGCCGTCCGGCGAAATCGCAATAGTCCCCTCGGGTGCGCTCCACGCGCGCCACTGCGACGAGCGGCTGAAGCGGATCTCACCAGCCGACGCACTCCAAGGCCAGAGGAGAAAAAGGCCAACGCAAACGAGGAGCCTCTTCGCCGTGCGGTACAAAATTCTGCTGGTGCACCCCGTGCTCATATCTACTTTCTCGTCCTCTCCTAAGTACACGACAGTAGAAGTGGTCTGAGATGCTTCGCTCCGCTCAGCATGACAACATGAGGCGTCAGCACCTGTCATGCTGAGCGGAGCGAAGCGGAGTCGAAGCATCTTATTCCTCGATGTTCATGCGTAACATTATTGTCGTGCATTAAGGTCCCCTCAGTAAACCAAGGCCACAGGCACGGCCCTTGCATTGGCCCCCATAGCCGAATCTACGCTGATGCGACACACGTACAACCCCGGTGCGGCTAAGGATCCCTCGCTCGCTCGGCCGTCCCACTCCACCGCGTGAAAACCGCTACTCTGCATACCATTGAAAAGCGCCCGGACTCGCCTCCCCGCAAGGTCGTATATAGCCGCTTCGACGGATACGGGTTGGACGAGTTTGAATATGCTGTACTGAATGCGCATCCGGTCGTTGAGCGAGTCGCCGTTAGGTGTGAAGGGGTTGGGCGCAATGGCCAAGCCGCCCAAAATGGTACTGTCCAATTCCAACTCGACCGAAAAGTGATTGGTATTGAGATCAATGCTGGCATCGCCGGGCAGGACATCTTGGGCTAGTTCAGCGGACTGGCTGGCGAACACCCGGGAAGAAAAAAGGGTCCCAAATTCGATCACCTTGGCAGCGAATTTCAGTTCTACCAGTACCCCGTCTTTTACGACGGGATGATTCGGAAAGCGCACCGTCAGGAGAGAATCCGTCGCTTCCCAAGTAAAGTCTTCGATCGGCATACCACCTACAGTCAGTTCGCTCAGGCGGGCCCGAGTCGGAGTGGACAGTTCCACCGCATCAAAGCCCGCATCGTCATCGAGGATGCGCGGTCGCATATGGTAGGTAAAGGGCGTAGTCTCCCCAGCGATGACGAATTGCGGCTCAATTTCGGCCACTACTTCGTGGGCCGGTGGCGGAGAGGAAATTTCAAAGGCGAGCGAATCCATCTGAACCGCCGCGGCAAAGCGATTGCTGACCAATTCAACGGCAAACTGGAAATAGCGCCGGGGTGCCGGCGAGCGGATGCGCGAGCCACTCGTGGTGTGCGGTGGCGACCAAGAGCTCCAGTTTGCCAGATCGGGCCGTTTTACCTGCTGATTTTCCCTCAGGTTGTCGTACTGGTCTTTGCTTACTTCTTCGAGTGTAGCCC
The DNA here is from genome assembly GCA_028875335.1 of Gemmatimonadota bacterium. The sequence continues at coordinate 33,446 of JAPPEF010000235.1, forward strand.
CTCGGCGTCGGTAGTAGAGGTAGGGATCGGGGGTCGAGCCACTGCGGGTAGTCACCTCGACTGCGCCACCCGCATCGGTCTCGGCGGCCCAAGTCAGCGCTCCCAGAGTGGCCAGGCCGCCTAAATCGATGACGTTGGATGTGTACACCGCCTGCGGTGAAAAGCCCTGGCCATAGACTTCCAATTCGGCGATTTCCCAGGGCAGCGGACTGGTAAATATCAGCATGACCCACCGGACATAGCGAGGTGCGATATCGACTGTGACCACCTCGCGTTCGTTGCGGGTCGTCCGGGCCGCCAAATCCCAGACTGGATCGCCCCGCAGCGGGTCGCTTTCGTCGCTGACGTACAGTTCGTATCCCCGCAGAAATCGGTCTCCCTGCTCAATGCGGGGATAGAACGAAACCTGATAGACGCCACTGAAAACCCGGCCCAGATCCAGAATGATACGCCCCCCTATCTGTCTAGAGTGCTCAATGGGAAAAATCGTGGCGATTTTCCCGTCGATCAGCGCCCCCAAGCCGGTCTGGGGATCGGCCAGCCCCCGGACCGAAGGCTGCGGGCTGTCGATATTGCCGCCTTCGGCTAAGGCCCGCAAACTGAGATTTTCGTCGGGCGATATGCGCTCGGGCTGTAGCCAACCCGGACGACTCGCCAAGTCGATGGCTCGCACAGTCCCCCACTCTTGCCACGGACGCTCACTGCCGCCAAAAACCAGTACTTCCCGGGCACTCGCGGATTCGCCGATCAAGAGGGCAATCAGCAAGAGAGGATTAAATAGAATGGTCATGTACCTAGCGTAACTCACTGTGCGGCAACCCGTATAGTGAACCCACCTTCGACTCCTTCGGGTGCGATGCCAATGCGGATGATCTGGCCGGGGGCCACAAGGGCTGTCTGCGGAGGGAAGGACGACCCGCCTTGCGCGTTCAGGGGCGAACCAGGCCAGGCTATTTCTACTGCGAATGGTGCCGAGGCATCTCGGAGCAGGCATTCGATCACCGCCGTGCTGTTGGCCTCGATTCGGGCGTTCTGCTGACAGGCGGCAATAGTGATCTCCATCTCGTCGATAAATGAATTGACGACCCGGAGCTCAACGGCTCCTTCTCCAGCTCGGGTCGTCTCGGTAGAAAGCGGAATCTCCTCTTCGCATCCGCCCAGCATAGCCGCTGACGCCAGGACGAGAAAAACGCACAGCATTCCCATGGCGGCTCTGCTCAGTTCTGGCGGCGGCCGTCAATCAGGATAATGAAGCCGCTGCCCGTCCCTCCCGGGACGTTCCTGATTTCGACGACCTGCCCGTACGACACGGTGACGGTTTTGGGCGGCGGCGGGGCATACCCTTGCCCAACGGGTGGATTCAGCCACACGACGACGACGTCGAAGGCGTTGATATCCTCCTCAATCAGGCACTCGACCGATTGGATTTGGTCGGACAAGAGGCGGAATTTCTGGAAGCAGGCGGCGATACTCACCTCTACCTCGCCGCGGAAGGAATTGACGAACTTGATGAAGCGGCTGGGCTCACCCTCCTCGATGTCCTTTGGCAGAACCGACAGATCGATCTCTTTTTCGCAGCCGCTCGACAGAAAGATGCCCGTGCCGAGCAGGAGCAAATGCGCACATCTCAGCATAGATCACTCTTTCATACAATACAGCACAGCGGTTCAGCCGGTATTCCGGCCGAACCGCTGGTACTAGAGTCCCGAGACATTCCTCCGCGCTGGGTGGAATCCCAGGATAGATACAGATGAGCCGTTAGTCTGCGAAACTGGACTTTATGCGGGCCCAAGTAGTTGACTCGACCGCGGTGGGGGCAGCGGCCTCGACATCGGGGTCAACGATGAGGGTGAAGCTATTCATAGAATCCCCGTTGCCAGTCGCTCCGCTCTCGTTCGAAGTGGCCCAGGCTCCGTCCCAACTGTCGCCGCCGTCCCAGTCGTCGCCCTGGAACATGAGGTGGGTCTTTGTGTTCTCAGTCAGATCCATGACCGTGCTGGTCTCGGCTCCGCCTTCGCCGGTCGATACGGCCGCGTCGAAGAATGAGAACAAGGTCATGCGCCACTCGTAGTTAATGGTCACATTTTCATCGCCGTGGCTCCACGGCTTGCCGCTGGCCGGGCCAGTGGCGAAGACGAGGTGGGGCGGCTGGTTGGCCCAGAACTGGGAGTAGCTGTCGCTGAAGCCCTGCAGGGCGAACACATCGGCATCGCCGGCCGCCTGCAACGTCCACTCCTGACCGTTGCTGTACACCCCGCCCGGATCAATTGCACCACCACTGTGATCGGGGTCCAGCGCGAAGGTCCAGCCGTCGTCGCCAACCGTGCGGCTGCCGCGCAGCAAGTCGCGATCGTAGAAGTCGTCGAACGTGTTGATCGCGACCCAGAGCTGATTGCCCTCGTCGACGCCCGTCCACGCCACGCAGATAGTGACGTCGAAGTCATTCAGGTCGAGCCCGTCCGGGCCGGCGCGGCTGAGCAGCGCGTCCCGTTGAATGATGGCGTAGCTGGGGAACCAACTCCAGTCGCCGAGTTCCCCATCAATCTCCATTTGTTGGGCAACTCCGGCTGGAATGTGGATGGCGAAGTAATCCGGCGCATCGGCCGTGGCTGGCGCTGCCCCTAGCAGGGCCGCCAAGCTCAGCACTAGGACAGAAGAAAATAATCTCATCTCGCTTCGACCTCCTTCAAGGAAGTGGGTAGATGGTCCGTCCGCTACACGAGTGCGGATGGATCAGATGACTTTCCCTAAAGGACCTGGAATACAGTCCCAAGGGAAACGGCTTAGGAAATCGATCTAGAGAAATATATGTTGATTATTTTCCGGTACTTAGGTCATAGTTACGATGATCGTTACAAAGACCTTACACCTAGCTAACTGCAGAATTTCCACCAATATATTTACTTTCGGCCTAGGGTTCAACCAAATTCTTCGCCTCGGTTGGGCTGAATATCTTGATACACCCATTTGCCCATCCTACTTTTCTTGCAACACCTGTCTGGTCTTTGCCACTCTGAATCGAGGAAGAGAAAATGAGACTGGCTATTGCGCCGGAGCACTGGATCTCGCCCCGAGCGCGGCTCGTACTGATGGTGGTTCTGCTGACGGCCTGCGCCCAAGACCACGAGAAAACGGCCGTGGCCACAGTTGGGACCAAGGAAATCACCGCCGAGGAACTTCGCCACTTCGTGCGCCGTCTCGCGCCGACTCTGGTCAGTGCCGAAGCAGGACAGCGGGCCCGGGAAGATTACCTACAGACTTTGGTCGATCGGGAAATCGCGCTCCTTGAAGCCTATGAAAAAGGCTTGGACCAAGACCCCGATTTTCTCAAAACACTCGACGAAAAAAAGAGAGACCACCTCCTCTCCCTCTATCGCGACCGGGAGATCCTGCCTCAGATACAAGTGTCCGAGGAGGAGATCCGCCAATTCTTCGATCGACAGGACATGGCGCGGGAGCGCCGGGCCACTGCCATTTTGGTGCGAACTCGGGAGCAAGCGCAGCAGATCCGCGCCCAACTCGAAGCCGGGAGCGATTTCGGCGAGTTGGCCAGAAAGCATTCACTCGACACTTGGTCGGCCCTGCGTGAAGGCGAGTTGGGATTTGTCACCCGGGCTGCTGCCGAACGGCTCTTGGGGATCCCCGTGGAGGTATTCGACACGCTTGGCACCGGCCAAGTATCGCCCCCTCTTCCCCGGGGCCGCAACTATCACCTAGTCCGCTTTTTAGAAGACCGGCCCACGGATCTACAGACTCACCGGGAGGACATAAGGACGCAGTTGCAGGAAGAGAAGCAACGGGCCCTCGAAGAGGAAAAAGCAGACACTTTGGCACGCGAATTCAACTGGCAACGGGTCTCTGCGGGGACGACTCTGCTGAAGGATAAAGGCGCGGCCTTGGGAGAAAGCGGCAAGTTGCAGCTCACCGACGAAGAGAAGCGCGTATCACTCTTCACTTATGAGGGCGGGGCCATTTCTCTGGCGGACTACATGGCGGTGTTGCGCCAGCACAGAATCAGAGCGCCTCGGGCCCTGCTAGACAGCGTCTTTATCGGTTTACTCGGACGCCGCTTTTTGCAAAAGCCCGCGCTCTTTGTGGCAGCCGCCGAACGCCTCGGCCTCGCGGAAGATCCCGAGATGATAAAGTGGGTTGAAAAAACCAGACGGGAGTTACTAGTTTGGGGTATAAGACAGCGAGAAGTCATCGACCAGATCGCCATTGACGAGGCAGATGTCCGGCGATTCTACGACGAAAACGGAGACATGTTCCGGCGAGAATCCTTTGAACAGGCCCGCAGAAGGGCCGAGGTCGCCCTGAGGAAGGCGCTGGAAAAAGAGCGCTTTGACGCGTGGATCGCCGATCTGCGCCAGCACTATGGAGACCGCGTCAAAGTCTTCCCCGACCGCTTGGCGCAAGCCCTACCGGAAACGCTGCTGGACAGCCTTGCCAAAAATTAATACCATGTGCAACCCAAAAGGAGGTTCTCATGCAACTCGAACTACCCACACGCTGGCAACGCGACTACGATGTGTACGACCGCCTCGAAGAACTCGGCATCGACTTAGGCCGCAGAGAAGATGCCATCGCTCCCGAGACCAACCGCATTCCCAGACTCATCTTCACCCCTTCCGGCTTGCTCTTTTTCTCTGGATCGGGCGCGGGTGAGGGTCCGGTCACCAACGACGAGTCCTCGGTAGAGAAAGGGCACAGCGCCGGCCGGGACGTGGGCCACAAGCACATCTGCGTGCTGCACTGGGGTCTGCACCCCTTTGGCACGCTGAACGACGTCTGGTACTGCGTCAAGTGCATCGGCATGGTGCATTCGGCCCACCGCGAAGAGTCCTTTACCAACGCTCCTCGCGTGGTGGACGGATACACGGAAGTCTGGCACGACGTATTCGGCGGTCCCCTGTCGCGTCGCGCCAAGGAAGGCCAGCCCGACGGCCGCTCCGGCTGGCACGGCCGCAGTGCTTTGGGCGGCTTTGAAATCAGCAACTTGGCCATTGAACCGGAGATGATTGTGCAGGTCGATCCCGATCTGGCGATCCGCGTCATCCGGGAGCGCGGGCCCCACATTTGAATTGTGGCTCTGTGGGCTTCTAGTACCGCTCCCCCACGTCGAGTAGGGTTTTCCCTTCCATCATCGCTTCGAGGTATTCCACTACCCGATTGACCGCTTCTTCGGACAAAATCCTTCCCTTTTCCGCATCGGCTTCCAAGGGCGTCTTGTCCTCTTGGTCCTGCATGGCATCCTGACGGATTTTCTCCGGGAACATGTGCATGGCCAGTGAGGTTTCGAATTCCTGGGCGTGTCCTGGGGCGCTCTTGGTGACCATGTGCTCGTCGATGAGCGCCCGCGGAATCAAGTTCCAATAGGGATGGAAGTGCAGATTCACCCCCGGAGCTGTGGACTCGAAAAAGAGACGCCACTGACGGAGTATGCTGTTCACGGGTTGCACATTGCCGCCATGACCGTTGAGGATTAGGATGTTCTCAATGCCGTGGCGAGCAAAACATTCCACCGCATCGAAGAGTACGGCCAGCCACGAGCCCGGCTTGGCCGTGAGACTGCCCTTGTGCTTCATGTGGTGCTCGGAAATGCCCACGGCCATGGGCACGGCCACGATCACCTTTGGGTACATGCGCAGGGCCACCTGTTGCGCCACCCATGTTGACGAGGCGATATCGTGTTCAAAGGGCAGGTGTTCGAGGTGCTGCTCGATGCTGCCGGTGGGGATGATCGCGGCCTGGAATTTCCCGGCCTCAAGACCTTGGCGGAATTCGCGCCGGGTGTAATTCTGCAGCATAACTTCCTTGTTATCAGTCACAGTGGACCTCCTTTAATTAAATGATGTTAGTAGGTTGACCATGGTCGAGGCCGTTCCTAGGCTGAGAGTATCCCACCTTCAACCTCGAAGCGTCTCGATGACCACGGCCGATTGTATGATTTTATAATAGCTCTTTTTTATCGTATCGACATATAGTAACTGACGTTACGCAGTAGTGAAAACCCCCGTGCCGGGAGATTGGCACGGGGGTTTTTCTTTTCCTCTGTCAGGATACAAGATACCCATGGTTATGGGATCATCGGGCGGCGACTACCTAGAGGAGACAACGGAATTCGAGGCGCGGTAGGCTTGGCGGGGCCAAATTATACCGTAATTGGACAAAAATCATAAAAAGATCATAAAAAAAGACTTGTAGATCACATAAAAATCACACAATAAGTCTTATATTAACTAAGTATTGCAGCAGCTAAAGGCTGCGTAACACCACATAGTAAATTTAATGAGCTTGCCTTTACGAAAAGGAGACCCCTCGTGGTGAAAGTCGGAACATTGCCCACCCCGACATCGATGCTTGTTGTCTGTTTCCTCGTATTCGTCGGCGTCTTTTCCAATGCGCACCCCATCTTGGCACAGGGAGCTTGTCCACTCCCTGCCGACGTGACTCCGCCTGCGGACCCGCCAGTGACGGCGCAACAGGTGGAAGACGGTAGCGCTACCCTGAGGGACTTCGCGCTGGCCGCGAGAGATCGATATAGGACCCCGATAAACACTCTGGAAGGAGCACTATACTTTCAATGTCTCGTCAGGCAGGAGGGGAGCCCCTGGCGTTCCGGTTCCACCTACCTCGTGCAACTGACGCCCGACGGCAGGGTGTACGAACACGCGAAGTCCATGGCATTGTCGGGCAGACTACTCAACCCCTTGATTTATGCAGAGATTCTTTCTGCGCTGGGCGTCTCCCCAACCGATCTGGCGAATCTGGCTTCTCCCGATCCTGCCACCGCGGCCCAGGCTCTCGGCGCTGTCATGGGCACATTGTCGCAGGAACCGGATGCCGCATTCGATGCGACCACCCCTATTCCAGACCTGCGACCTGGAATACCCGGCGCTTCCGGCCATGCCACCGTATTTTTGTTGGGCGATTCGGGGCTGCCAATCGTGCTGCTCACCGGATTCGATCTCAGTGAGTCCCACCTGACTCCCATTAGCGATGAAGCACTCGATTACGGCAACCCGGCCATTACTGCCAAGGACGTGGTAGATCGCGAAACCTTGAAGGCCTTCGTCACGCAAGCGGGGGAGTGGTTTGTCCAACTCGTGGAGACCGCCACCGATCCAGCCGCTATCTCGAAAGGGAGGATCGCCGCGCGCGATCCGAACGGGCCTTGGAGACACGGTCCCGTGTACCTCTACGCCCTAGATCTCACCAGCAACATCATCCTGTTTCACGGCGCGTTTCCGGACAGATTCGAGTGGCGACCTCTGGTGGCGACCGTCCGAGACGCCGTGACCGGATGGCTCATTCTGCCTCAGGTCATCGAAGCGGCGAAGAGTAGCCCGGAAGGCGGCTTCGTGGAGTATTACTTCGACGATCCCACCGACGACACCGACAGTGCCGACATCCCCAAGGTGGGATACGCACGCGAGTTCACTGCTACAATCGGGAGGGCTGACGGAACCGCATTCACACTAAACCTCATCGTTGGGTCAGGTTTCTATGGGAGCGCACCCGATGACGCCTCGACCGTTACCCGTACGGAGACAACCTGGGGACAGATCAAAAGTCGCTTTTAGACGCGCCGTTACCCGTACACTTTAATGAGCTTGCCTTTCCGATAAGGAGAACCCTCGTGATGAAAACTCGAACATTGCTCACATACGCGATTCCCGTTGTCGGCCTGCTCGTGCTGGCCGGCCTCTTTGCCAATGCGCGCGCCGCCCTAGCGCAGACAGAGGAAGCTTGTCCACTCCCTGCCGGCGTGACGCCTCCTGCGGACCCGATTGTGACGGCCCAGCAGGTGGAAGACGGCAGCGCCACCCTGAAGGACTTTGCGCTGGCCCTGAAAAATCATCCGGAGCTTAGCCAAGTATCGGCGAGTTTGCATAGGATGTTGCACCTTGGATGTCTCTATAGGCAGGAGGGGGGGCCGTACCGTTCCGGTTCCACCTACGTCGTGCAACTGACGCCCGACGGCAGGCTATCCGCTCACGCAAAGAACATGTCCTTGTCGGGCCGGCTACTCAACCCCTTGATATATGGAGCGATCCTTCAAGCATTGGGAATCAACCCAGCCGACCTCACCGACCGTGCTGCGGCCCTAGCCGCTTTCGCTGCCGCGGTAGCCGGGGATGGCGGCCCGTTCAATGTGCCCGATATCCCAGGGGCTTCCGGCTATGCCGCCGCAATTATATCGCCCAGTTTCCAGTCCCCGATCGTGCTGCTCGCGGGATTCGATCTCAACGAATCTCACGTAGTTGAAGAAGTCATCGATTACGGCGACCCGACCATTACCGCCAGGGACGTAGTGGACCGAGAAACCCTGAAGGCCTTCGTCACGCAGGCGGGGGAGCGGTATCGCGAAATCTCACTGAGCGGCGATCCAGCCGCCTTCTATAAAGCTAGGAACGCCATGCGGGATGAGAACGGGCCCTGGAGACACGGTTCCGTGTACCTCTACGTCTTGGATCTTACCAGCAACATCATCACGTTTCACGGTGCGTTTCCGGACAGATTCGAGCTTCGGCCTCTGATAGCCACGGTCCGCGACGTCGTTACTGGAGAACTCATTCTGCCTCAGGTCATCGAAGCAGCAAAAAGTGACCCGGAAGGCGGCTTCGTGGAGTATTACTTCGACGATCCCACCGACGATACCGACAGTGCCGATATTCCCAAGGTGGGATACGCACGCGAGTTCACTGGTGAACTCAATTTAGGCGAACGCGTAGTCCCACTCCACTTCATCATTGGGTCGGGTTTTTATGGGCGCGCACCCGATGATGCCGCGACCGTTACCCGTACGGAGGCCACCTGGGGACAACTCAAAAGTCGCTTTTAGACGCGCCGTTACCCGTACGGAAGTCTAAGCGACGCCGTCGAGGGTTGATCGTCGAGTTCGGTAGGAAGCGTTAGCCTAAGAAGAGCCGTCTGAGAATTCACAGCGCAAGTAATCGCTGGGAATTCTCAGACGGCTTCTTCGTTTGCTGCGCCGCAAATGCTAGACGACAATAAGAGGAGATTTCAATAAGAGGAGATTTTCATGGCACCGCTTTCCACCTGCGTCACCGCCGCGCTAGCCAATGCTTCAGAGCGCCGCAGCATTTTCGGCCAGTACGCGCAAACGCCCATATACCATACGCCCGTCACCGTCGAAGCCGTCCTCGATGAAAAGGGTTGCCTCGCAGTGGAACTGCCGTTCACCGAAGCGAAAGTGCTCTCAGTCGGCCCCCAACGCGAGGTCAAGCTCTTCTTGGAACCGGGCGACCAGTTGCACATCGACGCGGATTTGCTCAACCTGCCCCAATCTCTCCACTTTTCCGGCCAAGGCGCGGCCAACAATCAGTTCCTCGCCGCCCTGCGGTCCCGCTTTTCAGATTACCTACGCATCGACTACAAAGACCTAGAGGTCGATACCTTTCGTAAAACAATCGATCAGCGGCGCGTGGAAATGACTCGCTTTCTAGACGAGGGGTGCGCCCAAGGAGGACTCACCCCGGCTTTCGTCGATTACTACCGCGCTGAAATCACCTATGATTGGGCCAAAGAACAGGTCTCTTATCCGCGCAATTACGAGATGCAAAACGGACGGGAGAACGAAGCCCTCCCCGAGGACTATTACGACATCCTCGATCAAGTCAAACTGGTTGACGAAACAGCTATCGGTACTACCCATTACCGGACCTTTATGTCGCGCAATTTCTTACGCCTTTGGAAAGAGTGGAACGACCAGCCCGCCACTAAACAAATGGCCGCTGAAGAACGCCGAAACCTGTTTGAAACCTACGTTCCCTACAATCATGCCAAGCGGCTCTTGCACGGCAAAGTCCTGTACTTCTTTCTCGCCGGTGAAATCGTCCGGGACTTCCAATACGGCCTATTTAACATAGGCGAACAACGCTGGGCCGAGTTCCTCCAGGATAACCCCTACCCCGAATACACCGAGGTCGTTGAGGAGGTCGTGCGAGAAACATCCAAGATCAAACCCGGCCAGCCCGCCCCCGACTTCACTCTCGACAATCTCCAGGGCCAAAGCGTCTCTCTGAGCGATTTCAAAGGCCAAGCGGTTTTCTTGGACTTTTGGGCGAGTTGGTGCGGCCCGTGCATAGAGGCGGTACCCCATCTGGAAGAGATCAAACAGCAGACCTGCGACCAGAAGGTGGTCTTTTTGAATATTTCTTTGGACCCCGCCGACGATTGGCACCAAGCGGTGGATGAGCATGGCCTGACCGGCGTCCACGTTCACGCCCCAGGCGGCTGGCAAGCGGCAGTGGCTCAATTGTACCAAGTCCGGAGCATACCCTCCTATTTCCTAGTGGGTCCAGACGGCCGGATGGACGGTCGTGTTAGCCATGTCTCCGATGTCTCGGATGTGGTCAGCCGCATTGAGAAAGTGGCGTCTGGACAGGTGCCGTCGTCATCGCCAAAAAGCATCCGATCGGAGATGCACATCAGAGGATAGCCGCGTTGTTTATCTGTGGAGCGCGACTTTTACAGGGGCCGCTAGGCCACTACATTCTGGATGATAATGAGAGGAGATTTTCATGGCACCGCTTTCCACCCGCGTCACCTCCACGCTAGCCAATGCTGCGGAGCATCGCAGCATTTCCTTCGAGTACCAGCAAACGCCCATCTACCATACGCCCGTCACCGTCGAAGCCCCACTCGACGAAAAGGGCACCCTCGCGGTAGAACTGCCGTTTACTGAAGCGCAAATGGCTTCGGTCAAGCTAGACAAGAAGGTCAAGCTCTTTCTGGAACCAGGCGACCAGTTGCATATCGACGCGGACTTGCTCAACCTGCCTCAGTCCCTCCGCTTTTCCGGCCAAGGCGCGGCCAACAACCAGTTCCTCGCTGCTCTGCGGGCCCGCTTCCCCGATTACCTAGACATCGACTACGAAGACTTGGAGGTCGATGCCTTTCGCAAAATGATCGACCAGCGGCGCTTGGAAATGACTCGCTTTCTGGACGAGGGGTGTGCCCAAGGCGGACTCACGCCGGCCTTCGTCGATTACTACCGCGCTGAAATCACTTATGAATGGGCCAAGTTAGTGGTCTCCTATCCCACTAACTACATGTTCGCCAATGGACACAAAAACGAGGACCTCCCCGCGGACTATCACGAAGCCCTCGACCAGATTGAACTGGTTGACGAAGCGGCTATCGGTACCACCGATTATCGCACCTTTCTGGAGCGCAATTTCAGTCGTATACAAGACGGTGCCAATGATCGAGTACAACTGAAGCAACTATCCGACAGCCAACGCCAAGACCATATTGAAACCTACACCCTCTACAATCAGGCCAAGCGGACCTTGCACGGCAAAGTTCTGTACTTTTTTCTCGCCGGGGAAATCGTTTGGGACTTTCGGCGGAGCTGGTTTGACCACGGGGAACAACGCCTAGCCGAATTCCTCCAAGACAATCCCTATCCCGAATACACCGAGGTTGTCGAGGAGGTCGTGCGGGAAGCATCCAAGCTCAAACCCGGCCAGTCCGCGCCCGACTTCACCCTCAGTGATCTCCAAGGCCAAAGCGTCTCCCTGAGCGATTTCAAAGGGCAGGCGGTTTTCTTGGACTTTTGGGCAAGTTGGTGCGGTCCGTGCATTGGGGCAGTACCCTATCTGGAAGAGATCAAACAGCGGACCCGTGACCAGAAGGTGGTCTTTTTAAATATCTCTTTGGACCCCGACGACGAGTGGCACCAAGCGGTCGATGAGCACGGCCTGACCGGCGTCCACGTCCACTCTCCGGGTGGCTGGCAGTCGGCAGTGGCTCAGTTGTACCAGGTTCAGAGCATACCCTCCTATTTCCTAGTGAGGCCAGACGGCTGCATGGACGGCCGCGTCGATATACCCTCCTTCCTAAGGAGTCCAGACGGTCGCATGGCTGGCCGCGATGTCTTCGATGCCATTGTCGAGGGCGTGGTCGCTCGCATTGAGGAGGTAGCGTCTGGGAAGGTGCCGTCGTCCAAAAGAACAGGCTATATTATTAAGAGAAGTAGGCGATGAGTATAGCTAAATGTCGAATTCGCGCTATCCCTCGCTCCGCACCATCTACTGACGACAGGTTCCCATGTCCCCCCCCAATATCGTCTATATCCACTCGCACGACACCGGCCGCTACGTCCAACCCTACGGCCACGCCATACCCACGCCTCATATCCAGCAGTTAGCCGAGGAAGGCGTCCTCTTCCGCCAAGCCTTTTGCGCCAACCCCACCTGCTCGCCCAGCCGCGCCTGCCTGCTTACGGGCCAGTGGGCCCATTCCTGCGGCATGACCGGCTTGGTCAACCGAGGCTGGACCTTGCCCTGCCCCGAACGGCTGCTGACCCATACCCTGCAAAGGGCCGGTTACACCACAGCCATGGCCGGTTTCCAGCACGTGGTAGCGGACGTCAACGACGGCGGCTTCACCCGCCTGTTGCCCCAAGAGGCTCCCGATACCCAAACCGAGGACCGAGCCGCCGCCTTTTTGGCCGAAGATCATGGCGCGCCCTTCTATTTGGACGTGGGCTTTGGCGAAACCCACCGCCAAGGACGCGGTTTTGCGCCCCAGCCCCAAGACGAGGCTCCCACCGATCCGCGCTATGTGCGGCCATCCGCGCCCTTTCCCGATACCCCTGAGACGCGCCGGGATATGGCCGCCTACATCGACGCGGCCCGCACTCTTGACGCCAAAATGGGCCGCGTCTTCGCCGCCCTGCAAGACAACGGCTTGGCCGACAATACCCTCGTCATTTGCACCACGGACCACGGAATAGCCTTCCCCACCATGAAGTGCAATCTCACCGACCACGGCATTGGCGTCATGCTAGTGCTGCGCGGACCAGGCGGCTTCAGCGGCGGCCAAGTAGTCGATGCCTTGGTCAGCCAAGTCGATATCTATCCAACGGTCTGCGCCCTAGCCGGAATCGCGTTGCCCGATCACGTGCAGGGCACCTCGCTCCTGCCCCTGGTAAACGGCCAGGCCCAAGAAATCCGCGGCGAAATTTTCGCCGAAGTGAACTACCACACCTACTACGAACCCCAGCGCTGCATCCGCACATCGCGCTTCAAGTACATCCGCCGCTTCGACCAGCGCCAATACCCAGTCCTGCCCAATTGTGACGACAGCTTGACCAAAGACTATTTTATAGACCAAGGCTGGCGGCAACGCCCCCTAGAGCGCGAACGGCTCTACGACTTGGTCTTCGACCCGCACGAAACCCACAACTTGGCCGCAGACCCCAATTGCCAAGATCATCTAGCGGAGCTGCGCCAACGCCTCGACCAATGGATGCAAAACACCGACGACCCTCTAGCCCACGGGCAACCCGTAGTGCCGCCCGCTACCGCGGTAGTCAACGATCCCGATGCCCGCTCGGCCTCGGAGCCGCACCACTCGGCCCGCGAATTTTTGGGCATTTATCCAAAGTGAGACAGTTACCGGAGGTTTATGGTTTGCGCTGTGAGCCTCGCTACCATTAATCAAGGCATTTACCCTACTTCACAAAGGAGGTTCCCATGCAATCCGCTCTATTTTTCCTCACCTGCGCCTTAACCCTTGGCGCATGTTCCGATCGCGACCCAGTTTCCTCCAACGAGCCGACCGAGCCGGCCGCCAAGCGCAGAATCAGCAGCATAATTTGGACCAGTACCCCCGTCGCCGGGCGAGCTGAGTCGCGGATCCATCCGCTCGGCATCGACGAGGCCGTGCAGATCCGCTCGTTGCTCTCGATTACTGGCGCGGCGTCGCTGGGCGGGGCGTTGCGCAACGGCGTCGAATTGGCCGTGCGCGACTTCGGCGACATCCACGGTCGCGCTGTCGAACTCGGCGAATCTATGGACAGCATGTGCACACCAGATGGCGGACGAGCAGGTGCCGAACAGATCAGCGCCGACCGGCAGGTGGTAGGCGTCATCGGCACATCGTGCTCAGCCGCAGCCGTAGCGGCCTCACCAGTGATCAGCGAGGCAGGACTAGTGATGATCTCGCCGTCCAACACGTCGCCGCTGCTCACGTCCGACCTCGCTGGCAACGCCAATCCCAACTACCATCCCGGCTATTTCCGCACTTCCAATAACGATCTCTATCAGGCGAACGCAGTCGCCGACTTTGCCTACAATGAATTGGGGCTGCGGCGCATGGTAGCCGTTGACGACGGCGATCCATACACAGCGGCCCTCGTCAGCGCGTTTGGCAATGCATTTGGCGCACTCGGCGGCGAGATCGCGGTCTCTGCCCGGATCGACAAGGGCGACACGGACATGACGGACGTCCTCGCGGAATTCGCCGCTGCCGAGCCAGACGGCATCTTCTTCCCCCTCTTCGAAGAGGAAGGCACGCCCTTCGCCGAGCAGGCGCGGGCGTTCGACGGCCTGGAAGATGCGACGCTCATTTCAGGCGCGGCTCTCCTCGTGTCCGAATTCCTCGGCACGCCGCAATCGGAGGGCATGTACTTCGCCGGACCAGAGTCGGACCACGGCGCAAACGTCAATGCAACGACCGGCAAAAATGCGGCCGACGTGCTCGCCGCGTATGAAGCCGCGTACGGCGGGTCGCCGACTTCTCCGTACTGGGCGCATGCGTACGACGCCACGACGGTGCTGCTTAGCGCCATCAAATCCGTTGCGGTGGAGCAAGACGGCAAATTGCACATAAACCGCGCCGCGCTGCGCATGAAGATTAGAGCAATGACCGACTTTCAGGGCCTTATCGACGCGATCTCCTGCGACGATTTCGGCGACTGCGGCACCGGACGCATCAACATCTACCACCACACGGATACGAGCATCACGGACACCGCGCAGGTACCGGTAGTGTACCAGTTCGCGCCGTGATCCCGACGGAAAGCTGAGCCTCTTTTGTCATCAGCCCGCGCAAACGCAAACATCCGCTACGAACTAGACGAGCGCTGTCCCCTACC
>JAPPEF010000147.1 GCA_028875335.1 Gemmatimonadota bacterium
GCGCGGGCGCGAGTTCCTCTGGGCTGAGCACGTTGCGCAAGTGGAGGTAGCCGGTCAAGTCGAAGAAGTAGCGTTGGTCGGGTGTCATCATGGGGTTGGATCTTTGTTTGGGAGGGATAAGATAGCCGTTTCAACAGCGCCGTTCAAGCGCACTTCACTGGAACACGATCCCGCCTAGATAATTGTTTTGCATACCGATTACATAGTCGATGAGTATCCAAGTCCCAGCCGCTACGGCCTCGCCCAAGACCAACCCCAGAAAGAAGGGCTTGAGGCGGTTCAACAGCGTCAGCCCGCCGTATTTGAGTATTGTACTCTTGATGAGCCAAGCGACAAACACGCTGAACCACATCGAGCCGAAGACGCAGCTAACCGGGAATCCGAGCGAGTGGAAAGGCCACCACAGGAACCGATGCTGGGCTGCCATCAGACCGCCCATAATCGCCGCGCCAGTGCTTATGTGCATCCACGTACTCGGTCGCGGCTCGAATGGATTGAGGATGCTCTTCTCCATGAACCGATAGGGATATTGCGCGACGTTATCAAAGTAAAACCGCGAC
Source organism: Gemmatimonadota bacterium (assembly GCA_028875335.1). The sequence continues at coordinate 561 of JAPPEF010000147.1, forward strand.
AAGTTAATGGCCCCGTACTGATAGCCTAGATAGAGGGTTAAGGAGACGACGCAGGTCAGCGTCAGGACAATTACCGCAACAGTGGCCCCGAATAGGCGGCGGCGCTGGGGTAGGCTGATTTCGGAGACGAGCTTCAGGCCATTGGCGCACGCGCTCATCATCAGGATCAAGGTGTCCACGCTCCAGGCATAGCTCAGGGCCATGCCGGCCATGCCCTTAGTGCCCAACACAGTGCCTCCGACATTGGCGACGACAAAGTCCGGTCCGTTGGTCGGCGGAAACATGGACGCGACCCCACCTTGCGCGACGACGCGGGCAATGGTCATAAATCCGACGAATGCGCCGAATAACAGTAGGGGAACAAAGGGCAGCGGAATACCGGATTGCCACAGCCAGACACCCATCACTAGGAAGCTGGCCACGGCTCCCCACACGGCCACGCCATAGGAGGTAATTTCATCGGCATCTTCTACCTCTGGTGCGCGGCCCAAAGCCTTGCGCAGCACGTTCCCGAGATGGCGTCGGCCCACCCACAAAGACCCCAGGACCAAGACGATCATGCCGCCCATGGCTTGGTGGATGATGATCGGGTCGGTGTACTGGCTGTACGCGCCCATGGTTTCGTCCCTGCCCCCCCAAGCCAGCATCCCCAACAACCCGCGCTGCACCACATTCACGATGTAAAAAAAGACCAAGCCCAAGGCGATGTTCTGTGGTATGAAATAGGAGAAGCCAACCATCGACAGATTTAGATTCAAGCCCACCGACACCGCGCCGCGGAACATCGACAAGCCGCCGAGCGAAGTGCTGACGGTAGGAATGATCACGAAGTAGTTGTGCAAGGCGTTGATCGAGGCTAGAACAAAGGGGACGGCAAATCCCATCCACATCAATCCGCTGCGGAACAGGGGTTTGATGGTCCGTCCGCGTTCGTCGTCGGCGATCATGGCTAGGGGAAGCTGGACCATGGGATAGGCCAGGCGCTCGTGCTCTACCCATTGTCGGCGCACGATCACCATCAGGCATACCATGGCCAGAAAGAGGGCTAGGCCGAACACGGCCCAGTACAACAGAGGAGCCGCCCAAATTGCCCACGGCACGGCTCCAGTCGGATCGCCCTCGTAAAAGCCCCAGATGGCGTCGCGGCTTTGGGGCACCGGCCAATCGGGCATGTAGGGCTGGACGATCTCGGCCCAACCGTTTTCTGGCGTGGCGTAGTAATAGGCCCCAGTAATTACCGGCAGGAGTTGCGCGGGCAGGCCGCGGCCCGACAAGGTGTTGGCTAGCAGGATCAGGAAGAAGACCACGGCCAATTCGCCGCGTTGCAAGGGCAGGCGCGGATGCAGCAATCGCAAGAGCGGGTTTAAGAGGAGGACTAGCACAAAAAAGAGAAAAGTCGCCCCAGGGGTCAGGTTCCACACGGCTAGCCCGGAACCTTTGATGATCATGTCGTTGTAGGTCGAGCCGAGGCCCATGCAAACGGCACCGAGCAGCCCGACGATCAACGCCTTGGGCGTGCATCCCTTTATCGTCGGTGGAGAGCGTTTTAGCAAAGTGTTCCTTTCGCTTTTTGCCTTCCCCTTGACAATGCCCGTAGCCGCGCACGAGTTTCCGCATACACAACAGGAGACCCTATTATGGAAAAAGTACCGCTTTGCGTCGTCGGTTGCGGCGGCATGGGCCATCGCCACATCTTGGCCTACAAGGTGTTAGAAGATAGCGGCATTGGCAATGTCGAATTGATGGCTGTCTGCGACGTGAACCGGGCGAACGCCGAGTTTGCCGCCCGCGAAGTGCAGCGGCTGTTCGGGCGCGAGCCGCTGATCTTTACGGATATGGACTCGATGCTCAAGCGCGATGATATCCTGGCCGTTGATGTGGTTACCGACGGCTCAACGCACCACCAAGTGGCCGTGCCGGCCCTGTTGGCTGGCAAGCACGCGCTGGTGGAAAAGCCCCTCGGCATTACCATGCGCGCCTGCCAAGCCATGATCGACGCGGCCCACACCGGCAATGCCGTGCTGGCCACCGCCGAAAACTACCGCCGCGACCCGCCCAACCGCTTGGCGCGGGCCATCGTCGAGTCCGGCCTGCTCGGGGATCCCTTTTTGATGATACAGGCGTCGGCCGGTGGCAGCGACCGCATAACCATTACGCCTTGGCGCCATCTCAAGGAAAAGGGGGCCATTGGCTTGGACATGGGCGTCCACTACGGCGACATCATCCAATACTACATGGGGGACTACGCGCACATCTTCGGCGGCGGCTTCATCGTCGAGCCGGTGCGGCGCCGGCCAGAAGGGTACGACGATCACCCTCTCGAATCCTACCGCGAGCGGGCCAAGACCTATCCCGATAGTGTAGAGGCCACGGGCGAGGATTCAGTGGTCGCGCTATACAGGATGCGGTCTGGTGCGCTGGCGCAACTCGTGTTGGTGGCGGGCCGCGGCGGTCGGGGCTGGGAGCGCAGTGTCCACGGCCGCTGGGGCGCGCTCTATGCCCCCGGCGACCGCAATGGCCGGCCCGCGGTGCTGCGCTTGGAAGGCAAGGAGTTAAAAGGCCGCGAAATCCTCGAACTCCTGCCGGACTTTCACCTCGACGAGATCACCGAGCGCCTCTTTGGTGCCGACGGCGTAGAATACGATCCTTCCGCAACGTCTTTCTACGAAATCGACTCCCGGCACTTGGCCATTGAATACCACGATTTTGCCCAAGCCATACTCACCGGCGGCCAACCCGAAGTGGATGGTTTTGGCGGGATGCAGGCCGTGGCGGCGATTGTGGGGGCCTATGAGTCTGCACTCGCCGGACGTTCGCTGTCCATGGAGGAGATTATGGGCGGAGCCGTGCGGGCCTATCAGCAGGACATCGACAAAGCGCTTGGGCTGGACTAAAGGGTCGTCACCATGACCCAAAACGGCTGACTGCCCACTTCGTAATCCGCGATGGGCTGTAGTGCGCCGCTGGTTGCATTGATCTGATAACAGGTCATGCGGTCTGCGGCTTCTCCGGCACCGTACAGGTACGTGCCAGTCGGGTCGATGTTGAACGAGCGCGGGCTGGCCGGTATTGGGTAGTGCCCAAACGGGCTGAGCGCGCCATCGGCGTCGATGTTATAGCCGACGATGCTGTCGTGGCCGCGATTGGATGCGTAGCACCACTGGCCGTTAGGGTGGACTTCGACGTGGGCGGTGTGTCCGCCCTCGGTGTAGTCTGCGGGCAGGGTCGAAATGTCCTGGAAAATAGAGAGGGTGCCGCGCTCGGGGTCAAAGCGGTGGGCGGTGACCGTATTGCCCTGCTCGTTGACGATGTACGCGACGTCGCCGAGTGGGCGGAAGCAGATGTGCCGGGGGCCAGGCTCGCCTTCCGGCGGAACTAGCACGGGCGGGTCGTTGGGCGATAGTTGGCCGGTGCTGGCGTCGAAGCGGAACTGGCTGGTCTTGTTGTTGGGATAGACGTGGGGCACAAAGACAGAGCGCTCGTCCTCAGTCAACAGGATAGCGTGTGCCTTGGGGCCCGTGTCGATGCGCTGGACAAGGTCGCCGATGGCTCCGTCGTCGTCCAAGCGGTGGACTGTGACGCCGCCACCAGTGTAATAAGCGGTGAGGAGAAAGCGACCGGCGGGGTCGGTAATCAGGTGAGCGGGGGTGTCGAGGCTGGTGTCCACCTTGTTGATCAGGGTCAACTCGCCCGATGCGGTGTCGAGGTGGAAGCTGGCGAGGGTTGAGTCCCCGACATGGCCGTCGTAGAGCACGGGGCGCGACGGGTGCAAAAAGAGCGCGCCCGACGGGCCGTGCGCTGGACTGGTGGCGCGCAGTTCCAGCGCGCCCGATTGGGGGTCGAGGTCGTAGAGCTTGATGGCTTCGTCGCCGGTGAGCGAGACGAAGACGACGGGTTGGGCTTGTGCGGTCATTGAGGTTTGCTCCTTTGAGGTTTTGCGCCGAAACATAGTTCCTTGTCCCAGGTGCGACAAGGGCTATACTACTTTCTCATGGCCGCTGCGAATCGCCAGACGACGATCATCGTGCTCTTCAGTGCGCTGACGGTCCTCGCCAGCATGGGGATCCGCCAGTCGTTTGGCCTCTTTCTACAGCCGATTAGCGATAGCTTGGATTTGGGGCGCGAAGTATTTAGCCTAGCTATAGCGCTGCAAAACGTGGTCTTCGGCCTGCCTCTGTTCGGGATAATCGCCGACCGCTATGGGGCCCGGTGGGTCGTGCTAGGAGGTGCGCTGCTCTACGCGGCTGGGTGCCTGCTGGTGCCGGCTAGTAGTGGCCCGCTCGGTTTGTATCTGACGCTGGGACTCATTATCGGCTTGGGGCTCGGTAGCACGACCTATGTGGTCGTACTGGGAGCCGTCGCCCGCGTCGTCCACCCGGCAAACCGCAGCACGACATTTGGCATCGTCACCGCGGCCGGGTCGTTTGGGACCTTCGCCTTCGTGCCCGGGGTGCAGTGGGTGATTGTCCACGCAGGTTGGCAGACGTCCTTTCTGATCAGCGCAGCCCTGATCGGCTGGGTTGTGCTGTTGGCCTTTGGCTTTCCGTGTCGTCCCAGCACACATGCGGCCCGGCCGCACGGCGAGGGTACGCTGCTGCAAGCGCTGCTCAGGGCGCGGGGCCATTCGGGCTATTGGCTGCTCAACGCGGGGTTCTTCGTCTGCGGTTTCCACGTTGCCTTTATCGCCACGCACCTGCCTTCGTTCCTCACCGACGGAGGCCTGCCGCGCATGATCGGGGCCACGGCCTTGTCGCTGATTGGCCTGTGCAACATCTTCGGCTCGTCGTTGTTCGGCTGGCTGGGCGATCGCTACCGCAAGAAATATCTGTTGAGCGCGCTCTACTTCAGCCGCGCCGTGGTCATCGGCTTGTTTCTCTTCGTCCCCCTGACCAGCTTTTCCGCCCTGCTCTTCGGCGGCCTAATCGGCTTTTTGTGGCTGGCCACCGTGCCGTTGACCAGCGGGACGGTGGCGCAGATATTCGGGGCGCGCTACTTGTCAACGCTGTACGGGATTGTCTTTTTCAGTCATCAGGCCGGCAGTTTCTTGGGCGTCTGGCTGGCTGGTCTGCTGTATGATTCGACTGGTTCGTACGATCCGGTCTGGTGGTTGGCGATTGCCCTCGGCGTGGTGGCCGCGCTGCTCCACCTGCCGATTGCTGACCGCCCGATCCAATCCTCAAACTTATAGGACGACGCTATGACTGCTAGTTTTAAAGAAATGACTGCATTTTTCAGGAAAATTGGTGCTGCCGACGTGGGGCATACCAACAAGACCTACTTGGCTCACTGCATCGGCGTGCACGGCGATATGAAGAAGTGGGGAGGCGACGATGTGATGTGCCACGCCGCGCTCTTTCACTCCATATACGGCACTGAGATTTTCCAAGATTTTACCCTGCCTGTTGAACGCCGCGCTGACGTGCGGGCACTCATCGGCGAGCGGGCCGAATACTTGGCGTACGTCAATTGCGCCATGGTGCGCGATACGTTCGACGCCGCTGTGGAGCAGCACGGTGCTCCCTACGTGCTCCAAGACCGCCTGACTGGCGATTCCATCGAGATGAACGAGCAGGATTTCAACGACCTAGTGACGATCCACCTGTGCGATTGGTTGGAGCAGGTGGCGCGGTGGGGCCAATGGGACTATCGCCGCGCCGCATTCGAGCGCATGGCGCAGCGCTTGGGCGGCATTGCCGAGGAGCGGTTCGCCGAGGTTTTCGCGGGACGTCTCAAATAGATACCGAGAACAGCTTGGCTTTGTACAGGTGAAAGCGGAGGCCGACGTTTTCGCCTGCGAGGGCTGATAGGTCGGTTTGGCCCCGCCAGCGCGCGGCCTCGGCGATGGAATCGCCCGTGAGGGGTTCGGCCTCGGCGAGCGAAAAGCCGGGGTGAGCTTCTACGGGTTGGGGCGGCGTGTGAATGGTCTGGACGATTTCGGCCTTGATCCAGCCGTCCGGAGCCGTGCGAAAGTTGAGTAGCAGTTCGCGGCCGCAGCACGGCCGTTCGATGAGCGTGACTCGTCCCTCGCCTTTGGCCTCTATTCCCGCGAGCCGGTCTGGCTCCCAGCAGGCCCAGCGAAATTCCCCATCCTCGGGGTACGAAGCGCCGCGGCGGAGGAAGTCGTGGCGGCGTTGGTAGCCCCCAAAAGGCAGCCGCCAAGTGTCGTTGGCGGCGATGAGATTCGGGCTGGCGTAGAGCTGGCCGTACGTTCCCCCTTCATAGGTGCGGTCGATGATGGGCTGGCGAAAGGGCCGGATCCATTGGTGGTTATCGCGGCTGACCGCGAGTTGGACATCGACCGTAGAGGCGATTCGATGGTATATCGACGGGAACATCAGGTAGCGCGGCTGCGTACCCGGATACGGCGTGTAGCAAGGGTTGTAGATGTCGTCGTCGAGCGCGTCCAAGGGGTCGGGCAGGAGGCAGGGGTGCGGGTCGGCTAGCGATTCAAACTGCGGACCCGAGGCGCGGCGCACCAAGCGCCGGCGGTCGATATGGCCGCGCAGATACGCTACGTATTGCTCTTGGTGGGGATCGTACACGCAGAGGTTGTGGGTGTCTAACTGGGTCGCGCCGGCGTCGAAGACGGGTGTGCTGAGGTTCTGCCAGTGGATGCCGTCGGCAGAGGTCGCGCCGTGGAGTTGCTGCCGGATCTCAATTCCCTGGGCCTTTTCCCCGGCCGACACATCGCCCAAGTCGCGGGCTGCGAGCAGGGCCTTGAAGCGCGCGGAGTCCATTTCCGGGTCGGGCTTGCCGTCGCGGAAGTAGTTCGCTCCTGGGCCGACGGCTTTGTAGCGCTCGGCCGCCGGGGCGCTGGGGTCGATGAATACCCAGCCGAGGGGATGGTCCCGGCCCGCGCAGATAATGTTGTTGCGGGTAGAGCCTTCGTACTCGCACAAGCCCAACTCCGGCCGCTGCCAGGTAAAGCCGTCGTCGCTTTCGGCGTAGCAGACATACGAGCGCGTGATGTCTTCCAAGCGTTGCACGCCGTACCAGAGGCGGTAGCGCCCTCCGTCGTGGAGCATGGCGTTGGTGTGGAGATTGGCTCCTTGTTCCCAAGGGCGTTCCTTGTGGAAGAAGACCTCGGATTTGCGCGCCAGTTCGGGCACGAGTTCAATGCCTTGGGGCGGATCCTGGGACCAAACGGTGCCGTCGTCTTCGAGTTTGCGATGGGAGGGCCAGATGCCGTACCAGTCGAGAAAGGGCGTGAGTTGGGGTTGCATGGTGATCTAACCTTGGGTGGCTGCGCCTATTAGGTCGTTGAGGAGGACCAACTCGCCGCCGCTTTCGGCCGAGGCATTGGCCCCCAAAACGGCGGCTAGGCTGTTGAGGGAAGGGACGTAGGGGCTGCGTGTCATGGAAGGGTCGCCGGCTTGGACGGCGGCGATAAAGGCGCGAGCTTGGGAGAAGAAGGCCCCGCGAGATTGCGGCTCTTCTTTCGCTTCCCACACTACCTCGCCGTTTTCCGTCACTTTTTGTGGCTTCCATTCGATGATCGAGTCGTCGCTGACGACGAGGATTTCGCGCTTGGAGTACGAGACATTGCTCATTACCCGCGAGACGCTGGCGTTGGCCGTCAAGCGCCCCTCAAAGCGGTAGTTGACGTTGTACACGTGGGGCAGGTTCATCGGCTCGATGCGCTCGTCGGGCAGGGATTGGACGTAGAAGGCCGAGACCGCCTCAATGTCGCCGAGCAAGTAGCGCAACAGATCGACGCTGTGGATGGTGTTTTCGACGAAGGAGCCGCCGCAGAGTTCGTAGCGGCTGGTCCAATAGCGGATCGGCTGACCGCTGTAGAAGTTTTGGATTTGGGCGTGGCGCGGCGTGCGCTGCTGCAATAGCTCCAAGGTCGGCGCGGAAGAAGGCTCGTAGCGAGAGACGAAACCGACTTGGGATACGATGCCGGCTTTTTCTATTGCGGCGTTGAATTCGGCGACTTGCGCTAGGTCGAGGGTCTGCGGCTTTTCGACGAAGAGGGCGACGCCTTGGTCCGCGGCGATGAGCACCTCGTCGGTGTGTGCGGTCGGCGGAATGGATAGGTACACGGCGTCGAGTTCCTGCTCTGCGAACATTTGATGGTGGTCCGTATAGGTCGAATGAGGCTTGTAAACGGCTGCTTGTTCTTGGAGGGTTCCCTCGCTTTTGTCGCAGAATGCTTGGAAGACGACTTGGCCTTCCTCGGCGAGGGCGGCTAACGCCGGGAGGTGCGCCCTTTGGGTGATCCAGCCGAGGCCGATGCAGCCGACGCGGACAGGTTTCATGTGCTATTCCTTCTCAAGGGGTGAGTGCTTCGATGCGGGAGATGAGTTCGGGTGATAGGTAGCGGCCGTCGGAAACGGCCGTGGAGACTTCGAGTTCGTCTATTGTTGCAGCGCCGGTGAGCAGCACGGAGACTTGGGGATCCGACAGCAAGTAGCGCAGGCCAAGGTCGGGCATGTCGCCGGGTTCGTCGGCGAGCAGAGCTTCGATTTTTTCGAGCTTGGGATACAGCTCGGCAAAGCGGCCGGCCTCCTTCCAGGCGTCGCGCTTGGAGCCGAGCAGGCCGGCGTGCAGTGGCGAGGCGAGGATGATGGCGACGTCGCGGGCGGCTGCGGTGGGCAGGAGGATTTCCTTGGCCGTCTGCACCAGCAGGTCGTATTTGAGAAAGGTGATCACCGAGACGAAATCGTCGCACTCGGAGAGGACATCGCGCATCAGTTCTAGGTCCGAACCAGTGAGGCCGATGTGTTGTGCGAGTCCTTGGTCGCGGATTTCGAGCATGGCCTCTAGGGCGCGTCCCCGGCCGAAGATTCCCTCCCAACCCGCCTGCTCGGCCTCGTGGAGTTGCAATAGATCGACCGAGTCGCGCTGTAGGCGCAGGAGACTGGCCTCAAACCCTCGCCACACGGTGTCGCGGGTGTAGTCAAACGGCGCGGGATAATAGCCTACCTTGGTCGCCAGATAATAGGGCGCGTCAACGCCTTTGAGGGCGTGGCCGAGGACCTTTTCGCTGCGGCCTTGGCCGTAGAGCGGGGCCGTGTCAAAGTAGTTGATGCCTAATTCAAAGGCGCGCTCGACCATGGCGACTCCGTGCGCCACCGGCAGGAGGCCGTATTCCGGGCGTCCGTAGAACCAAGACCCGCCCATGGCGATTTCGCTGACTTGCCAGTTCGTTTTGCCGAATCGCCGGTATCGCACGCGCGCTCCGCTGTTTGGGCTAAATCGAATGAGGTAACTTACTGATGTTACGCACGGCTTCTTGGGTATGGGATGCTTCGCTGCGCTCAGCATGACAAGTGCTGGTGTTCTGCTTCTCAGTGTCATGCTGAGCGCAGCGGAGCGGAGTCGAAGCATCTCTATCCTGCCAGCGCCTAGCGTACGGTCAGGACGATGCATAACGTCAGTAACTTAGACACGGCGGCGGCTGGCCGCCACTTTTCCACTCACTTGGAGACGACGATGCAATACAGCTATATGGTAATCGACTTTGCGGATCTCGGGGGCGATTTCGCCGCTGGGTTGGACTTCATTCGGGACTGTGGGTATGAAGGCGTCGAGCTGAATCTGACGCCTGCGGTGCTCGGTCAATTAGACGCGATTGAGCGCTCGGTGGAGGCGTGCGGCTTGGTGGTGCCGTCGCTTTTGACCGGGGCGGCCTATACCGAAGGGCTGTGCTTGAGTGTGGCCGACCTGCATCGACGCGCCGGTGCCGTCGCTAGGCTGCGGGAGTACTTGCCGATTGCCCAGCGTTTCAACGCCATTCTCGTGGTCGGGCTTTTGCAGGGCTTGCGCGCGGACGAGCCGGATGCCGAGGTGGCCAACGAGCGCATTGCGGCTGGTCTGCGCGAAGTGGGCTTGGCTGCGCAAGACGCTGGCGTGGACTTGGTCGTTGAGCCGATCAATCACTTACAAGTGGGGTTTAACAATTCCGTGGGCGAGGTGCGCGCGCTGATTGAGCGCATTGGCGTGTCGGCTTTTAGGCCGATGGTCGATACGATTCACATGAACATTGAAGAAAAGTCGTTGACCCAGCCCATTTTCGACTGCGGCGACGCGCTGCGGCACGTCCACTTGTGCGAGAGCAACGGCGGCGTGCTGGGCAGTGGCCACCTCGACTTCAAAGCCGTGCTCGCGGCCTTGGACGCCATTGGCTACGCGGGTTTTGCCTCGGTCAAGGTCTATCGCCAGGCCACTTTGCGCGAAGCTGCACCTGCGAGCTTAGCGTACTTGCGAGGACTAGGTGGCTAACGGGCTGCCCAATATCCGACGAAGACGGCGGGAATGCCCAGCAGCAGTTGCAGGCCAATGTGGACTAAGGCGGTCGGCACTTGACCTGCGCGCAGTATTTGGGCGGTCTCGTAGGCCACGGATGAAAAGGTGGTGAAGCCGCCGAGGATGCCGACGAAGAGGAATAGACGGAGTTGGGGACCTAGGTATTGACGCTCTTCGGCCAAGCCGCCCAAGAAGCCAATGACTAGGCAGCCGACCACGTTGACTGTGAGGGTGGCGTAGAGTGGAGTGCCCAACAGGCGCTGGGTTCCCAAGGAGACCAAGTAGCGCAACACGGCTCCAATGAAGCCGCCGCAACCTACCAGTAGAATGCGATCCATGATCTGCTAACAACGGCATCGTCGTTTGCGCGGGCAAGCTGCGCTGGAAGTTAGCCGACAACGTGCGCCGAAAGCCCAGCTTTGCTACGACCACCGACACTCCTGCAAAAGGCCTAGTCCACGGCTTCACACACCACGGCTATTTCCAGCTTTTCGATGACGAGCTGCGGCGCGTCGAGTGCCCGCCCCTGTGCGCTGATGCCGACCAGATTCGCGCCGGCCGCCAAGAGTGCCCCTTTGACTGGCCAGACCAACCAGCCATCGTCCACGGTCGGCTGCTCCAGCAACGCATTGTTCAGCCGTATCTGCACGGTTCGCTCCACCCCTTGCACCGCTGGGATATTGACGAGTTCTCCGTCGGGATGACCGATGGTCGCCACTTGCACCGGCGATAGGCGTTGAGACTCGGGCAAGTCCGCTGCGCTTGGATCGGACAACAGGAGGCGCAGCTCGGCCGCGGCGATTCGCTCAGCAGCTAGGTCGAGGCCCACGTGTATTTGCAGCAGGAGGTCGGTGTGTCCGTCGTTGGGCACGGCCGCGGGCAGTTGGGCCAGCATGCTGGTGTTGGCGTAGTTGTGCCTTGGGGTAGTCCAATCCTCGGGGTTGGGTATCACGGTGGGGCCGTGTCCACCTCCGCGGCGCTGGACGACGAAGCACTTGTCCTTGGTGCTGAGCGTTGCGATCTCGCCTAACTCTTGGTAGGCACGGAGATGGCTGGCCCAATCTTGGCCGGCGTACGGGGCGTCGGTTGCGTAGTTGAGGTTAAAGGTGTGGATGCCGTCTGCGCCTTGATGCCACCAATTGGCCGCCACTCCGCGCAGCACTTCGATGCCGGGATTTTGGTAGCCGTCGGTAGCGTGGTGGTCGTCTATGGACGGATAGAGCTTGACCGGGGTGCCCGCGACCACGCGCTGGAAATCCGCCAAATTCACCTCAAAAGAGCGCACGCCGAGGGCCAGTAAGTCGATCAATTGCTCGCCGACCCAGCGCTCGACATCGATCCCGTCGAAGCGGCAGCCCACGAGCGTCTCGGGTATGCGGGCGGCGAGGAGAAAGGGCCGCCCGCGCCGCTCGCCCACGGCCAATGATAATTCTCGCAACTGGGCGATGAATTCAGTCAGCCGCTCGCGGTTGGACCAGCCTTGGCCGGCGGGGAAGACGACTCCGCGGGCAAAGTCCAATTCCATCCCATCAAAAGGCCAGCGCTCGATTACCTCGCGCAAGTTGCGCAGGACGTAGTCGTGTACTTGGGGCAGGGCGAAATTCCAATAGCCGTTGTCCTCGTGCGTACACCAAGGCGTGCGAAAGAGCCAGTCGGGATGTGCGACTTTCGCGGGGATGCGCGCAAACGGGCCGAGGTCGTTGTCCGAGCCGTTCATGCGATGCGAAAAGAAGCACTCTAGGCCGCGACGCTGGGTGGCTGTGAGGACTTGGCCGACGATGTCCGTCCCTTCGTCTGCCCACTTTTGATAGAGCGGATGGTCGTATAGCGGCAAGTGTTCGCTCGGATAGGGCGCTTGATTCCCCTCGCCCCAGTTCCACCAAATGCTGTCGATCTGCGACCCGGGCGCGTCGGCGAATTCGAACAGGTGCTCCACGAGGTCGGGCCGATCCGGGTTGCGGCGATGCTGCACATTGATCGCAAAGGTCACGTCGAAATTGACTATGAGGCGACGGCGGCGCTCGATGGCGGCGAGGTGGGTGGGGGAGAGGGTGGGCATGGGGTTATAGATCGTCTGGCGAGGCGTCGGGGATTTGGGATTTATGCGCTAGGGCGTATTCGTACTGTTGGGTACAGGAGATGCGGGGGAGGTTTTCCGTTTGTGCACGGCGCAAGAGGAGGTCGAGTTGCTGCGCGCGGCGATCGATGCGATAGACGGACCAAGGGTGGAAGATGGGCAAGTAGTAGGGCAGGTTTGCTTGTTGCACGTAGTCGATGCCCGGGGCATAGGCGTCGTACACGCCTTGGGCGTCCACGGGCATGTGCGCCGGATAGGGCCAAGGGAACTGCGGCGGCCACAGCACCTTGCCCGGCTGCCCGGTAAGGATGTTGTCGTGCCAGGCGTGCGAGGGCATTTCGAGGAGGCCGGGAAAGCCCTCGCGGGCGTACCAGAAGGGCCGGTTGAGCGGCGCGGGCATGGTTCCGTCTGGCCCGGCTCCCACGGTGCGCATATAGCGGTAGCCAGCCTCCCACATCACGTGCAGGATGCGCTCTTGGCCAATGAAGCCGCGAGTGTAGCCGCCGGGCGCGGTCAAGCCGATCACTGGGCGGGAAAAGATGTCTTCGATCAGCTTTTTGGAATCGACCAACTCGCGCTGCAAGGCGGCACGGTCATCAGCATCGGCTAAACCGATTAGGTCTTTGTGGGTGAACGAATGGCATTGGAGGTCGAAAAGGGGCTCGTCGAGGATGGCGCGGAATTCGGACGCGGCGCTCTGCAACAGCTCGGCGACGATGAAAAAGGAGGCGGGCGCTTGCCGCTCTAGATGCACTTGGGCCACGGCCCGGACGCCAGCGATGCACTCGGCCAGCCGCTCTCCCTCGTAGCTGATCCGGCCTTGGTAGCCCGGCCCGGTCGGCGCGTCCCACCAAGCGTACACGGCTTCGGTGTCGTAAGCAGATATGTAAGAAGGCATGGGTTAGACCGTCTTTGGCGACTCAAATAAGCCGTAAACGGCGGAGGTCGTCTTCGGTCCATCGAGTTCCTTTTAGGATGCTCCGTAGAGTGCCGATTGGGAACGTATCACCCGACGCATGGTAGTGAAGTATAACGCGGCGACCATCTTCGCTACGATAGACTCTGCCGGATCCTTTCCTTCTCCTATACGTAAAGCCATCCTTTTCCAGTGCTCGTACCAAGCTGCGTGCAGTGACAGTCCTGAGTCGCCGAAACAGGTCAGGACGCAGATTCATCGCGTGACGACGACGAGAGGAGAATCTACCACTTCGATGACACGTTCCAGAACCTGTTCATCCGTCTCTTCCATATCTTCGATGTACGCATCGGCGGCGTCCTGCAGTGCCAGTAGGGCTTCCTCGCGGGTGTGGCCCCAAGCGGCACATCCTGGCAGCGCGTCAATCCAAGCACTCCACCGACCGTCTTCATCTTGCTCGATCTCTGCAGTAAGTACGTATGTCGTCAAGCTGCACCTCCACTTTCACAGTTGTCGGTACTGTACTCATTCTATCCCACGATCTGTCAGAAAGTATAGGTAAAATGATCATCTTTGGCGATTGGGGATAGGATGGGGTAAGTTAAGACCGACGGCGATGAATCGTCAATTTTTGCTGCCAACGCAATTTCGCTTACGCGTCGAGGAGAAAAACCGTGAAAATCATCGATGTTGACATCATTCCGGCGCACGTGCCGCTCGCCGCTCGCAACGCCGAGCACGCCGTGCGCTTCCGCTCCATTGACCAGCGCACCTTCTTCAAGGTGCAAACCGACAACGGCTTGGTGGGTTGGGGCGAGTACCGCTGCACGCCGCCGCCCGCGCAGAGCGTGGAGGGCCTCATCGGGCGCAGTCCCTTCGATTTTTTGGGCAGCGAGGTCCACCTCGGCTTGGCCGGGGCTTTGTACGACGTGATGGGTCAGTACCTCGAAGTGCCGGCCTACAAGCTGATGGGCCCCAAAGTACGCGACCGCGTGCCCGTGGCGGCGTGGACGCGACCCGCCGACCCCGAGGTGCTGAGCCGCGAAATCGTCCGCGCGGCCGACCAAGGCTACCGGCTGTTCAAGATGCACACTTGCCAGCACCACGACGTGTTTGAGCAGAACCGAGCGGTAGAGGATGTGGCACCACCGGGCTTCAAGATGCAGTACGACTTCAATTCCAACCGCACCTTGGCCACGGTGTTGCCCATCGTCAAACAGCTCGAAAAATCGCCCGTAGTGGGCTATATCGAGGATCCCTTGGTACTGAGCGATGTAGAAGGCTGGCGGCGGCTCCGCGCCCAATGCGGCGTGCCGCTGGTCATGCACGTGCCGCCGCTGGGCGGGTTGCAGGAGGTCGTGCAGGGGATGGCCGATGCGTACATCGTGGCCGAGTACTGCGGCGGGTTCGGCGACGCGTTGGTGCGCGGCTTGGCCTATGGCAAAGCCAATATGCAGGTGGTAGTGCAGCTAACCGGGGGCACCTTGGCCAAGGCGTTGGCGCTGCACTTGGCGGCTGTATTGCCCACGGCCGCCCACTCGATCAATCTCGACGATCAGTACGAGGAGGATGCGGCCCGGCAGCGCATTGAGATCGTCGAAGGCTGTTCGCCCGTGCCGGAGGGGCCGGGCCTTGGAGTGGAGGTGGACGAAGCGGTCATTGAGCGCTTGGCGCAGCGCGGGCCGGCGGAGATTCCCCGGCACTTGGGTAAACTACGCCTGCCGGACGGGCACGTGCTCTACACGGCCAGCATCCCGCCGATAGATGCGTTGACCGGCTTTGCCGAGGGGACTATTCGGGGTTTGTCCTTTGAGGTGTGGCACGACGATGGGTCCGAGGAGTTCGCGCGCATGTACGGGCAGGTGGAAGAGGAGGGGTCGGTGTTGGAGTGAGGGACTGGCGCAAGCGATTTTACCCCTGTTTGCAGTCTCCCAAAGTCGGTCGATTATGCTACTGTTCATTGTTTTACTAGCCCTGATGATCCCCTCGATCGTCTCGGCCCAGGCCCCGTACGGCCTGCAAGAAAGGGTGCCGAACCATTCTTTGCTCATCGCTCCGGTCGAGGGACGAGTGCCCCAGACCGTCTCCGAGTCGGGCCTGTTTAGCAATGTAGCGTCCCAGATACCGGCTCCGGGACTCATTCCCTATGAGGTCAATTCGGTATTGTGGTCCGACGGGACGGCTAAGACCCGCTTTATCGCGCTACCCGGGCAGAGCCAGATTGAGTTTTCCGCCTCGGGCGTGTGGAAATTTCCCCCCAACGCGGTGGTGGTGAAGAATTTCTATATAGAGTTGGAAAAGGGTAATTTGGCCAGTCGGCATATTGCCGAGACGCGCTTTTTGGTCAAGCGCGGCCAAGCTGATGCATGGGACGGCTTTAGCTATATGTGGGATCTGGAGGGCAAGGACGCGATATTGCTCGAAGAGGCGGCGACCCAGTCCTATCTCATCGCCGACCCGGAAGCCGAAGACGGCTTCCGCGAATACGTGCATTTCTACCCCGGACCCGAAGATTGCGCCTTGTGCCATACCGGACCGGCTGGCTATGTCTTGGGGCTCAATACGGCCCAGATGAATCGCTCGTACGACTACGGCGGCATTGTAGATAACCAATTGCGCACCCTAAACCACATTGGTTTGTTCACTGAGGATATCGGCGAGAATTACGACGGCTTCCCCCAGTGGGCCGACCCCACGGATGAAAGCCTGCCGCTGGCGGCCCGCAGTCGCGCCTATCTGGCGGCCAATTGCGCTCACTGCCATCGTCCCAATGTAGTCAGCCGCTCGACCATCGACCTGCGGTACGACACCCCCTTAGAGGAGACCAATACCTTAAACTGGGTGCCTTCCTTGGGTGCTTTGGGTACTGAAGAAGGGTTTATCATCGATCCGGGCAATCCGGGTAACTCCACTCTGTACTTGCGCCTGCTCACCTTTTCCTCCAATCGCATGCCGCCGGTGGCCTCCACCTTGGTCGATTGGGAAGGCAGCGATCTGATCCGCCGCTGGATCGCCAGTATGGACCAGCCTACTGCCGTACAAGAACTGGCGACTGTATCGGAAGAGGCTGGCTTAGAGCAGAACTTCCCCAATCCCTTCAATGCCCATACCACCATCATCTATCAGGTTGGGGAGACCGGCCCAGTGGAATTGGCCCTATACGATGCGGTGGGCCAGAAAGTGCGCACCTTAGTACAGGCCGAGCAGGCACCGGGGTCTTATACTGTGCGCTGGGATGGCCGGACAGAAGACGGCGGCTTGGCCGCCAGCGGCACGTACCTCTATCGCTTGCGAATGGAGGACTACTCGATAGCTCGGCAGTTAGTGCTGGTGCGCTAGAATTCAATTCATCTCATCTGTGAGGAGCGTTCACATTGAGAAAGATTATCGGAATAGTCCTAATCGGCTGGACTCTAAACACTGCTGGTGCCGATCCCCGGCCCCTGCGCGACGATGTTCAAGTCCGCCACTTGCTAGACGTGAGCCGGCGGACCATGCGCATTGCCAAGGACCCGCGCGACAACAGTCTGTACACTCTCACGGCTACGGGGACTATTTACCGCATTCGGATCAAGGGTGAGGACGAGCGCATCGGCGAGACCATTGCCCGAGGGGTGCGCGACGCCGAGGGAGCGTGGACTTGGATCCAGTTCCGTCCTGCGGAGGGTGTGCCCGAAGGAGTGCCCATTGACGAAATCCGCGCCGCGGCTGAGGCGGCTGCTACCCGGGCGACCGACCCGATCGAAGATCAAATCCACGTCCTCGATACGCGAAACAACCGCATTATCACCCCACCAAACAAAGAAGTGGCCAATCTAGACGACTATGGCATCGCCTTCCCACGAGCTATCTACTTCGACGCCGAAGGAGCCCTGTACGTGGTGCTCGACGTGGAGGCGGCTAATGCTGTAGGCGAAGAGCGGATTGCTACTTCCGCGGACCACAAGCTCAACGATACCCAGGGCTTTGATATTGCGGGGGACGGGACATTCTATATTGGCGGCAACAGCGGCAATACGATCATCAATGTAGTGCGTGGAGTGCGCGACGGAGACGCCATTGAGTGGACTACGGTGGCCCGCACTGAGCGCATTCCTCCCGGCACCAAGAACCATCCCCATCCGGCCATTGTCCTCAGCCCGGACGATCGCTTTGTGTACATCAATTCGGGATCCCGCACCGACCACGGCGAGCTGTCCGAGGATGGGGCTTTTGCTGGGGCGCGCGAGTTGCCTCTGTCGTCGGCCATTTTTAGGGTGCCGGCGGATGGCGAGGATCTTTTGATCCCGGCAGCTGAGGAGGCTTTGCAGGCTTCGGGCTACTTGTACGCCGACGGATTCCGCAATGCTTTTGACATGGCCTTTGCCGCCAATGGCGATCTGTTTGCCGCGGACAATGGCCCGGACAGCGATATGGCCGACGAGGTCTGCTGGGTGCGGCAGGGGCTGCACTATGGCTTCCCTTGGCGCATGGGGGCAATGGACACAGCCCAGCGCTTCCCCGACTACGACCCGGCCGCGGACTTGCTCCTGCTGACCCGCTCGGACGCTAGGGATCGCGGCTTATTTTACAACGATCCGACCTACCCGCCCCCGCCAGTGGACCGTTTTGCCGATCCGGTCCTCAATTTAGGACCCGACGCCGACCGCTACCGCGACCCAAGTACGGGCGAGGTGCGCGACGCCAGCGACGAGGGCGGAGCAGCTTATACTTTTACGCCGCATAGTTCGCCGTTGGGACTGGTCTTTGACGTAGAAAAGGTTTTAGCACCCGAATTTCGCGGCGACGGCTTTGTGTTGCGCATCGGCGGGGACTGCTGCAACCTGATCAACCCCTTCAATGACCCGGACGAGGATCTCATCCACATGGATTTGGAGAAGGTGGGAGATAACTATCAGGCGCGCATGACCCGGATCGTCGAGGGTTTCAGTGGCCCTATTGACGCCGAGATCATCGGCAACAAAATCTACGTTATCGAGTGGAGTGGCGGTCGCGGTTTGTGGGAGATTACCCTGCCCGGTAGTTCAGTCACGACCGTGGTGGAAGAGGGTAGCAGTATGCCCGACGGGTACGCGCTGGAGCAGAATTATCCCAACCCTTTCAACTCTAACACGACCATCACCTACGAGGTGGGCGGCGAAGGGTTAGTGGAATTGACCGTTTACAATGCCGCCGGACAGAAGATCCGCGATTTGGTGCAGGACTGGTTGGCAGCGGGACGCTACGAGGTGCAGTGGGATGGGCGCGATGACCGCGGCCGAGCCGTGGCCAGCGGCACCTATATATACCAGCTTACCGCGGGCAATTACCAAGAGAGTCGGTCGCTGACGTTGTTAAAGTAATTTCTGCGGATTTTGTACCTGTGCGGCGTCTAACGAGGTAGGCTACCGCCCCGCCCCCAAGAGCCGTTCCATGTTGCCGCCGAGGATCGCCGCCATTTCGGATTCGCCTATGAATGGGCAGTAGCGCCGCACGTAGTCGAGGCTCTGGCGGTAGGTCCAGTGCAGCAGGACGATGGGGATGTCCGTCCCCCACAGGATGCGATCGGCACCGATGCGTTCGACCATTTTCTCCAAGACGGGCCGCATCTGTGGCATGGGGTAGTCCCAGCGCGACTGGAGAAACACGGCGAAGAGGATCTGGATGTGGAAGCGCGGGTGGCCGATGGGAGCGGCCTCGTACACCTCGTCGGGCACGTGGAGCCGGTCTTCGTCGGCGAACATCCGCCAGGAAAAGCCGTGGGTCATGACTACGTCGACGTCGGGGAAGCGGTCCATCCAGGTGCGCAGCGCGCGCAACTCGTCGAGGTAGGCGGAGGGCGAGTTGGCTGCGCCGAGGGTGAAGAACACGGGGATCTCCAGTTCGGCCACAGTCGCCCACAAAGGGTCGAAGTCGGGTCCGGTCCACTCGGGGGAGAGGTCGTAGAGGGGCCGGTGAAAGGGCATGAACTGCAGGCCCGACAGGCCGTGATCGCGAATCGCCCGTTGCAGCTTGGCGACGGCGTCGTCCGTCCGGTTGGGGAACCACCATTCGGGCACGTGGGCTAGGCCCTGGATGCGTCCTGGGTGGCGTCGGCAGCAGTCGGCGATGTACTCGTCGTTGAGACCCATGTACGGGGTGCGGTGCAGGAGCGCCCGATCGATGCCGGCGTAGTTCATCTCCGCCACTAGGCTGTCGGCGGGGAAGGCGAAGTCCACTGTCCACGGCGGCAGGGCCTGCTTCACGTAGTCCTCGCCGTCCACCGTCCACTCGACGAGACCGTGGTCCCCAGTGCGGAAGGCGGCGTCTCGCAGGCCATCGAAGCGCCAGGGGCGATCGGGGTCGTAGAGGCCCGTGGCGTCGGCCGGGGCGCGATCGGCGCGCCGCCAGCAAGGCTGCTGCCGGGCATGGGCCATGAATAGCTGTAGGTGTCGCCAAAACTCAGCGGGGTCGGCGAAGCCCCCGTTGCGGCTTGGCGGTGGAAAGCAATAGGCGTGTCCGTCGTAGATCATGGTGGCGTCCTTAGATGCGTTGACCGGATTTGCCGAGGGAACCATCTGGGGCTTGTCCTTTGCGGTGTGGAACGACGATGCCCATCTTTTTGGCAACATCGGCTTGGGTTAAACCCTCATTCTTTCTGGCTTTGAGCATTTTATCAAAGAGGGCGAATTCTTCTGCAAGCGCGTCGTATTCAGCGACGAATTCAGGTTCTTGCATCCATTCGTCAATCAATTCCTTATGCTTTTTCATGTTAAAACTCCTCTCGTTGACTAAGGAAAAATAAATCATGAGCCAGCGTAGCGCACTTTCGCGGTTTATCGGCATTCCGTTGCACTGGCAGATCGCCATTGCCCTCGTCCTCGCCGCATTGGTAGGGTGGCTGGCCGACGAGCATACGACGCTGTTTGGCGCATCGCTCATGGAAATTCTCGATTTCTTCGGCAGCTTGTTCCTCAATGCGCTGAAGATGATCGTGGTGCCGCTGATTCTGTCTTCGATCATTGTTGGCGTCCGCAACATGGCGAGCCAAAACGCCTTTGGACGCATTGGCGGGAAGACGGTGGCCTTTTACGTGGCGACTGGATTGCTGTCGGTTTGCACTGGCCTCGTTTGCGTGAATCTCATAGCGCCCGGCGAGACTGAGTCGGCGCGGGCGCTGGGCACGGCGCTGCCAGACCCGTCGCAAGTCATGGACAAGGTAGAGGGACGCGGCATACGCGATCTGGTCGAGGTCCTTAAACGCGCGATACCGTCCAACATTTTCGCGGCGGCGCTAGAGGTTCAGCTACTGGCGCTGGTATTCGTCGGAGTCGTGTTTGGGTATTTCATGTCGCGGCTGAACGGGCCGGCGGGCGATATCTTACAGCAGTTTTGGGTCGGCCTGCACGACCTCATGATTCTGATCACGATGTGGATCATGCGGTTTGCACCCATCGGCGCGTTTGCGCTAGTGGGCAAGACGTTGCTCGTCTCTGGCTTTGCCGCGCTTGAAGCGTTGGGCCTGTTTTTCCTGACTGTATTGCTGGCGCTGGCAGTGCATTTTGCCGTGTGGTTGCCGCTGCTGCTGCGCTTGGTTGCTGGGATCAGTCCATACGAGTACTACGCTAAGATCGCGCCCGCGCAATTAACTGCGTTTTCGACTGCGTCGTCTTCGGCGACCTTGCCGGTGACGATTAACAGCGCCGAACAGGCTGGTATCTCTAACCGCGTGACCAGCTTTGTCCTGCCGTTGGGGGCGACGGTGAACATGGACGGCACGGCACTGTACGAGTGCGTGGTGGTGGTGTTCATCGCCCAAGTGTACGCGTTCGCGTCTGGCATAGATTTTGGCATTGCGGAGCAGATGATCGTCGTATTGCTCGCCTTGCTCACGTCGATCGGCGTGGCGGGCATCCCCGCTGCCAGCTTGGTCGCCATCGCGCTGATCCTGCCCGCGGTCGGCCTGCCGGTGGAAGCCATCGCCATCGTCTTGGCCGTCGATCGCCTGCTCGATATGTGCCGCACGGCCGTCAACGTGACCAGCGATCTGGTAGTAACGGCACTGGTGGCGCGCACGGAAGGCGAAGAGTTGCTCCAGGATTGATGAGCTATAAGATGCCTACGCGGGAGCTGCTGGCGTCTTCCAACCTGCCTTCGGCTGCGACAAGATTGAGCTGGACCACTTCCTCGGGCGTAAGGTCCGGCAATCGGTCCACTAGCCCTAGGAAGCGCTCGTTCTCGTCTGACGCTACGAGTCCCTCGGTCAATACGGCTAGCTTGTCGATGTAGTCCGGCCGGGCAAAGGGGCGGTCGCCGAGGTAGTGGGCGTTGGGGTTGTCGAGGCGCTCGGCGATCTGGGTGCCGTCTGTGAGGCGGACGACGACTTGGGCACCGAACTTCTTGTGGTCGGGATCGGGATGGTGATAGGCTTGGGTCCACTCGGCGACTTCTTCGGTGCGGATCTTGTGCCACAGCGCGACGGTCGAAGGACGGTGGGCGCGCTCCGAGGTATAAGAATGCACGTGGTGCCAAGCGCCGTCCTCCCAGGCGACGGCGAGGATGTACATGGCGCTGTGGTCGAGGGTCTCGCGCGAGGCGTCGGGGTCCATTTTCTGCGGGTCGTTGGCTCCTGTGCCGATCACGTAGTGCGTGTGGTGGCTGGTGAGGATTACTACGTCTTCCACTTGGTCAAGGTCTATATTGCGGGCGTGGAGCCGGAAGCCGAGGTCGATCAGGGCTTGGGCTTGGTATTCGGCGGAGTGTTCCTTGGTGTAGGAGCGCAGGATGGCGCGCATGTTCTCGCCGGGATCGGGTAGGGGGACGCGGTATTCGGCGTCCGGCCCGGACAGCATGTAGGCGATGACGGCGTCGCGGCCTTCGTAGATGGGCGAAGGTGCCCGCTCGCCGAAGCGCACCCGGCCCACAGCTTCAATGGCAATCTTGTTAGCTTGGGCTGGGGCGTAGGCCTTCCAGGAGGTGATGTCTCCTTTGCGCGACTGGCGGGTGGCGCAGGCTAGGTGCAGGCTCTGGTTGATGGCTTGGTAGATTTGCTCGGCTGGCATCTGGAGCATGGTCCCCAGCCCGGCGGCTACGGCTGGGGCGAGGTGGGCGACGTGGTCGATCTTGTGTTCGTGCAGGCAGATACCCGTTACCAGCGCCATCTGCACCTCATAGGCCGTGAGTATGCCCAAGGTCAGTGCGCGACCGTCGGCACCTGTTTGCTGGGCGGCGGCGAGTAGGCCGGGGATGTTGTCGCCGGGATGAGAGTAGTCGGCTGCGAGGTAGGTGTCGTGCATGTCGAGTTCTCGCACGGCTACTCCGTTGGCGAGGGCAGCCCACTCGCAGTGGAAGCTATGGTCGTTGGCCACGCCAAAGAGGCGAGCGCCGCTGTTGTGGGGATGGGGGTAGCCGAGGGCGAGGAGGCGGGCGTTGCGCACTGGCGGGCGATTGATCGCGGCTAGGGCGACCGCGGCGTTGTCGATGACGCGATTGCCGATCATCTCGATGACATCCGCGTCGGCTGCTTGGTTGTGGGCGGCGAGTTGGGCTAGCTTCCAAGCCAATTGCTCTTCGCGCGGGAGGACAGTACCGTCTGGGTGGGTCTTGACGATGTGGTTTTGCATGACCTGCTTCCGTGGTTGGTGGAAATGGGAAAGTCAAATAACTGATGTTACGCACAGGCTCCTAGGTATGGGATGCTTCGACTCCGCTTCGCTGCGCTCAGCATGACAGGCAAAGGGAAGGGCCTGCCCTTGTCATGCTGAGCGTAGCGAAGCATCCCATACCACTCGTGCGTAATATCAGTCAAATAATAGGGTCTGTCGCCGAGGACGGACAATCGCAAGGGAAGGAGAGGAATATGAAAGTCTTGATGCAGATGGATTTAACTGAGGAGTTGATAGAGGAAATTCGGCAGGTGGCCGAGGAAGTGGAAGTGGTGTGCGTAGAATCGGATGCGGCGGCCTTGGAAGTCATGCCGGAGATCGAGGTCGTCTGCGGGCACATCAGCGAGGAGATGTTCGCGCGGCGGCAAAAGCTCAAGTGGATGCAGAGTTGGGGGGCAGGGGTGGACGGAGTGCTGCACCCGGAACTAGTCGAGAGCGATGTGGTGTTGTGCAGCGCCAAGGGGTGGGTGGGAGTGCATTTGGCCGAACATGCGATGGCGTTGTTGCTCGGGCTGACGCGGGGGATCCACACGGCGGTGCGCTATCCAGACTGGGATCGGCGCTGGCCGATTCGCGCTGCGTCGTGGGAACTGGTTGAGCAGACGATGGGGATTGTGGGATTGGGGGGGACTGGGAGGGAGTTGGCGCAGCGGGCGAGCGCGTTCGGGATGCGGATTATCGCGGTGGATCCAGAAGAGGTCGAAGTGCCGGAAGCAGTGGAAGCCTGCTGGGGGATGGATCAGTTTCACGCGCTGTTGGAACAATCCGATGTGGTGGCGGTCTGTGCGCCGTTGACTGCGGAGACTGAGGGGCTGTTCGACCAAGAGGCGTTTGCGCGGATGCGGAGCCATGCGCTGTTGATCAACGTCACGCGGGGACGGATCGTCGATGAGCAGGCCTTGTTGGCGGCGCTTGCGGAAGGGCAGATCGGCGGGGCGGGGTTGGACGTGGTGCCGCAGGAGCCTCTGCCCGAGGATCACCCGCTATGGCGGATGGACAATGTGCTGATTACGCCGCATACGGCTGGGGGGTCGCCCAACCGCGATAGTCGTTGCGTGGCGTTGTTTTGCGATAATTTGCGGCGCTACTTGGCGGGGGAGGCGTTGGTGAGCGTGATCGACAAGCGCAAGGGGTATTGAGGCTGTAATGCGCTGAGACCAGTTCTTCTTGAGGAAATCCCTGCGCGAGTCGGATATATACTCACTGACGTTACGCACGGGTACTCCAGTATAAGATGCTTCGCTTCGCTCAGCATGACAGGTGCTAACGCGCTACTTCTCAATGTCATGCTGAGCGGAGCGCAGCGGAGTCGAAGCATCTCATACCTGGGCCTGTGCGTAACATCAGATACTCACCGCTATGGACGATCGTATTTGGGGTCCAGCGCATCGCGCAGACCGTCGCCTAAGAATGAAAAGCCCAGCATGGTCAGGGCGATGGCGATGGTCGGGAATAGCGCTAGATGCCAGTAGATGCGGACATAGGCGTTGGAAACGCCGACCATCTTGCCCCAACTGGCCATCGGGTCGTTGATCCCCAGACCGATAAAGCTCAAACCCGCTTCGGCGAAGATGGTGGTTGGGATGCCGAAACTGACAGCGACCAAGATCGGGGTCAGCGCGTTGAGCAGTAAGTCGCGGAAGATGATTTTGTGCGTCGGTACACCCAACGCCCTTGCCGCTAGGGCGTATTCTTGCTCGCGCAGGATCAAAAATTGTGCCCGCGTCAGCCGGGCGATGCCGATCCAGCCGGTGATGCTCAAGGCGACGATAATGGTCGTCAAGCCGCCTTCGAGGACCGAGATGATGAGGATGGCAAAGAGCAAGCTGGGAAAGGCGGTCATCACGTCGATAATGCGGGTGACGACAAAATCGAGCCGCCCGCCGAAATAGCCAGCGAGGGCACCGACCGGCACCCCGATCAACACGGCGAGGGCCTGAACTAGCAGACTGACGATTAGCGAGGTGCGGGCGCCGTAGATTAGGCGGCTGAGATAGTCGCGTCCAACCTCGTCGGTGCCCAGCAGGTGATCCGGGTGTTGCAAAGGCGCGAGCAAAACCTTGTCGAAATAGGCGTGGTCGTAGGGGAAGGGCGCGAGAACATCGGCGAAGATCGCCAAAAAGGAAATCGCGATGACAATGGCCAGTCCGGTGACGGCGAGGCGGTTGCGCACAAAACGCCGTCGGGCGTCGGCCCAAAAGGAGCGGTGGACGCTGCCGATTTCGCCGGCGAGGGATTCGGTCATCAGGCCTCTTTTTTGCCGCCGAGCTTGACGCGCGGGTCGATGAGGGTATAGGCGATATCAGTCAGCATATAGGTGATGCCCCACAATAGCGCCACCAGCAAGAAGGTCGCCATGATCATCGGGTAGTCGCGGTTGAGGGTGCTGGTGACGAAGAACTTACCGAGGCCATTGATGCGGAAGATGCTCTCGATGAAGATGCTGCCGGTGATGAGATTGGGTATTTCGGTGCCCAGCGCAGTGACCATCGGGATCTGCGCGTTGCGCAGCACGTGGCGTCGCATGACCTTGGCTTCGCTCAGGCCCTTGGCCCGAGCGGTGCGCACGTAGTCTTGGCCGATGACATCGACGATGCTGGCACGGGTGTAGCGAGCAATGATCGCCATCGGTGCCATCGCATAGGCCAAAACCGGCAGAATCCAGTCTGAGCACAGCATGTTGCCATAGAGGCAGGCACCGGAATTGCTCCAGCCGCCGGTGGGCAGCCACTGCCGTGCCACCCCGAAAAACAGGATAAACCACATCGCCACTACGAAATTGGGCACGGTGACGCCGAGCATCGCGCCAAAGGTCACAATATTGTCAAGCCAACTGTTCTGGTGGTAGGCAGCCAACATGCCGGCGGCTATCCCACAGCTAAAGGCCACGAGGATTGTCATCACGCCGACTTGCACAGTGACGATCCAGGTCTTGCCTATTAGCGCGGCGACTGTGGTCTGCGGCTGCTGGTAGGGGATGCCGAAGTCGAAGCGAACCGCGTGGCTCATGTAGTTGAGGTATTGCTGCCAGACGGGTTTGTCGAGGCCGTATTTGCGCTCAATATTCTCGCGTGCGGCCTTGGGCAGCTTGGCTTGTTGGGTGTCGAAGGGGCCGCCTGGCACCGAGTGCATCAAGGCGAAAACGATCATCGACACTGCCAGCAGCACAAAGGCTAGGGCGATCAGGCGGCGGGCCAGATAGAAAAGCATCGCCTACGGCCTTGGGTACGCTCGGTCGCCGGTCATTATTGCGCTGCACCAATGTATAGATCGCCCCACAGCCAGTCGTTGCCGGAGTGTTTGCCGTAGGTACCCTCAGGCCCCGGCTCGCGGATGCTGGCACCGCGCACCGTGGGCCGGAACAGGTCGCCGGCCCAGCGGTGAGCGATAAAGGCTCCGCCGACATCGTCGACGAGGATCCGCTCGGCGTCGCGGAAGAGCTGGTCGCGGCGCTGGGGGTCGCCCATTAAGTTGCTGGCCTCGTCTAGGATGGCATCGAAGCGTTGGTTGCGCCAAGAGTGGCGACCGCTGCTGACCCAGATGCCAAGCAGGTTGATGGGGTCGGCAAAGTCGATGCTATAGGCGACAGCCCCCAACGCAATGTTAGTGGGTCGCTCGTGTAGGGCGTCCATAAAGACTTTGTTGTCTTTGTTTGAGACTTGGATCGAGACGCCCAAACACTGCGAGATCGAGGCGGCGGCCGCTTGATAGACTGAGGCAATGCCGGGATTTTCGTTGCGCAACCACATCACCTGCGGTGGGAAGCCGGCCCCGTTGGGAAAGCCAGCTTGGGCTAAGTGTTCCTTCGCTAGCTCACAGTCGAAGCGCTGGTAGTGGGCAAGTTGACCTTGGACATCAGCGGAGGGAAAGCCAGGCATGAGCATGGAATGGGCAGGCGTGGCCTTGATCTCGCCGTAGACGCCCTTGACGATGGCCTCGCGATCGATGGCGTGGGCGAAGGCCTTGCGCACATTGATGTCGTCGAAGGGCGGGCTATGCGCGTCGAAGAAGACATAGTCGGTGCCGATCAAACCGGGGCGCAGGTAGTTGGCCTGCAGCTCGGGGTCGCGCTGGATGGTGGCGAAATCGGCTGGCGACAAGTCGTTGAAGTTTAAGGTGTCAATTTCGTTGTTGAGATAGGCGATAAAATAGGTCGCTGGCGACAGGTATATTCCCTCGATCCGCGCCAACCTCGGCGGTCGGTAGCCTCTGTAGTGTGGGTTGGCCTTGAAAACCACTTTGAAACCGTGGTCGAAAGACTCCAGCATAAAGGGACCGGACGAGACCGAGGTAGCCGGGTCGTTGTTGTAGTAGGGGCCGTGCGTCTCCAGCGCCTTCTTCTGCAGCGTGAAGGCGTATTTCATGATCTTGGGCAGCGGCGGAAACACGCCCTTGGTCACAATCTCGAGGGTGCGGTCGTCCACGGCGCGGACCCCCAATGCTCCGACGGGTAGATTTCCGGCGATGACCTCGTCCCAGTTTTTGATCCCACCCTTGTCGACGAAGGTGTAGTACCAGGCGAAATCCCAAGCGTGATCGGGGCTGGCGCTAAGGCGGAAGGTGGCGACGTAGTCGTGGGCGGTAACAGGGGTGCCGTCGCTCCACATTAGGCCCTCGCGTAAAACAAAGGTCCAAGTCACTCCATCGGCGGCGACCGACCAACTTGCGGCAGCACCGGGTTGGGGATTTTGTGCCTTGTCAAAGGTGATCAACGGATCGTTGAAGAGATCGGCCCCGCAATAGGGCTGATAGACGCTGACAGAAAAGTCGAAGGTGATCGAATTGGCGGTATTGTTGCAGGGGATGCGGTACACCTGCTGGTCATAGGGTAGCGCGTCGGGCGGCAAGTCGAAGCCAAGGATGGTCTTTTCTTGGGCACTGCCGGAGCGAATGAAAAGTGCGAGACTAGCGATTAACAGCGGGATGGAGGTTTTAATGTTGTTTTTCCTTTGCTGGTGGATTGGCGCGGTGAAATATAATAGGACATGCAGCCGCGATGCAAAAATCCGCCATGAACGTTAAACATGGGTAGCAGCCCTTGTCCGATTCGAAAAAATCTTGGCCAACCACCAACAAAGCAGAGACCTACTGGCGAGACATTTTATGCAGGCGTCCGACGAAACCTGTCGTTTTCAAGGGATTAAGCCAGCGTCGTTTCCAATTTATGTTTTCGTTTTGTCCAGTCGGGGAGAAACTGCTCAAGTAAGTTGTAAAACTTCGGTCCGTGATTGAGATGGAATAAGTGGCATAGCTCGTGGATAACGACGTATTCAATACATTCTCTGGGTGCTTTTATAAGCTCCAGATTCAATGTTATGCCGCGTTTGACGCTGAAACTGCCCCAGAGCGTTTTCATCTTGCGGATTTTAAGTGCAGGCTTGTCCACTCCATTTTTTTTAAAGAGCTGCCAGCATTCTGCAAATACTTGAGCAAAGTAAACCTCCGCCTTGCTCCAGTACCATGCTTCAAGCAGCATCGCTATATGCTCCGGCTTGTCGTCAACTGCTTGTATGTGGAAGAAGCCGCGCTTTAACAAAATCTCGTCTGTGTCAGACGGCCTTATCTTCAGCCGATACTGTTTGCCGAGGTAAAGGTGGCTTTCGCCGCCGACAAACTGCCGCTTGGGGGTGCGCGGTGCAAACTGGGCGAAATAGCGAAGCTGGCGTCTTATCCAGCGCAGGCGCTGGTAGAGGAAGCCCTGAATAAGGATTTCATCTGATCCCAGTGGAGCTTTTACAACTACCGAGCCGTCGGGGTGAACGGCGACTTCAAGGGACTTTCGTTTGGAGTACTGTAGGCGGAAGGGAATGGACTCGCCGGCATAGGTGAGGGTGCGGTTAGCCTCCGGCATTAAGAGCGTCTCCGGGATTTGGCGATCTTCATGGTTTGGCTGATCATTGCGTCCATCTGTGCCGACGATAAATCAATGCCATGCGCGTCTTTTACCACGTCGTAAAAGAAATCATCCATTTCGTTTTTTGCGGCGTTTTGCGCGTCGCTATCGTTCCAAAAATCTACCTTCCAATTTTTTTCTAGCGCGCCTTTGACGGCCAGCGCCGTTTCTGCAGCGACATAGTCAACTCGGCTTTCACCCACTTCAGTCAGACAAGATTTGATCACGCCAAAATACGCGCTGGCCTCCTCGTTATCGCGGATAGAGTCGGGGACATCGTCGCGTTGGGTGTTGGCGACCTCATCGCGGATGGCACTCACCTTTTGCAAATACTCAAGGTCTGATATCCGCTGATTCTTGAAACCGTCAATTGCGTCTTGAATGAGCTTTGAGAACTTTTCGTAGAAAGCCGGGTCTTTGTCCATGTTTTCAGTAATGGTGCGCTTGGTCGAATGGGCGATAATATCGGCCCTTGCCGCCGTAGTCTTGGCTTGATAGATACCTCGTTCCTCTTTGACCATAGAGAAAGTCTTATCGTCAAACATATTCACGGGATCGTTTAAGCGAGTGACCTCGTTGGCTTGGATATGCGTGTCCAGCAGTTTTTTAATCCGGGGTTCGTAGTCGCGGTAATCAATGGTTTCGGCGTAGCGCAGTTGGACTGCCTTTCTCAGTTTCTGAAAACGCTTGAGATCGCTTTTGTAGCGAGTTAGTTGAGCCTCGTCGGTCTGCATGATGAACTGCTCGGCTGAGAGGGCCATGGCAAGGGTCTTGCTGTATTCCGTGAGGCGTTCGTAAAACTCATTCCGCACTGCGTCGTCGGCTAGCAGCACTTCGTAGCGTTCTTCATCGCGGGAGTTTTTGATTTCCTTGAAGATGTCCCACAGGTTTGAGTAGCGCTGCGGCAGCTTTGACACTTCTTCGTGGATGGGGGTCAGGAAATCCGCGAGGTCGTCGCCGTCAAAACCTGCAAGCGCGTCGTACGTGTGCAGCGCTTTGTCTAGTTCACCTAGCACATTGGCATAGTCGATTATATAGCCGAATTCCTTGCCTTCGTGCAGGCGGTTTACGCGGGCAATCGCTTGGAGTAGCGTGTGTTCGCGCAATTTGCGACACAGGTAGAGCACGGTATTGCGAGGCGCGTCAAATTCTGTGATGAGTTTGTCCACGACGATTAGAATTTCTGGTTTGTCCGAGTGCTTGAACTGAGCGATGATTTGCTTGGTGTATTGGTCTTCGGAGCCGTAACGGGCCATCATTTTATCCCAGAACTTGATTACCTCGCTCGTCGTCTCCGCGCCTACTTCCTCATGCCCTTCCCGCATATCCGGCGGGGAGATGACGACCTCTGATGAGACTGCGCCTATCTCGTTGAGCGATTCGCAATACTTGAGTGCGGTCGCCTTGCTGTCTGTCACGAGCTGGGCCTTAAATTCCGTGTTCTGCCAAGTAGTCTGGAAATGCCGGCTGATATCAAACGCGCACATATAGACGACCTGATCGGTCTTACTCAACTCTTGGGCGCGTGCGTATTTTCGCTTTAAGTCTGCTTTTTGTTCGTCGGCCAAATCTTCGGTGTGGCGAGCGAACCAGAGATCTATGGCGGCCTGATTCTGTTCCATCTCCACGTGCCGCCCTTCGTACAGCAGGGGGACCACCGCCTTGTCCGCGATTGCTCGCCGGACGGAATAATGAGGTTCTATCAAGCCGCCGAATCTGGCAAAGCTGTTCTTTTCTTCCTTGAGCAGCGGCGTCCCCGTGAAGCCGATAAAGCAGGCATTGGGCAGCATTTGTCTCATGCGCGCTGCTAGGGAGCCGAAGTTGGTGCGGTGGCTTTCGTCAACGAGGACGATGATATCGGCGGAATCGTCCACGTACTTCTCAGCAGAAAGCGCCTTGTCGAACTTATTGATCAGCGTGGTGATGATGCCGACTCTGTTCTTGATGTGTCTGATTAGATTGCGCCCGGATGTTGCCCGCTCCTTGTCCAGACCACAGGCGGCGAAGGTGTTGCCTAGTTGTTTGTCTAGGTCTTTGCGGTCTGTAACTAGGATCATTCGCGGGTTGGTCAGCTCTGGGTCTAAAGACAGGGCGCGGGCCAGCATGACCATGGTGATGGACTTTCCGGAACCCTGCGTGTGCCAGACGATACCGCCCATGCGGCGGCCTTCGTTGTCTTTTTGCTTGATGCGCTTCATGGCCGCACGGACCAGAAAGAACTGCTGGTAGCGGGCAATTTTTTTGCTGCCAACGTCAAAGACTGTAAACCCGAAGATTATCTCCAACAGGCGCTCGGGTCGGCACAAGCTGTGGAGGCAGCGGTCCTGCTCTGTAACCAGTCGGTCGTCGCTGCGCTCAAGTGCGTCAAAGTGCGACCGCGCTGAGGCGAACTCACCGGAGAATAGGGTGTCTTTGTCTCTGCCGGAAAGTGCCTTATTAATGCAGGTGTTTACGTCGCGCTCGGCATCCTCCAATTCGTCCCAGACGCTCCAGAACTCCTTTGAGGTGCCCACTGTTGCGTATTTGGCATCGTTTTTGTTTACGGCCAGTAAAACTTGCGCGTATGTGAAAAGACGCGGGATGTATTCGTCGCCTTGGTTGCGGATCGTTTGGGATACTGCTTGGTCCACATCCGTATCGGGGGCTTTGCACTCGATCACGACTAGGGGGATGCCGTTTACGAATAGGACGATGTCGGGTCTTGCGGTCTCTGTGCTGCGGGCGCGTTCAACGGAGAATTCCGCTACGGCGTGGAATGCGTTGTTGGCGGGGTTTTTCCAGTCGATATAGTTCAGCGTAAAACTTTTGGAATCGCCTTCGATCGTTTGTTCGAGCGCCGTGCCGAGGGTTATCAGGTCGTAGATTGATTCATTTGTTTTTTGTAGGCCGTCGTATTGGACGGTTTTGAGTTTCTGGATGGCGGATTGAATGTTCTCCTCGCTGAACAGGTATTCGCCGCCTTTGTAGCGGATGCGGTTTATTTTTTTGAGTTGGTCGCGCAGGATGTTTTCCAAGAGGACGTTGGAGGCGCGACTGCCGCGTTCTGTCATTGCTTGGGCGGGGGGGAGATATTGGTAGCCTAGGTTGAGTAGCTGTTGCAGGGCGGGGATCTGGGAGAGGTATTTTTCGCTGAAGGGGAAGGTGGGCATGGTTTTGTTCCTAGTTTAGGCTCTGACCAGTCAAGTACCAGTCAAGTAGGATAAGTGCCGTATAATAAATACTTTATAAAAAAAATGATCTCGCACTGTCGGCTGCCAGTCAAGTAGCCGTCAATTACCCATCAATTACATAAGTTAATTAAAATAAGTAAGTTAAGAAGAATTCACTGCTTCTCTGCACCCCTATTGTAAATTACCCGTCAATTACCCATCAATTACCGGCTGCCTGCTCAGGCCCAAAAAGGCAAATGCCTTGCTCCCGATACGACTAGAATGAACCGCTAGGGGTCTTTTAAGTGCCGACTAGCTCGGACGCTTGGGGTCTGATGAAGGTCATTTTGCTCAATATATTGAGTAATTTTACTCAGTGTATTGAGTAAATTGTCGATTAGAGCCTCTATCTATACGTTCCAAAGTGCGAGCGTTGAAGATCATGCTGAGCAACTTCCCGCTGCCGGGTTCCTCGGTCAGGGCCGTCGGTTTTGTAAAACGGCGCTAGCCGTTAAACGCCTTAATTTGCCTACGGAGGCAAGCCGAGCCTATCCGCTTCGGCGGGCTCCAAGAACAGAACCCTATTCGTCCGCTCTTCCATAAACAGCGCGAAATGCGCCAAGACATCCCGGCCCAACAGGGAAGGAATGCTGGAAGGTTGTCCGGGCACGGGTTCAAGAATGGCAAGGTCTAGGTCTGTCGAAAAAACGCCGAACTCCAGTACGGCCTGAACTACATATCGCTTTGTAGATAAGCCACCTATGCCCTGAAACGGCAATCCCGTCCGCAACTGTCTCAGCTCAACCCCATAAACCCTAGACATTCGCCGAGCATCGCTATGTCCGAGCAACGTGCGATCCGCGCCGGTATCAATTAAGAATCGAACGTCTATTCCAGAGATGCCCTCTCGGGAAGATGAATGGCTCCGTCCACATAAGGCCGCTTTACAGAGCCGGTTGAGCGAAAATATCCTTGGATCATTGAACGGCCAAGATCCAAACTTCATTTTCGGCCGAGACCTTCTCGATTACTATTCGGCCTAGTGGTAGCCCACGAGCTTTCAGGTCGTCCAAGAGCTGATCAAAGTCGAAACCAGCCCCGACGACCTGCTCGTCAAGTACGGCCACCCACTGTTCTGGATACTGCTCTAATAACTCCTCGTAATGGGCGTCGAGGAACTGCCCATCTTTAGCAAATTTTTGCAGTTCCGTCTTTACATTGAGCATGTCGTCTCTCCTGAGGAATCATTTGCCGATCAAAGCTAATAGGTTTCAGCCTTATGAGGAACTTTGTGTACCTCGTCCAATACGAGCAAGGCCCCCTTTCGCTTGGCGTTATCGGCCAGCAGCCGGGCCTCTTCCCATTGCGATTCGATCCAGCCGGGGCCGCGCAGGGTTGGCTCGTCGTCGCTGGCGACGTGATAGGGCAGTTTGTTCCGCTCGGCGACTTGCAAGGCCAAGGTTGTTTTGCCGACCTGTCTTGCTCCCGAGACGACTTGAATGAACCGCCGGGGTTCTTTTAAGCGTCGCGCTAGCTCGGACGCTTGGGGTCTGATGGAGGTCATTTTGCTTGGTTATCTGAGTAATTTTACTCAGTGTATTGAGTAAAATGGCAGATGTTATTTATCCTTAAATGCCAGCAAGGCGGCGTCGGCTCTGCCACAGGAGACCCATAGCTCAGGAACAGCATGACAAAGACAATTCAAACACGAA
The DNA here is from genome assembly GCA_028875335.1 of Gemmatimonadota bacterium. The sequence goes on from JAPPEF010000147.1 coordinate 34,182, forward strand.
TGAAAACCTTGTGCTTCATCATCATTCAAATCACTGAATGCGAGTTCAGTCAGCCAATCACCGACAAATTTTGTCCATTCGCTCAGATCTGAACGGCTTGCAGCGACTACAAGGCAACTCCTTATGACCTCTTGGATAGATAACGCATACTCAGCATCGTGCCTATATCTATGTACAAGGATTTGTAATTCGTCTGCAAGCACGAGACTTCTCGAAACGGCGGCAACTCTAGCCAATCCATCTAATATAGCGACGAGCTGCTGTCTATTTTCTATGTTCGGGATGCGATGGTTGGCAAGCTTCAGTGCTGTTGCCGCTAATTCAGCTTGGTCTGCGCCAATGCGATAAATCAAAGCGAAATTCACAAGAGCAGTAAACGATGATGGCTCTACTTCTTCTGTACTGAGTTGGGTCTCAATCGCCTCGACGAATTTGGGAGGCAAAACGTTCTGCGTGTCTTCGGTTCCTTCTAATGGCCCAGGAAACCACGTCTCAAGGAAATCATTAAAATGTTGTAGGCTTCCAGTCTCATCTCCGAATACCAAGTTATATATCTGGCTACCCGTTATATTCTGCTCGTATTTCTTTGCTGCATTCAGGATGCGACCAAAGAAATCTGCCTTCATTTGCGAAGCCATTACAAACTCGGGATCCCAGCGCGGCTCCGAACGCATATCGACAAGTGATTGCAAATAAAACCCTCCACAGTTGTTAAACGCCCATTCACTGAATTGATCAATGTCAACGGATGAGCTCACAAGCTGGCGATAAATCAAGGCGGCCTGCGATAAAGCTGCCAAGCGTCTGTAGAAAGGTGGTTCCGATGAAAATAGCCGGGTCCTCGATAACTCTCCATCCACGAGGCAAAATAATGCCGAGAGCAGTTTGAAACCGCTCGCTTGTTCGTCAACATCGTCGTCGCGAATCTGCTCAATGAGACGAATAAGAGCCTGTTCTATTTCAGGTCTCGACGGAAGGACGCGCAAACCGACTTCGATGGCACCCAACTGTGATATTCTGTCCCCATCCTTGTCCAAGAAGTCAAAGGCACGTACAAGGTCCTTACTGTTCAATTGATCGACGTTGATTTCATCTGTTAGCAAAGTATGTGATGATAGAAAGAGACTAAATAAAAAGCCCTCATAGGGTTGCCATGCAGACAGTTGGTCAAAGAGCATTTTGCCGCTGCCAGAGGCATAACCTTGAATAGAAGCACTCCCGTCGTATTCGCCCACAAGCCTTGTAAAATATCTATGAGAAGAGGGAATCAGCGAGGATATACTCACTTGTCTATCCTTAATATCTCTGTTTATGGAACGTGTCTTTGAAACGGGTGTATCAAGAAATTCGCTATGAAGTATATCAACCTCGTCATCTTCGAGAGCACGTTCAGAAAGAATATTGCGCCATGTATCTGATGTACTAGTGGGCAGATTGACGTCGGAGGCAGCTTCATCAAGGAAACGTAGACGTATATCCCTATCTGGAGAAAGTGCCATAAAAGTACGCAAGGAAAGACACTGTTTGCCACGAGAAAGCACAAAATGCGGCCACTCTCCTTTCTTGCTGATGTTCTTTAGTCGCCACTTCTGTCCCTTTGTATTGGGCACTTTCTTTTCTTTTGCACCTGAGAGAACCTTTCGGACAGCATCGTACAAACTGGAACGTTGAAATGAAACACCAGAATTGGGAAAGGAAAGAATAGGGTCCGTTATAAAACCGTACTCTTCTCGAAAGCCCGGTTCTTCAAGCAAAGTATCACGTATGAGCGGTGGGGCAAGTTCCAAGGCCATCTTTGCCAATGCAGATCTGACATAAGGACTATTCATCTCGTCGCCTCCTCATTGATTATGTCCATATCAGAAGCTCTTGCAATCAATCTTCGTTGTTCTTCTATAATCCAAGAATACAAATTGGGAGATTGTTCTTTGATCGAAGTCAAAATCATCTCTTCGACCCAACTCCAGTATTCGCCTTTAACTTGCTGGGACACGTCATCAGGAGGTGTGAGTACCAATAAGATATACGCGCCATGTCCTGTCTTGATTATGTTATCTCCATGCTCTTTACCAAAACTGTGCTCCCAGCCTCGGATGTCGATCTGAGCCATTATCCAGTCAGAGAGTACCCGAACGTCTGAAAAATTAGCACCGGCTTTCCACAATCTCTTCATTACCCGGATAAACGCTATTAGCGACGTATTGAGCCAAGGGGTCTCTTTCGGAAGTTGAAGCCAAGTACGCATGCGAATACAAAGGATGTTTTCCTTTATCGCCTTTAATTCAGCAGTCTCAACAACTTTACCATCCTCGACGGTAGAGGCATTGAGATGATGCGCCAGTTCAGTCTCACTTACAGGGATAAAAATATATCCAGCCTGACGGAGACGAGTTCTGTACTCCATTCGTTCTTCATTCGTTTTAGAATCAGTGGAGACCAACATATCTATAAGATCCAATGTTGAAAATATAGGCATGAACGAGTCGCCAGCGCCAAAGTTGGCATGTTGATTGAGGAATCTGTCGTCCGTGACGATTGCATTACAATCCTTCATTAAGGAGAAAACACCAGCGGTTGGATGTTCGGATATCGACTGATCTGCTGATGGATTCGCATTGGTTAGTTTGCCTACCTTTATTTTTCCTAATTCTATCCGGGAATTGACGACAGACCGTATGCGTTCTATGACGTTCTTGGCCTTGCCAGAAATACTTTCATAAGAAATTAGTTGATTTGTTTCAGATTGTTTTATTGGCGAAATAATAGCTTTAAAGCCCGCAGTTTGTAGTTTTTCTAGTATCCCAAGATGAAGAAAATAGTCTACAGCTAAGTAGTCGAGATACAATATCGCCCCATCAGCAATCTCTGGCTGTTTTGGCCACGGCTTCTCGTGAAGTTTCAAATAGGCTCGTGCTTTCTTTTCTTCACTTGTTGTGATATGACCCTTTTGCCGCAATTTGTCCACAATAGATTGGCAACTACTCAGCACAGTTGCATATTCTGTTAAGTCAGCCTCTTCCTGCATCAGAGAGCTGACCCTATGAACTGGAGATGGCTGAACAACGATGTGCTGTGAATTGTCTTCGAGTCCGCCCTTTTCCGCCTCAGCTATAAACAGTGCGAGTTCTTTTCCAACTTGCTCTGATAGATCGTTATCTGATACAGTACTTGGTGAGAACTTTTCTAGCGCACCAGTGGCCAGCAAATCACGTATCTGACTTGCATCCCTGATCCGACTTGGCTGATGGAATTCAATCCTCTGTTTTTCGTTAAAAAGCCAACCAAGAGTTGAATGCGGTATGTGAACCGTATCAAAAGCGTCCAATGCTTCATCAAGCAAATCCAGAAAGCTCAAGGTGAGTAGAGCGGTTGCGTCTATTCCAATTTGCATACTAGTATCGAGAGATAGCGGTTGTCGCTGGCCACTATATGCGGGGATAGCACCTTTCCTTCGTAGATCTTTCTCCGCCAAGTTCGCCAAAGAGGGGAAGAGCATCAAATCACTAAGAGACCTATTGAGAGAATGTGCTGCAAGAAACATCGGAAGCTCATTACGGATCAACATCTCCCATATCTCAGATTCTTGGCGATCCCACTCGGGTTTTTTGTCCAATAAATCACTCAGTGTCATCATCTGGAGTGGGCCATCATCGCCAGAAAGTACGGTGGCTTTCTGGATCCACTGAGTAACCTCCAGGTCATCTTCTAGACCGGCACTTGCTGCAAGAAAATAAGCCGATCCTAATACATTAGGATCATCTTTTCCCCTCTCTGCCGCTGCAAATATCAACTCTTTTGCATGGGGGATAGAGCCCAAATGAAGCGCTAGTCGAGCAGTGGTTATTAATTCCTTAGCGTTCCTCTTGCCTTTCTCATTGCATTCTTTAGCGATAAACGCAGAAAGAGAATTCCAATCTCCTATAGAGACTGAAAGATTAACCTGTAATGTACGGTAATTCTCATTATTCCAATCATCATCCAGTTTAGCCAATTCGGAGCGAGCCTCTAGTAGCTTTCCTTCATGGTATAAAGACCAGCAATGGATCAGTCGGAGTTGATTGGACTTTGGCAAAAGTGTCTTATTCGATTCCAGAAACTCTACAAGTCGTTCCCGCTCCTGTGTGTTGTGTAAAGCGATCGCCAACCGCTCCGCGTCTCGTCGTTCATGGGTTTTATCAAACAGAATTTTGCCATACTTGCAAATTTCGTTCCAGTCATTTCTAGCTTCGAGTTCGTCAACGAGGATTCCCAAATCACTTAGAGACCTCGTTTCCTTGAACTGTCCCTTGAGAGCCTCAACCGGAGAAGTTCCTTCTGCTTGAGAAATTATTATCTGGAGTCTGTTTTTTTCGGCTTCAGAAAGGCCCTCTCTTGTAAGAGTATCCAAGCACTTATTTGCCTTATCAGGCTGCCCTGTCTTTGAAAAAAGTTCTATTTGGAAAGACAATATAATTTTCTTATCTATGTAGTCGGCAAATTCGTCGTGGTACTGGGCTATATAGTTTGCGGCATCCTCCGGTGTCTGTTGTGCACGAACTAGAGCAAAGCGAGCAATTGCTGTGTCATAGGTAATTTTTCCGTTAAGGGCAATTTGTCTTTCTATCTCTTGTTCGACCACCTTATTATCTAATTTTATTCCGAATTGAAGACCAAGATGAACAAGACGTAGAGTGATCTTGGGAGCGCGAAGTTTGGATTCCAGTCGCCTTTTTCCCTCGGCGCATTTATCAGGATCGGGATCTCTGAGTTCAAGCCAAAGTGCATACTCATCGTCTATTTTCTCTGCAAGGGGACAACTTAGTTGACGTGCAACCTCCGCAGCATCGATAAAAATACTGTGCGCTAACCGGCGGGCTTCAATCCCAGCAGGACCCGAGTCAAGGGGGAACGCCGCCGCCTCAAACGGTGGTTGATCACGCACAATGGCTCGCAATTCGACAGGTACTGCTTTAAGGAGGTGTGTAATTGCTATCATGTGATGAAGAACAGGGGCATCGCGTAAATCGTCATCAGTCACCGCATCAAGACTTTTCTGAGCTGCTTCCCAATCGGCGAGTTCAAGTTGACACCCCAATAGGAAGCGTTTACCATCAGGGTCCAGGTCTGTAGCGTCTATACTGACTGTATTTAACCAGTCAATAGCTTCCTGTGGGCCATCGTGATTTACAACGATTATAAGCGCTGCAGACCGAGACATCGGTGAGTCGATATTAGCCAGAGAACTTAGAGCAGCATTTCTATTCCCTTTCTGTGACGATATAAAGGCGTCTGCCATATCTATTTCCTGACAAGTCCCTAATTTCTTCGCGTACTCGAGATACTTTTCTGCTTTGTCTAATTCTTCAGTACGTGACAGAGTTCGCACACACCAAGCTAATGCTTGACACCTTACCGAATCCGTTCCTCCAGAAAGCTCACCTTCTATCAGCTTTCTGGCGAGTGTTAATGAAGAGCCAATCTTATCAAAATCTTCAAAAAAACGAGATTTACGGAGTATATCGGTCTCATCCTTAATTTTCTGGTCAACAAGCTCCGTTGGAAAATAAGAATGATGAAACATATTTGAAGGGACATTATCTAGGCTGGAGGAGAGCCGGTTCTCCACCACTTTAGATTTGTGATCCTGCTTCCACTGTTTGAGCATTTCAGCCGGATAGGTTTCATATTGATTATCCACTACCGTATGATGAGTCGGACAAAGTAAAATTAGATTCTCTGGAGAATTCAATTCTTCATTGGTAAGTCCAGCCTTACCTCTTGGGCCATCGTCACTAACCGCATAAATGTGGCATATTTGAGCAATGACAGCAGCGTCAGATTTCTCAGTGGCCGGCTCGATCACATTATTCGTACACTTTGGATGAGCGCATTGATTTCCACTCAAACCAAACAGAATTTTTAATGTCTTCTGTGAATAATTTCTTTGCAGTTTAGCCATACTCATCGCCCTGTGCTTTAATTCCTTATTCGCCATTTCCCCGTCAGCAACTTCTGCATCAGTCCTTGTTTTTGAGTGCGGTATTGTTCGGCTAGGGCTTTAGTTTTCTCAATCTCCGTGTCCCAAGAGGCCAAAATTTTGACGATTTTGCGTTGTTCATGTAGCGGAGGAAGAGACACCTCAACCTGAAAAAGCTCCGGAACATGAATATGGACGACGGATTGACCTTTGCCGAGACGAGCCTTTTGTCTTGCTGCATCTACTTCATTAAGCGCGTGTACCAAATAGGCTGGTTCCTGCCCGTGATCACGAAAAATTACAGTGTCACCACCAGCAACCGCCGGGTCGCAACCAACGAAAGCGATGGCCTTTCCGATTTCGGCAGCCGTTTCTCCGGAAGCAGCGAATATGATGTCGCCAGACTGAATCGGGGTAGCCTTGGTAGCTACATCTGGACTGACGGAGGAGGATAACTCATTAACTACACCATCGTATTTAGTGTAGATTTCGGCGTAACGCAGGCAAGGGATACCGCACTCAACTAGGTCGGCTTTTTTGATTCCTCTCCCTTTGTAGAAGGTTCCGAACTGTCCCAGCTTCACCTTTCGCCATTCAGGATTATCCTGCTGGTCGCTGATGAGGGTTTTCAGCAGCCACTTAAATTGCTTCTCCTTAGCCGCGATCAGTGCTTCGGTTTTCTCTATCGCCGTATCCCATGTTTCCAGTAAAGACGCAATGGCTTTCTGTTCATATAGTGGAGGGAGTGGTATTTTAATTTTTTTATAAGATTCTGTTGTGAGTCCAAAGCGTGTAATTCCATTAGCAAATCTGTAAAAATCATATTTTACTCTCGGAGAAGTCAAGGCATAACAAACATATTTTCCTATCGTTTGCTTATTTGGTCGAAGAATTGCTAAATGATAGCCGCATAACAGATTATCGATGGTTTCTTCAACATAGGAAGGAACACCAATGTCATCAGGTGTTTCAGAATCTTTGGTAATGATTACATCACCTTCAACAAGCGAAAATTTTTCTATTTCTAAAGGTTTAGCTGTAGCAGCCATGAAGTCAATACCACAACCAATATCGTTGTGGTAATAAACATCTGTGTAATTGCATAATTTGACGGGCAATTCCCCATCGACGGTCTTTTTGTCAACAGAGCTAACAATTACCTCACAAGCATCCGCTAGTCTCACAGACCGCCATTCCTTCGGCAATGCGTCATTTTTTTTCATTTTCTGCAGGATCCCTTTTGAACTGTTCAAAACTTCTAACCGATATCGGACCAGAGCATCGCTTGAGTGAAACGAGACAGGTGCTTTACATTCGTCGTTGCGATAACTACATTTGTTCGATCTAGTGTTGCCGCTTGCGCTGCTAAGATCACGTCGCCATCAAGTGCTTTATCATCTGCCGTTGCTCGACCTTGCTGACGAGCCTCAGCCCAGTACTCAGCGGCTTGGCGTATAGCAGTAGTCGTGATCGCTAAGTAATCGGTTTGAGAAATGAGATTGTCAAGCCGCCTAATACCTTCGGTCTTTCTTGCTCTAAGTAACTCACGCCGAATCTCGTAATCTGCTATCTCTGGCACGATCACTGTCGTGCCGCTAGTTGCCACCTTTTGAAGCCATTTTACACATTGCGTGGCCGATTCCGATACATTTGGATTGGTTAGTAGGCCGAGAGGGCCACTATCGAGTAGTACGGTCTGGCTTACCAACTCTTTCCTTTCAGTTCCTTTGGAAACAGCTTGCGGTTGGATAGCCGATCTTCATCCAAAGCGTGAATGAGATATTCAAGCGTTTCTCGCTGCTCTTCTTCATCACCCTCGTCTATCCATGACTGCAACAGTTGTACAAGCCCGTCCGCACGATCATCTGGGACTCTGGCCTCGGGGAGAATCTCAGTCCGTATGACCGTATTCCGGCAGGTTATAGGCTCATACATCGAATCCAACTTGGTCGTGTCGTGGATGATGACCGCATCGCCGTGCTTGCGGATAGTGACGGTCGGGATATTGTCCATTGGCCACGAGTGGTAATTGGGGACAATGTGGCCCCAAGTAAGTCTTTTTTTTCGACGGTATAGGACTTTGGGCTCGTGGAAAATCCCGGTAGGATTTTCTGAAGGTCTCTTGCTCATGTCTTTGTCCCTTCCACTGAGTTTGTCTATGCTAATTTCCAATAAAATTGTCTTTTTGAAAACCCACCCGCCGCCACTCCTTCGGCAACGCACCATTTTTCGCCGTTTTCCTACTCAAAGTCACTCTACAACCTTCTCTTTTGAACAATTCGGATCTTCGACGGAAAGCCTCTTTGCTTCACCGTATGTGCCTCTGCCCTCGCAACCCTCCTCTGCCAGTCTTGCTATTACTCTAGCAATCTGCGTCTCATCCTTGCTCAACAAGGCATCCGAAACGGCATGTGGGTCGCTATGGGTTCTCATCGCGAATTCTTGAACGCTGCCCTGTGCTTCAACAGCCTGGCTCAATGCGCGATGAAGGGCTATACTGTCCCCGTCGGCTTGATATTCTTCCAATGCCGTTTGAAGATAAGAGATGGCCCTCTCACGGTCAGATAGTTCTTCCATCAAGTAATCGTGGTATTTTCTCATTTTTCTCATCCTTGGGACTCCCCTTGTGTTCCTGCCAATCCATGTTTTTCTTGTTTCCATCGGCCCGCTGTTGGATCAATTCCGCCGCAGTATGGCCGTAAATAGTATAATGCAATTTCCTTCTCTTTTGAACTGTTCGGAATTTCCGAACAGTTGTTCTCCTCTTGGCTACTACGGCAGTCATTCGGAATTTCCGAATAACTGATCTTGTCTGTCACGGCAGTTGTCCAGAATTTCCGGATAACTGATTCTCGGTCTAATTTATCGCAATTCTTCCCTCGCTAGACCGACGGGTGATAATCGCTCAAATTCCATCAGCGGCAGTATGTGCAAAACTTGCACATACTGGCTCCCTTTCTTTTTTCCTCTCGCACAGAACAGCGAAGACCAAAATCAGAAACCGAGCAGAATGAGAAGAACCAACGATAGGGTCGTGAAAATCATCAAGAAGATGGTCCACTTAAACATGCGGGACATCTTGGTTTCGATTCGGTCGAGTCCTTCTGACATGTTTTTGCCAAATTCGTCAAAGGACTGCTTCATTTGGTCGAGGGACTGCTCTATATCCTCAAACTGCTCTAACAATTCATCCAGATCGGCCCCCTCCTGTCCCGTCAGCAAGCGATAGGCATGAGCACCCTTCTTAAATGACTCTTCGGCAACCGGGTTGTCCGGGTTGCGGTCGGGGTGGTGCTTGAGGGCATAGCGGCGAAACGCCGACTTTATCGTCTCTATGGTGGCGTCCTCAGCTACACCTAAAATGAGGCGGGCTTCTCGTCGTCTCATGCTTTTATACGAGTATCGTCCTCGTCCGTCCACGACTGGAACAACTGGCTAAGCCCGCCCTCGCGGTCGATCCCCTGCAACAACCTTGCCATCGCTCCACGCACTCCACTCAATTCCTTTTCCAACTGATCAATCTCCCTGCCCACCGCGTCAATATCAATCTCCTCCTCTTCCTCAAAGGTGTCCACATAGCGCGGAATGTTCAGGTTGAAGTCGTTTTCCGCGATTTCCTCAAAGGTGGCGAGGTGGGCGTATTTATCCACATCTTCGCGTTTTTCATAAGCAGTGGTGATCTTTTCGAGATGCTCGTCTAGCAAGGTGTTTTGATTCTTGCCCGCCTGATATTCGCGGCTCGCATCGACAAACAGAACGTCTTTGCGGTGTGCATTCGCGCCCCCTTGCTCACGCGAGCGGTCAAAGACCAAAATGGCCACTGGTATTGAGGTCGTGGGGAACAGATTGCCGGGCAAGCCGATGACGGCGTCGAGCAAGTTTTCTTCAATCAACTGCTGGCGAATGCGCCCTTCGGCAGCGCCCCGGAACAAAACTCCGTGCGGAGCGACCACCGCAACCCGCCCCTCTTTTTCCAAAGCCGCTTCTATCATGTGGCTGATAAAAGCGTAATCGCCCTTGGATTTGGGCGGCACCCCACGCCAAAAGCGGTTGTAAGGATCTGCGTCGGCGTCTTCTGCACCCCACTTATCGAGCGAAAACGGCGGATTGGCGACCACGTTGTTGAACTTTATCAGTTGATTGTTCTCCACCAGAGTCGGGGAGGTAAGGGTGTTACACCATTCGATGCGGGCGGAGTCGGCACCGTGCAAAAACATGTTCATCCGCGCCAGTGCCCAGGTGCTGCCGTTCACCTCCATTCCGTACAGAGAGTAGTCCTTGCCGCCCACTAGCCGGGCCGCCTCAATCAGCAGCCCCGCAGAACCACAGGCGGGATCGCAGATGCGGGCACCTGGCTCGGGAGCACACAGTCGCGCCACCAGTTCGGACACTTTGTGCGGCGTGTAGAACTCGCCGGCTTTTTTCCCAGCATCAGAGGCGAAACGCTCGATCAGGTAGATATAGGTATTGCCGATGACATCTTCTGAAACGCGGCTGGGGCTCATGTTCAATTCGGGCTTGTTGAAATCTTCCAACAGCATTTTCAGGCGGCGATTGCGGTCTCTAGTTTTGCCGAGATTGGCCTCGCTGTTGAAGTCTATATTGCGGAAAACATCTTCCAGTTTCTCCTTGTTCTCCGTTTCAATCGCCTCCAAAGCGATATTGATGAGCTCGCCAATGTTGGTTTCCGAGCGCCGTTCATAGAGGTCGTAGAAGCTGCTGCCCTCTGGCAGGACAAAGCGCTCGTTTTTCAGCCTGCGCCGGATGCGCTCATCGTTGTCGCCGTATCTCTCTTGATATTCCTCGTAGTGATCTTTCCAGACATCGGAGATGTATTTGAGGAATAGCATTACGAGGATGTAGTCTTTGTATCCCGCCGCATCCATCACTCCGCGAAAGGTGTCGCAGGCCGCCCAAGCGGCGTTGTTGATGTCTTTCTGTTGGATCTGATCGCTCATACCTCGCTGCTCCTATTTAGTCGCCAATTGCATCTGAATCCCGTTGATTAGTTTTTCCTTCTTCGCCGCCAACTCTCTCATCAGCTTCTGCTCTTTATTCGATAAATCGGCTAGGGCGACGATGCGCTCCTGAGTTTCGAGAGGAGGTAGGGGCACTTGTAAATCATCGAGAGCGGATTTGCCAATTACCGTCATCGCCGTTCCAGTAGCCCGGCTGTGCAAAAACGCCTGGGCTGACGACTGGTTGATAAACCAGCACAGGTACTCCGGGAGAACATGCTTGCTCGTAACCCGAATTCTCAACAATGGAGCCGCGACAACCGCTGGACCAATTTTCGTATCAATGATTGCCGCCGTAGTGGTTTGCCTTCTAGAACGAAAAATCAAATCTCTGCGTTTTACCAAATGGCGGTCGCTAAGTTTAGCCATTTTAATAGTGATCAAATTGCGATGGCTCAGTTTATTATCCTCGGTCAAGTCGCGCATCTGAATGACTGCAACAGTCCCATCCGCTTCCGGCTCAATGCGGGAACGAAAGGCGAGGCCCATCTGGACGAGGGCGATGTCTTTAAGGGTCTTTAACAACTTGAAATCGACAGGTTGCAAATGATGTGGCGACTATCCGCCAAATAGTCTCAGTCCGACGATGGTAGCCCACGTAGCCAACTGAAGGCCGATGAGCCAGCGAAAGTCTCGGCGGTGGTTGATTTCTAGGCTGTCGAGGCGACGGGTTATGTTGTTGAGGCGCTCGTTAATTTGTTCGATGATGCCTTCGAGGCGGCCGATGCGCTCGCCGTGGTCGTGGGAGGTCAGTTCAGTCATAGTTGAAATCTCCTTGATAGGGGTGATAACGGTGAAATTCTGTGCAGCAGAAAAAATAAGCGCAGACCACTTCTCCGTCAATAAAATACAGTAACGACGTTATTTTAATAAAATAGAGAAAACACTGGCCCGCATCGACAACCGGCGCCGGTTGTCGCCGTGGGGCCTATTGAGCTTATTAACAGGCTTCAACTCAAACCAGGAGATGCTAATATGAAAAGCTGTATCCGCGCCGCGCTCGCGTGTGCGCTCGCCGTCTCGCCAGTCTTTGCCCAAGAGGCCGTGCCGCTCAAGACCCTGCCCTTTAGCCCGGCCCGGCAAGCCGGCGGTCTGCTCTTCATCAGCGGCCAGATCGCCCGCACGGCCGACGGTGCCGACGTCAAGGAGTCGGTCGCGGCTGAGACCCATCAGACCATGAAAAATATCGGGCGGATACTCGAAGAGCACGGGTATGCGTACGACGATCTCGTCAGCGTCACAGTCTGGCTCTCGGACATTGAAGATTATCACGAGATGAATAAGGCGTACGCTTCGTATTTTAAAGAGCAATTTCCGGCGCGGGCCTGCACTGGCGGGGCGCAGATCGTCTTTGACTTTCGCGTTGAGATTGCTGCCGTCGCCTATAAGGATATGGATGACGATAGCGACCACAACGGTGACAGTGACGATGACCACCACAACGGTGCCGACGAGGACTAGGCCATGCCGCTGAGTCGTCGCCGCTTCATGCGCGAGACCGCGCTAGCCGCCGGTGGCCTAGCCCTCGCCGGGACGGCGGGCGCAGAAAAGGACATCCCCATGAACACTGCTCGCCCCCTCTTTATTTCTACTTGGGCCTTTGGCAAAGTCGCCAACGAACAATCGCTGCGGATCGCCGAACAGGGCGGCTCGGTCCTCGACGCCGTCGAGCGCGGCATCCACGTCGCCGAGGCCGACGCCTCCAATGCATCCGTGGGATTGGGGGGCATACCCAATGCCCAAGGCGTGGTGCAACTCGACGCCTGCATTATGGATGGCGAGGGCCAGCGCGCTGGCAGCGTCGCCGCCATTGAGGGGATCCTGCATCCGATCTCGGTGGCGCGCCGGGTGATGGACGAGACCAAGCACGTCATGCTCGTTGGCGAAGGCGCGCGACAGTTCGCGCTGGGGCAGGGTTTTGCCAGCGTCGATTTGCTGACGGAAGAAAGACGCAAGGCGTGGGAGGAATGGCGGGAAAAGCAGGGCGCGGCTGACAATCACGATACTATCGCCCTGCTTGGACTCGACGGTGAGGGGCGGATCGCTGGCGGCTGCTCGACCAGCGGCTGGGGTTACAAGCTGCCGGGCCGCGTTGGGGACTCGCCGATTATTGGTAGCGGGCTGTACGTCGATGGGGGTGTGGGCGCGGCTGGTGCTACGGGTTTGGGCGAGAATGTCATGCGCTACTGCGCCACTTTTCTCGTCGTCGAGTACATGCGCCAGGGGCTGCACCCGGAGGAAGCCTGCGTTGAGACCATCCGCCGCATCGTCGCGCTCGACCCGCGTCCGGTCGAGGAATTGCACCTCAACTTCGTGGCGCTCGACAAGCAGGGCCGCTTTGGCGCGGCGGGCACCAACGAGGGCTTCCAATACGCCGTCACCTATCCCGGCTACAGCGAGGTGCTCACGGGCGTTGGGGTGGGTACGGGTGAGATCGGACCCGAGGGGGGGAATCGTCGCTGAGCGGCAAGTATCCGCAGATGGACGCAGATGAACTCAGATGTGGGATGAGGTGCGGGATACGACACCGGTTCCAACGAATTCGTTTCCTATTGCACCGTAGGGGTGCCCCTTGTGGGCACCCTTGACTACAAGAGGCGAGGGCACCTACTGGCTATTGTCTTTAGACGCGGCGTGTTCGTTTTCGCGCACTAGCAAATAGACGACCAAGGCGATCATATTGCCCAAGAGACCGAATAGGCCCCAAACCGCGGTTTTTTCTCGTCTTTTTTGGGCGTCCAAAGCCATCCACGCAGGGATGAAGAGCCAGAAGAGGATAAAGCTGGCTAGGGCCGCAATTCCGGTCGTATTGCGCAAAAGACTGAGTCTTTCGC